>CAYZYE010000350.1:0-1662 GCA_964481205.1 uncultured Anaerolineae bacterium | reverse complement strand
GGCGCCTGGCTCGCCGGATTTGGCAATCCGGCGAGAGCCTGGGAATGGGGATTCCGTCGCCAACCGGCAACGAAAGAACCGCTCCATGTTGACGCCGGCCGCCGATTCTAGTATAATGTGTCCATACCATTTACGTCATGTCAACGCCAGCCCCACAGAGGATGCCCCGTGTCGACAAATGAAACGCACTCGATATCAACGCTGCTCTTGCGCGAGATGCAAACGCGCAACTGGTCGCAGCGCGAAATGGCCAAAGCCTGCCTGTTGAGCAACACGACGATCAGCAAGATCGTGCGCGAGCAAAGCCTGCCCGATCCAAACACCTGCTTTAAACTCGCCACCGGGCTTGCGCTGCCGGTCCACTATATTCTCAACCTGGCCGGGCACGACATCGCCGGCGCGCAGCTGGTCGCGCCCTCGCTGGAAGCCTTTTTGCACGCCGAGTACGCCCACCTCCCCGACCGCGCCGTGCAAGAGATGTTGGGCGCGATCCGGGCCATCGAGCACGCCTACACCACCCCCTCGACCGACGACCTGGAAATCGCCCGCCAAAAACTCGAACAAGCCGAATTTATGCGCCGCTGGCTCGATCCGATCAAGCGGCGCGTGCTGACCGTGGTTCAAGGCGGGCACTTTGTCTTTTACCAAACCGCCCGCCTGGACGACGACGGCCGCGAACGCGAGCACAGCGAACTGTTGCCGATCCAGGAGGGAACCAGTTCATTGGCGACCTTTCCGGTCTACAATTTCGCCAACTCGTTTTGCGTGCAGCTCTACCCGCTCGCCGAATTCGACGCGCAACGCTGCCGGTCGCACCAGCAGCACGCCGCCCTGTTCACCCCCATCTATGCCGGCGATCGCGGCACAGGCGTGCGGGTCATTTTCCCCGACGGCAGACAAAGCTGGGTCCGCGACCGCGCGATGGAGCGCGTCTGGCAGCGCATCTATAACGACCTTTCGCCCGGCCAAAACTGGACGGCGCTCAACCCGTCGGCGGAACAACAAGCCCGCCTGGCCCAGGTGCGGGAGCAGTGGACACGCGGCCTGGTCGACGAGTTGTGGCTCAACCCGGACGCGCGCACCTTTGCCGCGTTCTTTGCGCCGCTGGAAAACGACACCAGCTATTACCTGCTGACCGGGCCGCTGAACCAGTTGCCTCGCGCAGACAAGCGCGCTCAACAAGCTGAACGGATCGAGATCATTGACACGACGCTGTACGGGCGCTTTGAAACCTCGGTCGTCCATTTGCAGGGCTTTTGCATCCGCCTGTACCCGCAGGCCGAATACATTACCGCCACGCGGCGCATCGTCCCGGCGCACCGCACCCTGATTTGGAGCGAGCGTCAGGCCAGCCACGTCCTGGTGTTCAATGCCTATTTGGGCGCCTGGCTGCACTTGCAGATCGAAACCAGCGCCTCCGGCGAGATCGACATTCAAATCATCGCCGACAATCTGGTACGCGCCGAGATCGGGCGGCGCAAACTGGGCGGCCAAATCCAAACCTTGCAGGAACAACACATCTCGTTTAGCGATTCGCACCTGCCCTACTAGAAGCGTGCTGAAAAATACGCCAGTACACCTGCCAACCGCCGAGAGCGCAGAGAAAAACAAGGCAGGAGTTACGCGGGTAGGTTCTAGACTAGAACGAGACCTGGGTAATCT
>CAYZYE010000349.1:0-1665 GCA_964481205.1 uncultured Anaerolineae bacterium | reverse complement strand
GAGCCGTTGGCTGGTCGTCCCCCTACGGCGACGAGTCCCCGCCAGCAGTGACTTGCACAAATTAGGATTGAACAACCCTGCTTTGCGGTTAATCTTGGGTTCTTTAGCGATCGTCTAGAGCAACGCGCGGCTGCTCACGGCGCGCGCTTTACTCGACCACCACCGCCTTGACGTCCAGAAACTTGCAGGCCAGTTGCAGCGCTTTGCGTTGATCGCCGTGGATCATGCTCGCGTGGTGGATAAACCCTTCTTCGATCAATGTGCGATACAAGAGATCGTGATCCCGCACCTCGACCCACGACCAGGTGCCGGCCAACGTATCATCCGCAGGCGCGATCTCGCCCATGACAATCAACATCTTCCATTCGCCATCGTACTCGACCAGACGGCACAAAGTCACCACCCCCGGCTTGAGCTGAAACTGCGACAGCCCCGCTTGGGGGTCAGATTCGGGCACGTCGAGTTTGCCTTGCATATCCATACGCGAGCGCAGCGCAACCTCGGCGGGGTTCCGGGCGAGACAAAGCGGCGCGTTACCGCAGTGCCAGGCCAACAACTGATTGGGCTTTTGGCGATGGCGGATCGTCCAATCGACAAAATGCGGCACACTTTGCCCCAGCGCGGCATAATAATGGACGATCATTGACAGCGCGCCGAGCACGTCGGCCTCGCAGGCGGTGAGCATCCCCCTTTCGGTCAACCGGCCAAAAGTGGCGCAAACCGAGATACCCATCTCACGCTGGATCGAGGGCCAGCACTGCATCGCCAACGCGGACAATTTGTGGCGTTCCCAAAAATCCACCAACGCCGTTTCGAGCCTGGCCGCGCTGTGCAAATAAGCGTCGCCGACGGTGATTGTGGCATAACGGGCGCGGTAATCGGCAATGATCTCCCGCACGCGCGGGTCATCGTCGGCCAACGACCTGGCCTGAGCCACAACGTCGCTCAGATTGGCGTAAATCACGTTCTGACCAAACTTTTGGATCATTGCCGCTTCGTCATAGCCCACCGTCTCGAACGTGCCGGGACGCACACCCACCTGACCAATGCGCGCGTTCCTGAGCGCCTTGATCACGGCCACGGCGCGCACAAAATCTTGCGCCTCGGCGCGGAACGCCGCCTCATCCGGGAAAAACAGCCCGGCGTAATGGAACGGAATTTTGCGCCGGTACAGCCCTGAAGCCATCGACAGGTTGCCACAGTACGAGTCGGACACGCGGCTCAGACCCGGATCGTCCGGCGCGGGCGGCTCTTTGGTCGCGTACAAAAACACCGGCACGCCGAGCTTTTCGGCGATCTTGCAGGCCGAACGCTCGTCGCCAAAGTCGAGCGGGCAAAGGATCAAGGCATCAACCTGGGCGCGGACAAAATACGCGACGACCACCTCGGCCTCATCGAGAGTATGAACCATCCCGTGCGGGGTCAGGCCGTTGAGCGCGTCCAACTCGCCCGCTTGCGGCGCGACCACATCCAGCCCATCGAGCCGGGCCAAAGCGGCCAGCGAATCGTCGCGCATTTTTTGGACCCATTCGGTGTAGCGAAACCGGTAGGAAGGAACAAAACCTATTTTTACGTTATTCATTGTACATTATCCTCCTTGGCGGCGCCAGATCTAGCCACCCTACAGTTTTGTTCGGCAACCTACACAAACGGGTTTTTCTGGCA
>CAYZYE010000348.1:0-1756 GCA_964481205.1 uncultured Anaerolineae bacterium | reverse complement strand
TTTTTCAGCGCGCTTCTAGTCCGCGCCGGCGATTTTGGGTTGTAACACCGTCGGCGGCGCGGTCCGGAGCGCCAGCGCAAACGGCAGCGAGAGTACAATCAGGCCGGCGGTCATCATAAAGATGCCCTCGTACCCGATCTTGGGCATCAGCGCGCTGGCAACCAGGGGCATGATCACCGATGTGACGTGATTGATGCTGATCCCGGCCGAAAGCGTCGGGGTCAGTTCCTCCGAAGGCGCGATTTTGTGTACATACATCGACACGCCCATTTCGAGCATCGCCGCCAACCTGATCACGATCAAGACCATGACCAGCAGCCACGGGTTGCCGATGAACACAAAGCCCAGACAGCCCAGGATCAAAACGACATAACTTGCCGCCACCGTCTTGCGCTCGCCAAAGCGATCGATCAGCGCGCCAAGGTAAGGGCCGGTCACCAGGTTGGCGATGCTGCTCACAAACAACAGCGCGCTGATCTGCCAGACCTGAAAGTCAAAGGCATCGACCAACACCAACGTGCCAAACGAATTCAGCACCTCTTTGCGCGACCCCTGGAAAAAAGTCAGCACATAATACAGCCAATACCGCTTTTTGATCAACAAGCGTGGCTGCTCTTGCTCCGTCTCGCCGACGCGGGGCGGGATGCGCCACAACAGCGCCGCCGCGATGACGACAAAGACGCCGCCGGTCACATAATAGACGCGCAGCGGCAAATCTCGGAACAGCAGCGCGATCAGCACCAGCGCGCCCATCCCCACCAGCGAGGCCAGTGCGCCGACCGAGTTCAATGTGCCCATTGTGCGCCCGGTTTTCTCTTTTTGGCTCAACGACATGACCAGCGTGCTGTTGAGCGGCATCCACATGTGCATGCCCAGGCTGGCCGTCACCGCAACCGCCAACAATGCCGCATAAGAATGGACCAGGGCAAACAGCGCGTACCCGACGCCCATGATTGCCACCGACACAGAGGCGCGCCGCGACAGCGGCAGGCGCATCGTGAACGCAGCAATAAACATCAACGCCAAACCCGGTATCTCGCGGATGCCCTCCAAAGCCAAGACCTGTCCGCCGGTGATCCCCAGCGTGTTGACGAAAAAGTTGGTGCGCGCGCCGCCAAACAGACCCTGCCCAAAGCGGTTCACAAACACGGCCACCGCCAACAGGGTCAAATTGCGCGTCCAGATTCCCGCGCCGCGCCCAAACGTCCATGCAATTCTGTTCCACACGTTTCTCATTGACATCCGTTTTCCATTGGCATCATCCGCCACTCGCCTGCCCGCCCCCTCGCCGCCGATCGATGTTCAACACGGCCAACATCCACCGCGCTGATTTTTGAGCCATATCGGCCTCCAGGCGCTCAATTTGCTCCAGGTCGCCGGCATCGATCGCCAACAGCAGTTGGGTCACGTCCTGCTGCTCAATGCCGGGATATTTGACGATCAGCATATGGGTGAGCATATATTCGAGTTCGCCCACAAGCATGTCATCGAGATTAAATGCCTCGGTTCCTGAACAAGGATCATCTGGTAGATGCACGCTCTGCCTCCGGTTGACAGGGACAAGCGCCGAAAAGCGCATTATTCTCGTTTCATTAGCGAGTCGATAACGGTAGTAAAGCATTATACCATAAAATACACCTCGTCCAAGTCCGGTATTTTGTGTATGTTATAATTGCGCTCGGCCTGGATTGCCAAATCCAGACCCCAGGGCTGTTCAATTCTACAATCCAGCGGTTGAAACCGCGTTGGGTGAGCC
>CAYZYE010000347.1:0-1757 GCA_964481205.1 uncultured Anaerolineae bacterium | reverse complement strand
ACCGCATTGGCTATATGCCCGAAGAGCGCGGCCTGTACAAGGACCAAAAGCTGGAATCGACCCTCGTCTTTTTGGCGATGCTCAAGGGATTGAGCCAGACCGAAGCGCGCGCGCGGCTGGCCGATTGGCTCAAACGGCTCGATCTGTACGACCATCGCGGCAAAAAGATTCAAGAATTGAGCAAAGGGATGCAGCAAAAAGCGCAGGTTATCGCAACTTTGTTGCACGCCCCCGACCTGATCATCGTCGATGAGCCATTCTCCGGCCTCGATCCGGTCAACACCCGTTTGATCAAGGCTATAATCGAGGAGCAGCGTGAGGCGGGCAAGACGATCATCATGTCGACTCACCAGATGTACCAGGTCGAGGCGTTGTGCAGCCGTATCGTGTTGATCGACCGGGGGAACACGGTGTTGTACGGCCAGATTGACGAGATCAAGCGCCGCTTTTCGGGCAATGCCGTCACCATCGAAGGGCAGGGCGATCTGGACAATATCCCCGGCGTAATCGAGGTGCGGCGCGAGAACGACGGCGTGTTTCGCATGCCGTTGGAAGCAGGCGTCAGCCCGCAGGATGTTTTTCGCGTTCTGGCCGGGCGTGAGGTGAAAATCGAGCGTTTCGAGATTGCCGAACCGTCGCTGGACGACATTTTCATCAGCGTGGTCGGCGGGCGGGCGGTCGAGGAGGCGGGCGATGCGTAAACTGTGGCTTGTCGCCGGGCACGAATATCGTCAAGAGATACGCAAAAAGAGCTTTTTGCTGGCGACGCTGGGCATTCCGCTGTTGATCGCCGTGGTGATGGGAGTCAGCATCTATATCGCCGTGCGCAACACCGACGAGCGCCCGTTGGGCTATGTCGATCAATCCGGCTTGTTGGCCGAGGCGGCGATGCCCCGGCTCCGGGAAGACGAGAAAATGGTCGTCATGCGCTCCTTTGACGATCAAGAGCGCGCCCAAGCGGCGTTAGAGGCGGGCGAGATTCAGGCTTATTACGTGGTGCCCGCCGACTATATGCAGACCCGCCGCGTGCAGCTCTATTTTTGGGACAATGACCCGGACGACGCCGTGCGTGCTGATTTCCGCCAATTTTTGCGCGCCAACCTGGCCGCACCTCTGCCGGAAGAGATCGGCGCGCGGGTGCAGCAGGGCGTCACCCTCACCGTGCGCTCGCTCGACGGCAAGCGCGAGTTTAGCGAAAGCCGCTTTATCAACCTGATCTTGCCCTTTGTCGCCGGGTTTTTCCTCTTTTTCGCCGTGATGACCTCTAGCGGGCAAATGCTGCAAGCCGTGGCCGACGAAAAGGAAAACCGCACCGTCGAGTTGATGATCACTTCATTGTCGCCAGAGCAGATCATTGCCGGCAAGGCGCTGGGCACGATGGGGCTGGCCTTTACCCAGCTGGCGCTGTGGACGGCCACCACCATAGTTGGGCTGGTTGTCGGCGCGCAGTTTCTGGACGCGCTGGCCGTCGTCGAGGTACCGTGGGAATTTATCCTGTTGGTGGCAATCTTTTTCATCCCCACGTTTGTGCTGATCATTGGGGTGATGACCGCCATCGGCGCGTCGGTGACCAAAGTGCGCCAGGGGCAGCAGATCTCGGGGATGATTAATTTGTTCTTTACAGCGCCGTTCTTTTTCGTCGCGTTGATTTTTGCCAGGCCAAACAGCCCGGTGCTGGTGGCGCTGACCTTGTTCCCCACCACGTCATTTCTCACCGTCGCCTTGCGCTGGTCGGTGACGGTGATCCCGTGGTGGCA
>CAYZYE010000346.1:0-1813 GCA_964481205.1 uncultured Anaerolineae bacterium | reverse complement strand
CCGTACCCGGCAATGTCGAACGGGTCAAAGCGGCGTTTGTAGAGCAAAAAGCCGCTGCCTTGACCGGTTGACAGATTGAAATTCGGACCCACACAGTTTTGCATCGGCAAAATTATCGAGTATACTTGGGTGTTTTATTTGCTTTGTAGCATCGGCCCTTGTGACTGTTTTGCCTGTTCCACACGTCCATAAGGGGCGATGCTACGGACGCCCAAATGAAACACACCCTATTCATTTTTTACCAACGATTGCCCTGGAGGAGATTGAATGACCAAAATTACATTTATCGGCGCCGGGAGTTTTGGATTCACGCGCGGGTTGGTGCGCGACATTCTGACCTTTCCGCTGCTCAAAGATGCGACGCTATGCTTGATGGATATTGACGCCGAGCGGCTCGACTTTTCGACGCGCGCCGTCAAAAAAATCGTCGAACTGGGCCATTACCCGGCCAAAGTCGAGGCGACGATGGACCGCGCGCAGGCGCTCCAAGGCGCCGATGCGGTGCTGTGTACCATCCTCGCCGGCGGGGTTGACGTGTGGCAGCACGACATCTTGATCCCCAAAAAATACGGCATCGACACCAACGTCGGCGATACACGTGGCCCGTCGGGTGTGTTCCGCGCGCTGCGCACGATCCCGGTGATGTTGGGCATCGTCAAGGATATGGAAAAACACTGCCCCAACGCGATCTTGCTCAACTATACCAACCCGATGGCGATGCTCTGCCGGGCGATGCAGCGCGAATCGTTCATCAAACTGACCGGGCTGTGCCACAGCGTGCAAGGCACGGCGATGATGCTCGCCCGCTGGATCGGCGCGCCTTTTGACGAGATCACCTACACCAGCGCCGGGATCAACCACCAGGCGTGGTATCTCGATTACGAATGGAACGGTCAGGATGCGTATCCGTTGATCCGTCAGGCGGTCGCTGAAAACGAGGACATTTACAACAAAGAGCAGGTGCGCAACGAAATGTTTTTGCACCTGGGCTATTATGTCACCGAGTCGAGTGGGCACAACTCTGAGTACAACTGGTGGTTCCGCAAACGCCCCGACCTGATTGAAAAATATTGCACACACGGCACTGGCTGGAACCCCGGCGAATACGCCTATATCCTCAACGAATATCGCAAACGGGCGCACACCTGGCAAGATTCAATCATCGAATGGCTCGATCAAGAGACGCCAATCAAACTGGAACGCGGTCACGAATATGCCGCCTCGATCATCAACGCCCGGATGGGCGGCGATATTTTCCGTTTCAACGGCAACGTGTCCAATGACAACCTGATCGACAATTTGCCGCAAGGGGCGTGTGTCGAAGTGCCGGTGTTTGTCGACCGGCAAGGCTTTCACCCGGTACACGTCGGGCCGCTGCCGCCACAGTGCGTGACCCTCAACCACGTCAGCGTGATGGTGGAAGAAATGGCCGTCCAGGCTGCGCTCTGCGGCGATCCGACGCTGGTGTTCCACTCTATCGCCTATGATCCGCTCACCGCGGCGGTGCTCTCGCTGGCCGAGATCAAGCAAATGGTCAACGAGATGTTGCAGCAGAACAAAGAATATTTACCGCAATTCAAGCATTTTCAAGTATAAAACCTCTCTGACCGGGTCTTGTTTTGCACAGCTCATCCAGGCTGGTCTCCAAAAGGGGCCAGCCTTTATGTTGACCAACCCACTGGGGCCAATTCTCCACGCCGGCCGCGCCCACAAGGGGCGATGCTACGGACACCCAATTTGACTTGTTCGGCTGCCGGATCGCCAGGCGCGGTTTCAACCGCTGGATTGTAGAATTGAACCGCCTGCTATGCTA
>CAYZYE010000345.1:0-1847 GCA_964481205.1 uncultured Anaerolineae bacterium | reverse complement strand
ACCGGTACGTCCCAATACGCGATACTTCATATTTTACATCCTCCTGACTATTTGGGCGCCGTCTTGCGCCTTGAGCGCCGCCGTAAACAGACGGCGCTGGCGGCCGCATTCCGGCCGCATTCCAGCGCTGGCTACCAGTTGCGCAATCACACCTTTTATGGTACAACAAAAGCCAAGTCTACTGAAACAGCCATCGACGAACAGGAGCGCACCGAGATGATCATTGTGGGTTTAATGTCCGGCACCTCGGCCGACGGCATCGACGCGGCAGTCGTCGAACTGACCGCCGAACAAGATACATTATGGATGTCCACACTATCATTCGTCGAATCGCCGCACCCGGCGCGCCTGCGCCGGCGCATCCTCGACCTCTTTCCGCCGCATCGAGGCAGCGCCAGAGCGATCTGCGAGGCCAACGTCCTGATCGGCCAAGCCTTTGCCGCCGCCGCGCTGAACGCCATTGCCCAGACCCGGTTGGCGCCCGGCCAAATCGATCTGATCGTCTCGCACGGCCAGACGATCTATCACCAGGTCGCGCCGGGACGCATCCGCTCGACGCTGCAAATTGGCGCCCCGGCCGTGATCGCCGAAAAAACGGGCGTCACCACCATCGCCGACCTGCGACCGCGCGACATCGCCGCCGGCGGGCAAGGCGCGCCGCTGGTCAGCTATGTCGATTACCTGCTCTTTTACGAACCGGGTCAGACGCGCATCCTGCAAAACATCGGCGGCGTCGGCAACGCAACGGTACTGGGCGCCAATCCCCCTGGAAAAGCAATTTTCGCCTTCGACACCGGCCCCGGCAACGCACTGATCGATCACGCCGCCTGGCGTCTATCACATGGCGCGTTGAAATGCGACCGGGATGGAAAATGGGCCAAAAAGGGACAAATTCATCACCCGCTGCTGGACGACCTGCTGTCGCACCCCTATTTCAAGCAACCGCCGCCAAAAACCACCGGGCGAGAACTGTTTGGCGCGACATTCGCCAACGGCGTCATCGATCGCGCGCTGGACAAAGGCCTGACCAAATTCGACATCTTGAGCACGCTCACCGCCTTTACAGCGCACTCGATCGCCCAGGCCTACCGTGATTTTGTTGCCGGAAACATCGATCTGGTCATCCTCAGCGGCGGCGGCCAGCACAACCCGACACTGGTCGACATGCTGCGCCGCCAGGTGGGGACACAAACGCCGCTCGACTCGTCGGATGCGTTCGGCCTCTCTAGCGATGGCAAAGAAGCCATCGCGTTTGCCGTGCTGGGCTACCTGACGCTACACGGATGGCCCGGCGTCCTCCCGGCATGCACGGGCGCAACGCACCCCTCCGTTTTGGGCCAGATCACACCGGGCAACAATTACCGCCGCCTGCTGGCCCAGGTATTGACCGGCGATGCGCAACCGCCGTCCCGGCTGCGCATCAAACGCGCCGGCTGACCGGTTCACCCGGCCGCCAAAACGCCGCTCATCCCCCCGGCCTCCACAGCCGTCAAGCGAGTCGCGCAGAGCGTGTTCGACAAATCTCGCTCCGAGCGCGCCCAGACGCGAATATAGTGCTCCGTCAACCCCGACCACCGCCCATCCGCGCGCTGTGTTTCCCACAAAACGGGCAGCGTCCGGCCGACAAATCGCTCACGAAATGCCATACCGCTACGCACAGCAATCTCGTTCATCTCCCTGGCGCGCTGGCGTCGCACCTGGGGAGACACCTGCGCCGGCATCTCGGCCGCCGGCGTGCCTGGCCGTTCCGAATAAGGGAAAATATGCGCCCGCGCAAAAGCCATCCGCTCGACAAAAGCCGCGCTGGCCGCAAACTCGGCCGGCGTCTCGCCCGGAAAACCGGCGAT
>CAYZYE010000344.1:0-1851 GCA_964481205.1 uncultured Anaerolineae bacterium | reverse complement strand
ACCAATAACACGCAACGGAATCACGGGTTGCGCAAAAAACGCGCCGGCCGTTTGAAACACACTTGCATTTAACCGCCAATGGTGGTAACATAGGCCGCTGTCGGCGCGGCGTCGATACCCGGCGTGCGGTATTTGCAGCAGCAAACCGCGCCAACGACAGCTGAACTATCTTGGCAACTGAGAAAATGAGAACCTATGCCCACCACAGAACAAGCCTCCAACATCGTCCTGATTGTTCTGGACACCCACCGCCTGGATCGCATTGGCTGCTACGGCTACCACCGTAACACCACCCCCAACCTGGACGCTTTTGCCCGGACATCCACGCGCTTTGAAAACGCCATCGCCCCGGCCCAGTGGACGATCCCGGCGCATGCATCGCTCTTTAGCGGCGAACCGCCCAGCACGCACTTGACCGTCCAAGCGGGCGACATGCTCGATCCGCGTTTCAAAACCCTGGCCCAACGCCTGCGCGCGCGCGGGTATCGCACAATGGCGTTTTGCAACAACCCCCTGGTCGGCGTGCTCAACAACGGTTTCAAACGTGGTTTTCAAACCTTTTACAACTATTCCGGCGCGTTCCCATCGACCCCGGCGCGGGTACGCCGGCGATTGACCACGCCTTTGGCCAAATTGTGGGAACAATACACCCAGCTTGTGCGCAAAGTCTCGTACCCCATCCAAAACATCTTTGCCAACTCGACCAGGATTTTCATGGCCGCCCTGAACCCGTTTTGGGTGCCGCTGTGGACGCGCATCGCGCGCTGGAAAGGCGACACCGCGCGTTCGCTCCGCGACGCCGCCCAATTCATCGATCGACAGGCAACCACTGACGAGTCGCAGCCAAACTTTGTCTTTATCAACTTGATGGAACCGCACCTGCCCTATCTGCCCCCCGACCGCTTTATCCGAACCTTTGCGCCCCATTTGAGCCAGGAGCGCGCGGCGCGCGACTTTATGCGCGCCTTTAACCGCCAGGCCGTGCAGTGGATCACCCCGTTGACCCACCCGCTTACCGCGCTGCAAGCGCGCACGATCAGCGACATGTACGACGCCGAAGTGGCCTACCAGGATCACCTCCTCGCCGAGTTGTTTGAATCGCTGGAACGAGCCGCGCGCCGCGCCAACACCGCCACGATCGTCGTCGCCGACCACGGCGAAATGCTGGGCGAACATCAGCTCATGGGCCATGGCTTTGGCGTCTACCAGGAATTGATCCACGTCCCGCTGCTGATTCGCTGCCCCGGACAAAAAACACCCCACGTGATCGCCAACCCGGTCTCGACGACACAACTTTTTCACACAATCCTGGACCTGGCCGGCGTCGAGGTCTACGAGACAGATTACAGCCCGGCGATGGATGTCCAAAGCCAAAGCTTGCTTGGCGAAATGCGCAGCCCCGGAAAACCCCCGCCGGTCGTGGTCAGCGAGGCGTATGCCCCCGAATTTGCGCTGACGAGCATGGCCAAACACAAACCGCACTTGATCGACCAACTGGACTGTCGAGCCACAAACCGGGCGATTTACGAGCACATTTACAAATTGATCCAGTTTGAAGGCGTCGGCGAGGCCATATTTGACCTGGAACGAGACATCCGCGAACAACACCCGCTTGCCATCCACCTCCAGGCCAAACGGCGCAAACGACTGACCGCGCAACTCGAATCCTTTGTCGAAAAAGCCGCCTCTCGCCGGCCAACGGGCAAACGATGCCAGACCCTCAACCTGGATGATGAAATCGTGCAGCAGCGATTGCGCGGACTGGGATATGTCGAGTAGACACCTGTAGGCAGTTCTAGCCACCCTACACATTTGACTTGGGCCGGCGCAAAATCAATTTAGGGGGCAACC
>CAYZYE010000343.1:0-1857 GCA_964481205.1 uncultured Anaerolineae bacterium | reverse complement strand
GCGACCAGCCTCGCCTCGCCGTTTTTGGCCTGGATTTGGCAATCCAGGCCGAGCGTAAAACGAGCGTCACCCCTGATCCCAAATTGAAATACAACCGGCTCGACAAGCGCCCGAAAATCGTGTACAATATTATCAACCAGGAGGCCGCTGAAAAAATCGAGATTAGCCAGGAACGCAGAGATTAGCTTATATTTGCGGATATTTACGGTGCCACTCGATGCCTTATTTCTTTGCAACCTCGGCGCGCTCTGCGGTTGGCAGGTTTACTGAGGAACTTGTTTTCAGCACGCTCTGGTGCTAGAATTATCAAAAGACAAAACCCAAAGGACGTTCACAATGATCGACTGGTTTGCCACACTCCCCCCCGTTATGCAAGGCTTGTTGGGCACGGGTTTTACCTGGTTTATCACCGCCGTCGGTTCGGCGATGGTTTTTATGTTCAAGAGCATCAACCGCAAAGTACTGGACGGGATGCTGGGCTTTGCCGCCGGGGTCATGATCGCCGCCAGCTACTGGTCGCTGCTGGCCCCGGCCATCGAAATGACCGAGGAAATTGGCGAAATAGCAGCCTGGATACCGGCCGCGTGCGGATTCTTGCTTGGCGGCGCGTTCTTGTGGGGCGTCGACAAAATCCTCCCCCACCTGCACATCGGGTTTCCCACCGAATCGGCCGAGGGGATCAAGACCAGCTGGCACCGCAGCGTACTCTTGATCCTGGCGATCACCCTGCACAATTTTCCCGAAGGGCTGGCCGTCGGCGTCGCCTTTGGCGCAGTGGCGGCCGGCTATCCGGCGGCCACACTCGCCGGCGCCATCGCACTGACGCTGGGCATCGGCATCCAAAACTTGCCCGAAGGCGCATCTGTCTCGGTGCCGTTGCGCCGTGAGGGCATGTCGCGGTTCAAAGCATTCTGGTACGGACAACTCTCCGGCATCGTTGAACCGATCGCCGGCGTGCTCGGCGCGGCGCTGGTGGTGCTGATGCGCCCCATTTTGCCCTACGCCCTGGCCTTTGCCGCCGGCGCAATGATTTTCGTCGTCGTCGAAGAACTGATCCCCGAATCGCAGCGCGAGTCGATCTCGGACATTGCCACCATCGGCGCGATGCTCGGTTTTACGGTGATGATGACGCTCGACGTAGCTTTAGGATGAAAAATGACTATTTTAGATCAACTTTCCTCCCAAACCGGCGACCGCAGCGAGGCATCCAACCAGCTGGTCGCCGGACAATGCCTGGAAAACCCTGCGCTGCTCGACGACATTGCCGCCGGGCTTGAAAGCCAAGACGCCCGCCTGCTCGGCGACTGCGCCGAAGTGATGACCATGGTCGCCCAAGAACGCCCCGAACGGATCGCCCCTTACGCCGAAACCCTGGCCGGGTTGCTGGGGCACAAAAAAGCGCGCGTGCGCTGGGAGTCGATGCACGCCCTGGCCCTGATCGCCGCCTATGCCGACCCGGTGATCGAGCCGCTGCTGCCCACACTGCGCCAACACATCCACACCGACAAAAGCGTCATCACCCGCGATTACGCCGTGGTCGCCATAGGCAACTATGCCGGCGTCGGCGCGCGAGAAGCAGGCCAGGCCTACCCAATCTTGATCGAGGCGCTGACGGTATGGGCAGGCAAACACGCCAAACTGGCGCTCAACGGGCTGGCCAACGTCGTCGCCCACACCCCGGCGCTGGCGCCAGAAATACGAGACCGCGCCAAACCATTCCTCGACGCCCCGAAAAAAGTCGTGCAGCAAGCCGCCCGCCGGCTGCTCAAGCGATTGCCGGCACCCCACCAACCGTCTGGGAGACCGCCGAAAAACAAAAGATGAACCAGGGACGCTTTGGCAAGTCCATCCGCGAAC
>CAYZYE010000342.1:0-1889 GCA_964481205.1 uncultured Anaerolineae bacterium | reverse complement strand
TCGGCCTGGATTGTCAAATCCAGGCCAAAAACGGCGAGGCGAGGCTGGTCGCATTTAACTTGTTCGGCTGCCGGATCTGGCGATCCGGCAGGAGCAGATGGAATGGCCGGACGCTCAAGCCATTTGTCAGGCGCGGTTTCAACCGCTGTTTGACACACGATAAGGATATGAAACGTGGATATTGTCTTTCATCCCATCGGCCTGGTGCGCAATTCACACCCGCAAGGCCAAAAGCCGCCTACCTGGCGCGGGGTGCGGTCGCGCATCGAACTCGATCCTCGCTGGACGCCGGCGCTCAACGGGCTGGACGACTTTTCGCACCTGGTCGTCTTGTGCTACCTGCACCTCGCGCCGCCGGACGCGCCCCCGACATTGATCCACCCCCAGCGAAACGCGGCACTGCCGCTGCTTGGATTTTGGAGCACGCGAACGCCGCACCGCCCCAATCCAATTGCTCTGACCGTCGTTCGTCTGTCCAAAATCGAGAACAATATTTTGTCCGTGCAAGACCTGGACATGTTTGACGGCACTCCTGTGCTCGACATCAAACCTTACCTGCCCCCGCCGGACGGGACGGATCAAATCACTCTGCCGCAGTGGGTGTTCGACCTGAGACGAGGGTAAGGCGATGCCGCCACACGGCCTGCCGCGTCCAAAGTCGCACTATGCGTTTGCGACTTTTATGATGCGGAACGACAGTTATTTGCCCGGCGCGTTGGTGCTGGCCTATGCGCTGCGCCAACAAAAGATCGACGCCGACCTGGTTTGCCTGGTCACAGAACAGATTACGTCCGGCGCGCGCGCCGCGCTGGGCGTTTTGTTCGATCACGTGGTCGACGTCGAGCAGATTTTTGTGCCCCACAAGCGACGGCAACAGCGCCAGGATCGACCATACTGGTTCACCCGCATCAACGCCCTGCGCCTGGGGCGGGACGGTGATCTGGGCTTCCGGTACGACCAAGTTGTCATCCTGGACGCCGATGTCCTGCCCTTGCGACGCTACGACCGCCTCCTGGCCCTCCCGACGCCGGCGGGGATCATTAATGAGCGCCGTTCCCACGTGATTGAATATGACGAACACAACAGATACATCATTCCCCCCAGCGTCGAGCGCGACGGCACGTGGAAATGGCATCGCATTTACGAAAACGTTTGCCCGCATGGGCACAAAATCCCCGCCGAAATCACCGACCGGGTCAGGCGCGATGCGACCAATATGGGCATCAGCGGCGCGCTGTTTGTCCTCCAACCTTCGATGGCCGAGTTCGAGGCGATCAGACAAGACCTCAAACGACCGGAAACGCTGCGTCTGGTCGGCGATCAGTTTGATTGGCCCGATATGCAGTATTTGACCATGCGCTGGTCGGGTCGATGGAGCAGCGTCGATCTGCGTTACAGTGGATTCAGCGGGTATCCAACACTATCGGCGCTGTATGGCACACACTTTGCGGGGTTTAAACCGTGGTCGTTCAAAAAGCCCAAAGCGATGGCTCGCTGGGGGCGGTACGCGGATTTTCGGCTGTGGTTCAAAACGTTCACCGCCATGCTGGACGATTTTCCACAACTCGATCAGACAAGGCGGCTCGGCCGGCTGCTGCGCCAGATTCGTGCTCTGGAATGAATGCCGGGGTCCCAAGTTATTTTCCCCCCGTCAACACAATCGCTCCACGGCAAACGCTGCCTCGACCTCGAGTAATGCCTGAATCTGCTGTTCAGCAGTGAGACCGATCTTGGCTACTACCGGCAATTCGCTTGACGTAAAAATATCTTGACCTCTTTAATGCTATAAGCAGGACTGCGTCGATGAATGACGGCATGGCAGTTTGGACAAACAGGACGCAAATCGCGAATTGGATCGATTTCGTATTCTTGACCAAGCTGGGAGAGCG
>CAYZYE010000341.1:0-1904 GCA_964481205.1 uncultured Anaerolineae bacterium | reverse complement strand
ACATGGGATTTTGCGCCGCCATAAACAGACCGCGCCGGCCGCGCCCGCAAGGGGCAACGCTACGAACGCCCGAATCATTTGAAACACATCCAAATTATTTGGGTCACTAGTTACGCGGTTTGCTCCGAGGGGCCCGGAGGGTATAATCTCGCCATACAATCATCAGGAATTACGTGGTTATGTTCTAATATTAGAACGAGACATGGGTAATCTGTCATTCTGAGCCAGCCGCCGCAGGCGGCGCAGTGAAGAATCTCGCTCTCGCGGTGGAAATTTGGGCCTGGATGTGACAATCCAGGCCGAGCGCCAAGCGAGCGCCGGTACGTTTTGATGCGCTTATTGGCCCTTGAACCGCCGTCGATTTGCCATCCGGTTTCGTTTTTGCTCTGCCCGCACCGCGTGCGGCACAATGCGATAGCGGCCGAGAAAGTCTTGTTTGAACGCCGCAAATTCGCCGTTCAGAATCGACTGGCGGATTTCGCCGATCAATCGCAGCATAAAGCGTAAATTGTGGATTGTCGCCAGACGCAGGCCCAACATTTCTTTCACTTTGAGCAGGTGCCGCAAATAAGCGCGTGAAAAGCGCCGGCAGGTATAACAATCACACCCCTCTTCAATCGGCCCGCCGTCCTCGGCGTACCTGGCGGCGCGGAGGTTGATCCGCCCATCGCGCGTCATCAGCCCGCCGTTGCGCGCGGTGCGCGTTGGCAGCACACAGTCAAACATGTCGATGCCCCGGCTGACCCCTTCCAAGAGGTCTTCGGGCGACCCGACGCCCATCAAGTAACGCGGCCGGTCCTCCGGCAGCAGCGGCGTGACCACATCGAGCATGGCGTGCATCTTGTCCTTGGACTCGCCCACGCTCAACCCGCCAATGGCATAGCCGGGCAGGTCGAGTTGGGTCAAAAATTCGGCGCTGCGCGCGCGGAGATCGGGAAAAATGCCGCCCTGGACAATGCCAAACAGAGCTTGATCGGCGCGGCGCTGCGCGGCCCGGCAGCGCTCGGCCCAGCGATGGGTGCGCCGCAGCGCCTGCTCGTTGTATGCGCGGTCGTGCGGTTCGGCGCATTCGTCGAAACACATGATAATGTCGGCGCCCAGTTGTTCTTGCAGCGCCACGGCCTTTTCCGGCGTAAACCGGTGCGTCGATCCGTCGAGATAGGAGCGAAAGGTCACGCCATCCTCGTCGATTTGGCGCAGGTCTTGCAGGCTAAACACTTGAAAGCCGCCGCTGTCGGTGAGAATGGGGTGGGGCCAGCGCATAAAGCGATGCAGACCGCCCAGCCGCGCGATCAGGTCTGCGCCGGGACGCAGGTAAAGGTGGTAGGTGTTGCTCAGGATCAGCGTCGCGCCGGCCTGCTCTAGCTCGTCAGGGGTGACGGTTTTGACCGTCGCTTGCGTGCCCACCGGGGCGAAAACGGGCATGGGAATGTCTCCGTGCGGCGTCGAAAAGACGCCCGCGCGGGCGCGGGTGTGCGCGTCTGTTTTGATCAACGTATAAGAAAAACGGCTCATTATATTTTACCATTATAAGCGTTCAGACGATCAAGATCAGGAACCAGCTCGGTGGCTCCTGGCGTCTCTGTGGTTGGCGGGTGCGCTGGGAGATTTTTCAGCATGCTTCTAGTCGCAGGGGTCGTCGGGGGGACATTCCCAGGCGGTGATCAGGATGTCCTGTTGGAGATTGTTTTCGAATGTGTTACCTGCCATCTTTAATATACGCCGGTCAGGGAAATCGTTTGTGCCAAAATTCCAGATGTAAATGCCAAAATAGTTGCCGGTGCTGATATTGTTTTCCAGTACATAGCCATAAACCTTTTGGTTGTCTTCGTTGCTCACCTGAATCCCAGGGCCGAGGTTGTCGCGAAAGATATTGTTGCGGGCGGTTACGTCGTGCCCGCCAT
>CAYZYE010000340.1:0-1930 GCA_964481205.1 uncultured Anaerolineae bacterium | reverse complement strand
AAACATCTTCCTGTGATGGAGAATGACGTGGGCGATCTGGTGAGCCATGGCGATGCTTGTCCCGAGTCGGTCAAAGGGACTGGATAATAAAAGGAGAGCGAGTCTGTAACCATGAGCATTCAGTATGCAAAGCGTTCAGACGGGACAATCGGCGATATTGTCATTTGCGACGTGTGCGGCGCGCGGATGCACGACGAGGCCGTCGATTGGGGAACGTGGGACTGGAGTTGGAAAAAGCTGTATGTCGACGTGGATGACAAATATGTGGTCAAGCATCTCTGTGCTCGCTGCCACCCCCGGGTGGTGTGGTGCGACGAGTGCCAGACCTTTCACTATAAAAACAGCACCCACCTGGTCACATGCGCGCACTGCGGTCGCAAGTTCAGGTCATTTGTCAGGCAGTCGGGCCGGATTTGCGCCAATTGCGCCGGGTTGCAAGACGATCATCCCCGCTGGTGGCTTGAAGCGTTGGACGAGCAGCATTGATGGTCGCCGGGAGAGTCCTAGATTACAAAAGCCAGTTCATAGCCGCACGTGGGGCACGCGCGCTTGTGCATCAAGTTGCGAGTAAAATATCCGTGGCGGTGGACGCAAATTTGTCCGCACGCCGGGCAGCGAGTGTGCTCGTATGGGCTGCCCGGCACATTGCCGGCGTACACGTAGCGCAGTCCGGCGGCATAGCCGATCTCGGCGGCGCGGTGCAAAGTTGATACCGGCGTGGGCGGCGCGTCGAGCAGTTTGTAACGCGGCGTAAACCGCGAGATGTGCCACGGCATGTCGGGATCGACCGAGGCCAAAAACGCGGCGATCTCGCGCAGCGTTTGTTCGTCGTCATTGTGCCCCGGAATCACCAGTGTAGTCACTTCGACCCAAACCCCCATTTCCTTCATTTTGAGGATCGAATCGATCACCGGCTGCATGCGCCCGCCGCACAGCCGCCGGTAAAACTCGTCATTTCCTTTGAGGTCAATGTTGGCCGCGTGCAGGTCCCCGCCGATCACGTCCAGCGCCTCCGGCGTCATATAGCCGTTTGAGACAAAGACGTTTTTGAGGCCGGCCGAGGCGGCCAGCGCGGCGCAGTCGCGGGCGTATTCAAAGAAAACGGTGGGTTCGGTATAGGTGTAGGCGATGGCCCGGCACCCTTTTTGTTGGGCCAGGCTGACAACCTGAGCCGGCGCCAGTTGGCGGCTCCAACGCTCCCAGTGCTGCTGCTCGTGCGGCGCTTGTGAAATGTCGGCGTTTTGACAGAACGCGCAGTGAAAATTACAGCCCACTGTGGCGATGGAAAAGGCCGTCGCGCCGGGGTAAAAATGAAAGAGTGGTTTTTTCTCAATCGGATCGACGGCTGCAGAGATGGTTTTGCCATAGACCAACGTATACAACGTTCCGTCGCGATTTTCGCGCACGCCGCAGATTCCCTTGTCGCCGGGTTTGATCGTGCAGCGATGGGCGCACAAGGCGCAGCGCACGGCCTTGTTTTCCAATTTAACGTAAAGCAGTGCTTCTTTGTCCATTTTATCCCTCATTCCCGGCGATCGCCTCCCATTTCAACCTCGAAAGCGCACCTCGCCCCGTTCTCGCCAGCCATGTTTGCCGATGAGCGGCACAAAGGCGACGCCGATCAGTGATTCGGTCTGGAATCGATCGCCGCGCCGCGTGAGGCGAACCAGGGTTTGCGACCAGCGCGGGCCAATCGGGGCCACCAGGCGGCCGCCGTCGGCCAGCTGATCTTGGAGCGGCGGGGGGATGTCCGGCGCGGCGGCGGTGATAATGATGGCATCATACGGCGCTTCTGACGGCCAACCCAGTGTGCCGTCGCCAACCTGAACCCGGATGTTGTCATAGCCGAGTTCTGTCAACAGCGCCGACGCTTCTTGGGCCAAATGCGCGATTCGCTCCACAGTGATCACCTGGCCCGCCACCTGGCCCA
>CAYZYE010000339.1:0-2000 GCA_964481205.1 uncultured Anaerolineae bacterium | reverse complement strand
TCATCGGGCAAGACATAACACAGGCGGTACAACTGTGTGGCAGCAGGTTGCACCTCTGGGCGCACATGTTCGCGCCACCCGGCGACCAGGTTAGCTTGCCGATGACTGCGTTCGCGGTCTAGCTGGCGCATCGCGCGCCGGGCCAGCGAGTCGTCTAGATTGGCGTCATGACTGCTGTAGACGCCGAGCAGATAACTGCCCCAACTGTACTCGGATTCTAGAAAACAATAACTGAGCGTTTCCCCGCTGTGGGTAGAAACGGCGCCGGGATCATAGTAGAGGGCAACCCCATCGGGCCATGCATCGGGTGCGCAAATTTCTTTTGCGCGCAAGAGGGCGATAAACAAACGAGACGATTCAGACATTGGGATTTCCTTTCTGTCAACAAGGTTTGAGCGTGTATTCAGTCCGGTTTGATCTGCAAGATGCCAGGGTGGTCGAGCAACTGCTGAAGCAACCATTGCAACGCAGTTGCCGTGTGGTCGAGCAAAGCGCGAGTGGCATGCGGGTCTGGCGGCGGGTCGTCGGCGGCGGCGTTGAGCAAGAGTTGCGCCGGTTCGAGTGTCCAACCGCTTGGTGATCGAATATCGACATGCACGGTCCAGGTCGAACGGCCATGCGTTTCACCGGGGCGGGCGACCCAGATATGCAGCAGAGGGCTGTTGGGGTCAAGGTTATGAAAGGCAAGAAAGCAATAGATCAGCTCGCTGGCGAATTGTTGAGTCATTGAGACGCCGGAACGGCGGGCGGCGGCATAGCGCACATAGGCAGCGGTCAGCGCCTGGGCCAGTTCGGGATAGTGATGGATCCAGGCGCGTAGAGTCAACAGGGCGACCCAGGGAACGCCGAGCAAAGTGGCGGGATCATCCATCCGGCTGACGGCATAGAGGTCGCGCACGGCGTCGAAAAAAGTGGGCGAGAAACGTTGGGGCGAGTCATATAGGTGGCGAGCCAACACGCGACTGATGGCGCGCAGGCGCAGGTGGTCGGCTTTTTGCATGACCGGCCCGTGCAAGGCCTGAACGGGGACGAATGCAGCCAGGGGGTCGGCGGCGGCCCGATCCGGTTCACCGCCGGTCAGAGTCAGTCCAAAGTTGGGTGCCAGCGCCGGGTCGTCGAGACGTTGAAACCCATCCAGGTTTTCCCAGGTGGGTCGTTTCAGGAAATCGAGGATCGACTGGCCCCAAAAGGAGAGCGGCAAGGAGGATGCGGCGGCTGTTTTAGCGCCCGTGTCGGCTTGTACAGCGGCGATCGCCTCGGCCCAGGTGCGCCGGGCCAGCATGAGGTCGGGGTCGCGGGTGAGCATAAAGAGGACGCGGATGCGCGGCGAGATATCGGGTTGGGTCTGGCTTTGGATCAGGCGCAGCCAGCGGACAACTTTGTCGATCAGGCGCGCACGTTGCCGCCAATCGTTGCTGCCCTCCAACTCGAAAAAAACAGTTTGGCCGCGCGGCGCGGCGATCCGCAGGTCGGGGCGCACCTGACCGTCTGGATAGTCGACAGGGCGTTCCAGCACGGGTGAAAGACCGGCGTTCAGCGCGGTTTGAGCCAATTCAACCAGATAGAGGTCGTGGCGCATCGCCGGGATCTTGGTTTGACCATAAGGGTGCGCCTGGATGCCGATCGCCCGGCAGACTTGGGCGCCGCGCGATGTGAGTGCATAGACATTGGGTTTGCCGCCGCTGCCCAGGCGGAGTTTCTGGTGTGGATGAAGCAGCTTGATCAGGCCACGCCCTCGAACGCGCTTGATGTGCTTGTTGCGCGAAGTGGTGGCCAATTTGAGAACGGCGCCGGCCTGTACCGTGTCAAAGATGCCGCGCCAGGCGGCCAGGCGACCGCGCCGCTCCGCTCGCCAGTCCTTCGTTGCAGAGCAGCGAGTCGCTGGTCAGCCGCACGATCACCTATACCCTTCGGCAACGAACCTTCAGTTCGCGCTCAGGGCAGGCCTACGACGCGCTCAACCGCCTGATCGGGGCCAAGTACTCGGATGGGGCGTTCTA
>CAYZYE010000338.1:0-2061 GCA_964481205.1 uncultured Anaerolineae bacterium | reverse complement strand
TCTAGCCACCCTACACATTTGACTTTGGCCGGCGCAAAATCAATTGGGTGTGTTTCATTTGCTGTGTAGCACCAGCCCTTGTGGCTGTTTTTGCCTGTTCCACCCGACCACAGGTCGCCCGCAAGGGGCTATGCTACGGACACCCAAATCATTTGAAACACACCCATTTCAATTTGTGGGTCAGGGGGTGGCGGCGGAATAGGGATTCCGCCGCCACGTTTCGGGTTTGTCCAATCCGCAGCCTCGGAATCCCCATTCCGAGGCCTGGTTTCATCCCGTCCCAAAGGTGAAATACGCCCTCTGCTCTGCCGGTGGTTTATTGTGTCAGGTGCGACAAACATGGGCGCACCGGCCGCCCCACAATCAACTGCTGCCCGTCGGTAAATCCTTCCTCGCGCCCGGCCAGTTCTCGGATCAACGCCTGCCGCCAATCGGCCAACCGCCCCGCCGCCGACGGTTCTGCCGCCAGGTCGTGCAATTCTTGCGGGTCGGCGTCCAGATCGAACAGCTGCTCGCGCCCGCTGCCGCTGAACCAGATGTACTTTTGATGGCCGTCTGTCACCCACTGCATCGACTGCTTTTGCAAGGTGTGCTCGCCATGCAGGTATGGGCGCCACGTCACACGCTCGCCGCGCATGATCGGCAGCAAACTTTGCCCCTCGACCGTCTCTGGGATCGGTAGCCCGGCGCAGTCGAGCAACGTGGGCATCACGTCGCCCAACTCGACTATATGATCGTGGACCGCGCCGGCGACAATACCGCTCTCTGCCGGCCCCTTGATCACCATCGGCACGCGCGCCGAGCCTTCATAGGCCAAAACTTTGCGGAACAGGTGGTGATCGCCCATCATTTCGCCGTGATCGGAGACAAAGCAGAAATAGGTGTTGTGATACTGCCCGTACTCGTTCAGCACTTCAAGAAAGCGATTCAGCTGATGGTCGATGTGGGTCATGTGCCCATAGTACCCGGCGCGGGCGCGCCGCAAGACGCGCGGCGGGATTTCGCCGGCCAGGCAATCTGGTTTGAACGGGTTGGCATAAGGCGCAAACAAGTCCGTCCAATCACCGACAGGCACATCCGGCATCTCGGCGTCGAGGTACTGCTCAAAGGCCCAGGCGGGCGGGTCATACGGCGGGTGCGGGCGGTGAAAAGACAAAAAGAGGAAAAACGGCTTGCGCGGGTCGCGCCGTCGCAAAAAATCAATGCCCTGGGTAACGACATAGTTGGTCGGGTGAACGTACTCGGGCTTGTCCCACGGGCGCGCCACATACGAGTTGCAGTTGACGCCGTGATCAAAATAATCGGCGTCGCGTCCCAACTGCTGTCGCAGCCAGGGCATATAGTCGTCGATCAGGTCGAGGTTTGGAACGCATCGCCGCGCATAGTGCAAAAAACCATCGTGCAAGATCACGTTCTGAAAACCCATCTGTGAGCGTTCCGGGTAGACGTGCATCTTGCCGACGGCTTGCGTTTGATAGCCGTGGCGCGTAAATTCGCCGGCGATCGTCACCGCATAATTCCACGGCACGCCATCCCGGTATCCCACCCGGCCATGCGTGCGCGGGCGCATCCCGGTCAGCAGCGACGCCCTGGCCGGAATGCACGATGGCGTCGCCGTATAGGCCCGCCCAAACCGCGCCCCGCCCAGCGCCAGTTGATCGAGATATGGCGTATGCACCACCGGGTGTCCATCGACGCTCAAGCAGTCGCCGCGCCATTGATCGACGGTAATGAGGACAATATTTGGTCGTTCAGACATTGACAACCTCCTTGGGGTTTCGCACTTGTAATCAGACCGCCTATTATACCATTTTTGCCCCCGGTGGTAAATCGGCGCCGCGTCGTGGGTCATTTTATCTGGATATGTTTCATTTATTTTGTAGCATCGGCCTCATGGCCTGTTTTGCCAGTTCCACCCAACCATGAGCCGATTACTAGGGATTATGCTATGGACGCTCAAGCAGTTTGTGCCGTCGTACACAGACGGCGCAGAACACCAGACCAGGGACGGGGATCTGGCGATCCCCTTGAGCGTTCTGGCGCCGGCGGCGACCGGGTTGA
>CAYZYE010000337.1:0-2095 GCA_964481205.1 uncultured Anaerolineae bacterium | reverse complement strand
GCCGTAAACAGACCGCGCCGGCCGCGCCCACAAGGGGCTATGCTACGGACGCCCAGACCATTTGAAACACACCCAAATGAAAGCGACAAAGCCTGCCCTGAGCGCAGTCGAAGGAAATCTCTTCTTGTATGTCAAATTCAAGCCACGAGATTCTTCACTGCGCCGCCTGCGGCGGCTGGCTCAGAATGACACAGATTACCCAAGTCTCGTTCTAGTCTAGAACCTGACCGCGTAACTCATGAATTAAAAAACCTGCCCGCCGATGGCGCGCGTTTGCGTTCATCGGCGGGCAGGTCATGGACACAACAAAACCGGCTATTTCTCCCGCGCCGCGTCGACGGGCAGCGCCACCGTGACCTGGGCGCCTTGGCCCACCTCGCTCTGCACGTCGATCTGGCCGCCATGCGCGCGCACGATCTCGAGCGCAATCGGCAGCCCCAACCCCGTCCCGCTCTGCCGCGTGCGCGACTTGTCTACCCGGTAAAAACGCTCGAAAATGCGCGGCAGATCATCTTGCGGAATACCCGCCCCGTTATCGCGCACAACCACAGAGGCGACGCGCGCCGCCTGGTCGCTCACGATCCGGACAGAAACGCGACCGCCGCGCGCGGTGTACTGGAGGGCGTTGTCGAGCAAATTGGTAAAAACCTGCGTCAGGCGGTCGCCATCGCCAACGATGAAAACCTGGTCCGGCGCATCAAAAGCCAGTTGAACCCCTTTTTTCGCCGCCAACAGGTCAAACCTGGACAGACAACCCTCCAAGAGCGCCGTCAAATCGACCTGCTGCCGCGCCATCGACACCTCGCCGCTCTCCCACCGCGCCAGATCGAGCAAACTCGAGACCATGCGCGCCAATCGATCCGCCTCATCGTGAATAATCGCCGCCGAACGCCGGATCAACGCCGTATCCCCCGCCGTGCCATCCAAAATCGCCTGCGCAAAACCCTGGATCGACGTGAGCGGCGTCCGCAGCTCGTGCGACACATTGGCGACAAAATCGCGCTGCGATTGCTGCACCGCCCGCACTGCCCGCGTCATCGTGTTGAAACTCTCGGCCAATCGACGCGCCTCATCGGGCGAGGCCGCACTCAGCGAAACGGTATAATCGCCCGAGGCAACCCGCTCGGCTGCGGCAGCGGCTCGCTGCAACGGCCCCGCGAGCGATCGGGCCAACCACGCCGCCGCCATGATCGACAGCGCAAACGCGACCGCGCCGGCCAGCAACGCCCCGATCAGCAACGAACCCAAAAAAGGACGCGCCGCCTCGCGCGGAGTCATCGTCAACGCCAGATACACGCCGCGCCCGCCATCGGCGCGGGCCGTCGAAACCGGCACGGCCACATAATACAACAAACCACGGTCGGGAGCGCGCAATTTGCCCTGCACACGCGGCAATGGGTTGGCCGGAGGCGCATTTTTCCGATCGGCGGGCTGCGCAAAATAAACGCGCTCCCCCACCCACTGCCCCTCCGAATCGGCCTTGATCTGCCCCGACGGCGCGACCACCATCAACACACGCATCCCCCGATCGCGCGCCTGCGCTTGCAGCGAAACAACGACGTCCGGCAGCTGTTGCCCGCGCTGCACCAAAGCGCGGACATGCGTGGCCGTCGGCCCGGCCGCGTCGAGCAACCGCGCGTGGGCCAACTCGGGCAAACCAACCCATAAAAAAAACAACAACCCAAAAGTGACGGTAAAAATCACCAGGCAAACCAGCAGCAGCGCCGAAAAAGAGAGCATCAACCGTGAACGCAGCCCGGTAAACATTCCCCGCCCCGCCTATTGCTCACCCGTTGGCCGCTTGAAATAGGCCACGTGATCGCCCGCCGCGCCAACGACGGAAACCAACTCCCAACCCTCTTTTTCCAAAAAATCCCAGGCCCGAAATTCATTCCAGACCTTGTCGCGCTTTTTTTCAAACGCGCCGTCGCGCCCCAGATAAACGATCTGCGATCCTTCTAAACGACAATATTCAAACCGCTGCGCCATTTTATTCTCCTCTCACAAAACTCTAATTTGGCCTGTTCCACCCGACCACAGATCGCCCGCAAGGGGCGATGCTACGGACACCCATTCCATCTGCTCCTGCCGGATC
>CAYZYE010000336.1:0-2133 GCA_964481205.1 uncultured Anaerolineae bacterium | reverse complement strand
AGGTCTCGTTCTAGTCCAGAACCTGACCGCGTAACTCCTGGGCGTTGTTTGGCGATGTTTTTTGATTGTGTTCGATGCGAAAAATGTCATTGCGGTGGTGGTGGAAATGGCCGGGTATATCCTGGTGGTAGAAGACGAACAGGCGATCGCTGCGTTTGTGCAAACTTCGCTAGAGCGCGAGGGTCTGACCGTGTCGGTGGCGCGAGACGGCGAGACGGCCCTGGCGCGGGTTCAGGCCGACCCCCCGGCCCTGGTTGTGCTCGACCTCAAACTGCCGGGCATCGACGGCTTTGAGGTGTGCCGCCGATTGCGACAGCGTCCCTCGTATGTCCCAATCATCATGCTCACCTCATGCACCGACACCGTGGACAAGATCGTCGGTCTGGAAATGGGCGCCGACGATTACGTCACCAAGCCGTTCAACGCCCGCGAGTTGACGGCGCGCATCCGCTCGGTGCTGCGGCTGGTTGGCGAGGCGGGCGCCGGGCGGAACCGCGACCGGCTGCACATCGGCGATCTGGTCGTCGATCGCGCCCGCCGCACGGTGACGCGCGCCGGCCGCCCGGTCCAACTTGCGCCCAAAGAGTTCGACCTGCTGGTCACGCTGGCCTGGGGGCGAGGCAAGGTCTTTGGGCGCGAGATGCTGCTCGAACGGGTGTGGAGTTATGACTATGTGGGCGAGTCGCGCACCGTCGATGTGCATATCCAACGGCTGCGAACCAAGCTCGAGCCGGACCCGGCGCATCCCCGTTACCTGCTCACCGTGCGCGGCATCGGCTATCGCTTTGCCGCCGAGGAGGATTGGTGATGCCCACGCCCACGCCGGAGGCGATCGTCAGTATCCCGCTAGAGATAGCCGCCTTGGGGCTGCTGGCGATCGCGGTTGGCACGGCAGTCGCGATCTGGGCGCTGGTGTGGTTATGGCGCCGCCGCGTCGCCGCTGCCGCTCCGCAAGACGCCCCGCGCGAAACGCTGGATGTCCCCTGGCTGGCCTCGCTCCTGGAGCAATTCGATCGTGGCGCGTTGGTGGTCGATTGGCGCGCCCAACCCGTGGCCTGGAACGAAGCGGCGGCGCGGACGTTCGTTCTCGATCGATCTGCCCCCGAACTGCCGCTGGCCCTGTTGACGCTGGTCGCCAGGGCGTTGTCGGTGGATGCCGAGGAGACGACCGAGATCGTCGATGAACAAGAGCGACGTTTGCGCATCACCGTCTCGCCGTTGGGCGATGCGACCAGGATCGGTGCGCTGATTCTGGTTCGACATGCGGGTGAGCAGACGGGCAACGTCGAAGCCTATCGCCGCCTGATCGGGGCGATGGCGCACGAGCTGCGCACGCCGCTGACCGCCATTTTGGGCCACGCCGACATTTTGGGCAGTTGCGATCCCCAGCGCGATCAAGCGCTGTGGCGTCGTTCCTGCGGCTTTATCGCCAGCGAGGCCGAACGTCTGGCGCGGCTGGTCGAAGATTTGCTCATCCTCTCGCGCCTGGACCTGACGCCCCTTCGCCGCCGGCCGGTCAATCTGCGCGCCGTGGCCGAGGAGGCCATTTCTTCCCTCTTTCAGGCGGCCGAGGCGCGCGGCATGTGTTTGTCCCTGCAATCGGCGCCAGGGTTGCCCCGTGTGCCAGGCGACCGTGATCGCTTGCATCAAGTGTTCCTCAATCTGCTGGACAACGCCATCAAGTATACGCCTCCTGGCGGCCAGGTGGTTGTGCATCTGTCGGCCGGAGGTGACGGCGTGCAGGTGGCAGTGCGCGACAGTGGCGCCGGCATTGCTCCCGATGACCTGGAGCACATCTTTGAACCGCTCTACCGGGGCCAGGATGTGCGCGATGCGCCCGGTACCGGCCTGGGGTTGACCATTGTGCGCACGATCCTCGAACAGCACGGTTCGACGATCCACGTCGAGAGTGCTGTGCATCAGGGCACGACATTTCGCTTTTGTTTACCCTACGCCGATTGATTGGGTACCTCACTCTGTCGATCTCGTGCTCTGTTTACCAGATGTTTACATCCCCGTGACGAGATGGCTATATGGGTGTGATATACTGAGGTTGTAGGGACGCACGGTCGGCGGAATGGGGATTCCGCCGCCACAGGTGGGGATTCTGCCGCCACAGGTGGGGATTCCGCC
>CAYZYE010000335.1:0-2165 GCA_964481205.1 uncultured Anaerolineae bacterium | reverse complement strand
TCGCCAGGCGCGGTTTCAACCGCTGGATTGTAGAATTGAACCGCCTGCTATGCTACCAAACCGCCAACTCGTTTGCGGCAGTGCGAACCCAAGTTGCCTTTGAAACAGAAAGAATATGCTACAATGAAAAACATTATCAATATCTATGACGTTCCCACTGCCCGGCAAACCATTTTGCGCCGCGATGCGTGGGACGAGGTCGAGATCACGCCGGCGTTGCAAACCGGGATTGAAAAAATCTTTGGCCGGCCGCTGACTCCCGACCAGGCGATCCAACTCATTTTGCAAGATGTGCGCACACTGGGCGACGCCGCCTTGTTCGATTACAACCGCCGCATCGACGGCGCAGCCATCGACGCGCTGCGCGTGTCCGATCAAGAACTGGAAACGGCGTGGCAAGACACGCCGGCCAAACTGCGCGCGGCGCTGCAAATGGCCGCCGAGCGCATCCAGGCCTTTCACGAAAAGCAGACCAAGCGATCCTGGGTCGATTGGGACGACAAAGGCGGGGCGCTGGGGCAAATCATCCGCCCGATCCAGCGCGTGGGCATTTATGCGCCTGGAGGACGCGCGCCCTATCCCTCTTCACTGTTGATGGCCGCCATCCCCGCGCGCGTGGCCGGCGTACAAGAGGTGATCGTCGCCAGCCCGCCCAAGGCCGATGGCTGCGTCAACGCGGCGATCCTGGTCGCGGCGCGCATTGCCGGTGTGGACGCCGTGTACAAAATCGGCGGCGCGCAGGCGATCGGCGCGCTGGCCTACGGCACCGAGAGTGTGCCCCGCGTCGACAAAATCGTCGGCCCCGGCAACTTGTTTGTGATGCTGGCCAAACGCCGCGTCTTTGGCCAGGTCGGCATCGACGGGCTGCCCGGCCCGACCGAGACTTTGCTCATTGCCGACGCCAGCGCCGATCCGGCGCTGGTCGCCGCCGACCTGCTGGCCCAAGCCGAACATGACGTGCTGGCCTCGCCCATCTGCCTGACGCCGTCCGAGGCGCTGGCCGGCCAGGTGCGCGCCGAGATTGCCGTGCAGATCGCCAGGCTGGAACGCGCCACGATCATCGCCGAGGCATTGGCCGGGCAGGGCGGCATCGTCATCGTCGAGGACGTGGCACAAGCGATGGAACTGGCCAACGCCTATGCCCCGGAGCACCTCTGCCTTCTGGTGCGCGATCCGTGGGCCTGGGTGGGCCAGGTGCGCAACGCCGGCGGCGTTTTTGTAGGTGAAATGTCGTCGGAGGCGCTGGGCGATTACGTGGTCGGGCCGGCGCATATTATGCCCACCGGCGGCAGCGCGCGCTTTACATCGCCGTGCAACGTGTGGGATTTTCTCAAGATCACCAGCATTTTTGCTCCCGCCGCGTCGACCGGCGAGCGCATCGCAGCAGCGGCGATCACCATCGCCCAGGCCGAAGGGCTGACCGCTCACGCGGCGGCGGTCGAAATGCGACGGCGCAAAGCAACGCGCCCCTGACCGGTTCTTACCCCGCCCAGGCGGGTGTATTTCAATTGGGTGTGTTTCAAATGATTTGGGAGTCAGGGGGTGACGGCGGAATGGGGATTCCGCCGCCACAGGTGGGAATTCCGCCGCCACAGGTGGGAATTCCGCCACTACGGTTTGTCCAATCCGCAGCCTCGGAATCCCTATTCCGAGACCCGGTTTCGCCCCAAAAGTGAAATATACCCCCTGAAATGCGCCCAGGCACAAAGGGGGTTGGCTGTCAAGAGCCAACCCCCTTTTTCCATAGGGCTGTCCTGTAACACGGCGATTGATCTCCGCGCATGTCAGGATACCAGATGACAGGAAAATAATCATCCCGTCTGCTCCCGCCGGATCGCCAGATCCGGCGGCTTAACAAACTGAATGCGACCAGTTTCGCCATTTTGGGCCTGGATTTGGCAATCCAGGCCGAGCGAAATGGGATATTGCATCTTGACGTGTTTCAAATGGTTTGGGCAGCTGTGGCATCGCCTCTTGTGGACGCGGCCGGCGCCGTCTGTTGACAGCGGCGCAAATCGATCGGGCGTCCGTACCAAGCCCATCGTGGACGGGCGACAGAGGCAAAAACGACCACAAAGACCGATGCGACAAAGTAAATTAAACATATCCAAATCATTATAAAGACAAACAATGTAAAACACAAGGGGAATAAAGTCCCAAGAGGT
>CAYZYE010000334.1:0-2169 GCA_964481205.1 uncultured Anaerolineae bacterium | reverse complement strand
TGGGGAAAGGCGGTGTGCGGTTGTGTTCCACCGCCCGCACCGCAATTCCCCCAGAGGGGGGTTTTAGGGGGCTGTTGTATCCATATGGGGCGACCCCCTACATGGGATTTTGCGCCGCCGTAAACAGACCGCGCCGACCACGGACACCCAAACCATTTGAAACACACCCAAATGAAACACGCCCGTATGATACGGACATGCTCAAGACGGCGTTCGTCGATAAAGTTCCGGTTCTGTACGGCTGTTGCGGCGTTGGCGGCTTGGCGATTTAACGTGCGCCCGGCGCATTTTTCCGCACGACGGGAAAATAGAACGTATAGTGGGCCCGGCCAAATAACGCATAGCGAGTCAGCTGGCAGACCTGGGCCGAAAAGAGATGGTGGAGCAGGTCGCGCGTGTACGCCGAGATCGGGTTGCACGTCTCTGTCGCCGTGATCCACTGCGTGTCCTGGCGGGCAAACATTGTTATCGTGTTGGACAAGATCGCCGCCGGCACCAGCCCCGGATCGTAGGCCATGCTGATCGTGATCGTCCGGCTGAACGAGTCTACCGGCGCGCCGTCGGACACGCGCACGGCCTGCACGGCGATGGCGTCCCGGATCAGCGTTTGGCCGGGGGGAACCGACCAGACGCCGGCGCGGCTCAAAGTTATTGTGACCGGCTCGGCGACGGCGTTGGGTGGGATGGTCATCGTCGTCGTGCCGGTATGGGTGATCACGCCTCCGGTCGCGTCGATCACGACCTCGACCGGAGACGTCAACAAGGCTTGCGCGGCGTCGATGCGCCCCTGCCCCACACATTCGCTCGACCAATTGCCATTCATGGCGACGGTCGTGCTGATTATTGTCGCCTGCACCTGCGCCGGCGTATAGGCGGCGTATTTGGACCAGAGCAGCCCGGCCAGCCCGGCGACATGCGGCGTCGCCATCGACGTGCCTGATTTCCAACAGTAGGTGTTATCCATGCATGTGCTGGAAATGCCTCTGCCTGGCGCGCTGAGGCTGACTTGAGGCCCGCAGTTGGAATAGAAAGAGTGGTTGTCGTTTTGATCGCTGGACGCGATGGCCATGACATCGTTGTACGCAGCCGGAAAGAGCACCGCGCTGCCATGGTTTCCCGCTGCGGCGATCATTAGCACATCACGGTTGTGCGCGTACTCGACGGCGTCTTGGAGCAGTGTGTTGCTCACCATACCGCCCAGGCTCAAATTGACGATCCGGGCGCCATTGTTGGCAGCATAGACGATCGCCTCGGCGAGGTCGGAATAGGTGCCTTTGCCACTTTTGTCCAACACTTGCAGGATCATCAACCGGCAGCCCCAGCACATCCCGGCGATGCCTGTCCCGTTGTTGCCCTTGGCCGCAACAATGCCCGCCACGTGCGTGCCGTGGCCGAACAGGTCGTTCATATCGTTGCCGCCGCTATCGAGAAATGACCAGCCATGGATGTCGTCGATGAACCCGTTGCCGTCGTCGTCGACGCCCGGCGCGCCGGATTGTTCGTCGCTGTTGACCCACAGTTGATCGACCAGGTCCTCGTGATCCATGTCCATCCCGCTGTCAATGACGGCGATCACGACATTTTCATCGCCGGTGGTCATGCCCCAGGCGATCGGCGCGCCGATCTTGTCCAGCCCCCATTGGCTCGACAACCACGGATCGTTCGGCGTGAGCGCGGCGTGGATGTATTGTTCCTGTTCGACGTTCAGGACGTTGGCGGCCGTTTCCAGCCAGGCGCGCGTCTCTGGCAGCGAATACTCGGGCGTCAAGACGCGCACCCAGCCCGGAACGGTCAGGGTTTCCCAGCCGGCGATGGTGGCGTATTCGAGCGCTTCCGAGGCGGCGATCGACGCACCGGGCGCGAATTTGACCAGCAAATAGCTCATCGACGGCGAACCGGCGCGCGCCAGAGACGACGCTGCGCCGAGCAGGCATATTGTGAGCAGGATTCGAGAGATAGGATATTTGAGCATAGGTCTTGCCTCCTGGCAATTCGACGAGTTCATCTGAGCGCGTGTTAAAACACCTCCCAGTACACCCGCCAACTGCCGAGAGCGCCGAGAGCGCAAAAGAAATGAAACGTCAAGAAACCCCCTGGTTTTTTGCCGATAGCACAACAGCGTTGAAACACTCAACGCCGTTTTGCACTCCCATTATACGCCAGATCGCG
>CAYZYE010000333.1:0-2201 GCA_964481205.1 uncultured Anaerolineae bacterium | reverse complement strand
AGGTATCACAAGATCTATCTGCCGGTGGCGCTGCGGCGGCGCTAGCCTGTTGCTTGCCCTCGTTCCCACGCTCTGGCGTGGGAACGAGGTTTGTCCAACTCGCAGCCTCAGAATCTCCCCTGTGGCCTCGGAATAGGTATTCCGAGGCCTGGTTCCGGGTATGCGCAACAAATCGGAGAGGAGAAAAACAACGCAACAAAAAGCGGTTGGTTGACAAAAATCAACTCAAAACAGCGCCCCATAAATGGGGCTTGGCACGCCAGGGATCAAGCCGGATTCATCCGGCGCCGCATTGTGGCCCGAACATTGATGTTCGGGCGGCCACAGAACGCAACCAGCATGTTGGAAAATATAAATGCAATTGCCAAGGTGCCATATGTGTATTACGCCAAGGGCTGTTCAATTCTACAGTCCAGCGGTTGAAACCGCGCCTGGCGAGCCGTTGGCTGGTCGTCTCCCTACGGCGACGAGACCCCGCCGACGGTGACGTCCACGCAGGTGGGACGCCCGGCCTCAGCCCGCCAGCGGTGACTTTAGTCACAAATTAGAATTGAACAGCCCTGGTATTACGCCACTTTAATGTCGCACGTTTTGTCCGCGAAGCCACTCTCGCCGCCGAACATACTGCCGCCACCGGCGACTGAATCACCGAGGCGGCACAATGCCGTGCTTGCCTGTACATCTTGATTGTTATAAACTTGGTCCGTCTGACGCCTTGCCTGTCGGCTTGGTTTCGCTCGTCTGCTCACTGCTGCTTGGCCTCTTTTCTATCCCCATCCTCCTCTTGCTCGCCCTTTTCCGCCCATTTTCTTGCCAAAAACTCGTTCACTACAACGCCTTGTTCGCTTGTGTTTTTTGCTGTTCTTTCCCGCTCGTTCTTGTTCCTTCCCGACCTCCGACTTTTGCGCATACCCCAGATTCAAAGAGGTTGGCAGAAACGCCATAATCATTTATAATGAATAAAAGCCGTTCCGGTTGATCAGAAAGAAAGGACGCATGAGTCACATCCTCTTGTTCCGGCTGTTGGATTCGATGGTTCCACAATTAAATACAATGCTGGCGCAAAAGGGGCACCGCGTCATCGTATCTTGTCCGGAAGAGAGGCCCAAGTCCCCCGACAACGCCGACATCGTCCTGATCGACGCTTCCGGCGGCCAAGACGGCTCGGACGCCTGCCGCCGGTTCAAACAGGCCGCGCCAGACAGACCGCTCGTTTTATTGAGCGCCCCCGAGGTCGCGCCGGGCGTCTCCTGCCGTTTGATAACGTTAAACTATGTGTTACAGTTTCCATTTACAACACAAGACGTCCTGAACGAGATCGACCGGGCGCTGGCCTTGTGGCCCACGCTCCAGGTAGGCGATCTGGCGCTGAACACCAGAACGCGCAATCTGCGGCGTCAGGGCCGGGTACACCGGCTGACGCCCAAGCAAGCCAGCCTGCTCCAGGTCTTTATGTGCTATCCCGAACGAACGTTGACGCGACGGTTTTTGATGGAAACGATTTGGAATACCAATTATATGGGCGACACGCGCACACTCGACGTACACGTGCGCTGGTTGCGCGAGCGCATCGAAACGGATCCAAGCACACCAAAGTACTTGCGCACGGTTCGCGGCGTGGGCTATCGGTTTGGCATTCCGCCTCAAAACCTGGTCGCCCCGTGACCACCGGGCCAATCGCCCGGCCCCGATATACGAAAAAACAGGCCAGACGCGATGCGTTCTGACCTGTTTCTTGGACCGGTGTCGCAAAAAAACGTCAAGCCGTTTCTCTGGCCTGATTGTAGAGTTTCATCAACCGGGATTTGCGACGCGCGGCATTGTTTTTGTGAACGACGCCCTTTTGGGCGGCCTTGTCCAACGCACGGATCGCCTTTTGCACCACAGCGTCGGCCTCGTCGAGGTTGCCCGCAGCAATGAGATAACGCGCGCGCTTGATGTACGTCTTGGCTTTAGAGCGCACGACCTGATTGTACGCGGCCCTGCGCCGCGAGCTTCGCACCCGCTTGATCGATGACTTGAGATTAGCCAACAGTTCCTCCTAGATACCTTTACACATCATCCTATCGGCTCCGACCTCGACAGAACGATCGCTTGACAGACGGCACGATATTATAGCAAACCCACGCTCAAAAGTCAAACCCTACTCTGTTTTCCCAAATATCTTGGATATACGCTCCATATCAAATTTTTCCGTGCGA
>CAYZYE010000332.1:0-2210 GCA_964481205.1 uncultured Anaerolineae bacterium | reverse complement strand
CGCCCTGCGCGACAACAATTATTTTGTCAGCGCCACCAACTATGGCTGGGGGCCGGAGAGCATTGGCGACCGCACCGATATTCCCAATTGGCCGGAGTGGTTCACCGGGCCGCAAAGCGAAACCTATTTGAACGCACTGTATCACGAAAGCGGTCAGAACATTGGTGATTTTGGCGCCTGGTCGCGTTTGGGGGCCGATCCCGGCGGCGAGAACGAGATCATTATGTTCAAGTCCTGTTTTCCCAACTCGGACCTCGATGGCAGCCCCGGCGATCCGCCGCTGCCGGAGGCGAACGACTGGGAATACTCGGTAGCCAACGCCAAGGCGGTCTATAACAACCTGCTGACCTATTTCCAAACCCGCCCCGACAAGCTGTTCATCGTCATCACCGCCCCGCCGTTGATGCAAAGCGAAACCGCGCCCGAACGCGCCGCCAACGCGCGCGCGTTCAACAACTGGCTGGTCAACGAGTGGTTGCAGGGTTATCCTGCTCACAACGTCGCCGTGTTCGACTATTACAACGTGCTCACCGCCGCCGACAACCATCACCGCTGGAATAACGGTCAGATCGAGCACGTGCAGCCCGTTGATACCAACTTTTCGGCCTATCCCAGCGGCGACAGCCATCCCAACACCGCCGGGCACAGCAAGGCGACGGCCGAGTTTGTGCCCTTGTTGAACGTTTACTATCACCGTTGGAAAAACGCGCCGGCCCAGGCGCCCGCGCCGACTTCTACGCCGGCTCAAGAGGCGCAGCCAACCTCTACACCGGCCGAAGAAAAGCCGCCCACCCCCACGCCGGCGGAAGGATCGACGACCAAACCGGCCGGGGTGATCGAGGATTGGGAGGGTGAAAACTGGTGGGATTCGTATGGCGACGGGGATAAATCGACGGTGGTTGCCGAGGTGGACACCGTCACCTTTCACGGCGGCGCGGCCTCCCTGCGCGTCGAATACAACATTTCGGCGGAGGGATGGGGCGATACCGGCACTTCTTTTGAACAGCCTCAGGATTGGAGCGGCGGCAACGGGCTTTCGCTGTGGGTTCACGCCGATGCGCCCGCTTTGTTGATCCTGGTGCTTTTTGCCGGCGACCCAGAGACGCCGACGGCTTTTGAGACCGAGTTGGCGCTCTCGGAGGCGCAGGTGGATGGTTGGAGCGAGGTGTTGCTGCCCTGGGAGGCCTTTACGCTGGCCCCATGGAACGATAATCCAGAATTAAAGACGCTCGATCCGGCGCACATCACCGGCATCGACTTTAACTTTACTCCCGGCAAAGGCACGTTCTGGGTCGATGACATCACCCTGTTCAGCGGCGAAATCCAGCCGCCGGCCGAGCCGACGCCAACATCTGCGCCCAAGGCAGCTCCGACGGCCACGCCCCAGACGCAAGCGCCGCCCACGTCGACGTCCAAGCCCGCCCAGCCGGCGCCGACCTCGACGCCGGCCGCGCAGCCGGCCAAACCGACGTCTATCCCGCAAACAAAAGAACCGCCAGAGGCGGAGGCCAGGGGCGGCCTGTGCGCTTCGATGGTCGTGTTCCTGGGCGTCGTCCTCGCGGCGTGGTTGTTCAGGCGTTGAGGTTGGAGGCCGGGGCAGGGGGGCGCCGGCAGTGAATGAGCTGCGCCGGCGTGGCGATCCAGTCCATCCATTGATCGCGTTCGCCCATCGGCAGCGCTTCGGTCAGGCAGACGTCGTAGGCAATGCCCACGCGCAGCGCCGGGGTGGTGGGCAAGAGGCGGTCGTAAAAACCGCCGCCAAATCCCAACCGCCCCCCCCGGCGATCAAAGGCCACGCCGGGTGTCAGCACGAGATCGATCTGCGCCGCGTCGACGGTGGGCAGATCGGCGGCCGGCTCCCACATGCCATAGCGGTGGCGGACCAGGCGGCCGGGGTGGTATTTGTGTAGCGATAAGAACCGGCCATCGACGCGCGGCACAACCCAGCGGATATGCGCGAGTCGGGTAAACAGGGCGCTCAAGTCGGGTTCATTGCGGAAGGCCAGGTAGGTCAGCACGACGGCGGCGTCTTGCAGCAATGACCACTCGCTCAAGCGCCGGCACAGCATGTCCGAGGCCGTGGTCACGTCTTGCGCCGAAAGGCTCTCGCGCAAGCGGCGAAATTGGTTTCTGAGTGCCGTTTTCATCGTTTTTCCTTTCCACGGGTATGCGCTCATTCTAGCCGGAATGCGGCGGTTGTCAACCTGGGG
>CAYZYE010000331.1:0-2318 GCA_964481205.1 uncultured Anaerolineae bacterium | reverse complement strand
CTTTTTTTCTGGTATAATTAGTGTAGTTTAGACACTAACCTGTCCGGCAGAAATTTCTGCCTTTTTATTTCCCAGCTACTTTGTGTATAAAATACACTTATTGGAGGAAACAATGAACTCGATGACCTGGAACCAGCTGGCCGCCGCCGACCGACGCGCGTTCGACCCGCAAATTGTGTTCGACGCCGGGCTGCGCCACCACCATATCGCCAACACCGCCTACCCCATCCATCACCGCACCACAATGCGCCCCTACCGCGCGTCGCGCGAACAGGCGCAAAGCCTGGCCGTCGCCGCCTGGCAGCAAGTCGATCGACTGGGGCTGTACGTTCACGTGCCCTTTTGCGCCGCGCGGTGCAAATACTGCGAGTACACGGTCGTCGAGCGGCACGAGCAAAGCGCCGAGGATCGTTATTTTGACGCCCTGCTCTACGAGATCGAAATGTACCGCAAGCGAGCCAACACCGGGGAGAAAACGCTGATCGGCTTTGACATCGGCGGCGGCACGCCCTCCTTTGCGCGCACCGAAAACATCCGCCGCGTGGTCGACGCCGCGCGGGCGGCGTTCCGCTGGCAGGACGGCATGCGCATCAGCATCGAAACGACGCCGATCATCGCCGACCGCGAGCCGGCCAAGATTCAGGCCTTCAAAGAGATGGGCATCGACCGGATCAGCATGGGCGTGCAAACCACCCATTTCAAACTGGCGCGATCGTTGGGGCGCGAGTACGAAGGGTTGAGCATGCTGCAAAGCGCGGTCAAGCACATTCGCGACGCCGGATTCGACCGCTTTAACATCGACCTGATGTACGGTTTTGCCAACCAGTCGCCAGAGACGTGGCGCAACACGCTGGCGCAGACCATCGCCCTGGGGCCGGAATACATCACCCTCTACCAAATGCGCTACAAAGGCACGCGGATACAAGAACAGGCGTCGATGGTGAGCAAGGAACAAATCAACGCCCTGGAAAGCATCGCCCGCAGCGCCTTGCTCGCGGCCGGTTACGCCGGCGCGCCGGGCAAAAACACCTACAGCAAACTGCCCGGCGACCTGGGCGCCAGCGACTATCTCACCGAGCGCGTGGTCAAGGGCACGCCCTACCTGGGCCTGGGGCTGGGCGCGCAGACATTTTCACCCTTTACCCTGTCCTACAACCACGGCGCGGCGAGCAAGACACTCAAGCCGTACCTGGCCGCCATCGACGCCGGGCGGCTGCCCGTGCAAGACCTCTACCATCTGCCGCTCGACGTGGCTATGGCCAAAATGATCTCGGTCTCGTTCTACTTTGGCGAGATCCACCTCGGCCATTTTCAGGCCAGGTTTGGCGTGGCGTTGCCGGAGCACTTGGGGCCAGAGGTGCGGTTTTTGCTGCGCAACGGGTTCATGCGCTATGTTGGGCCGTGCCTGCGGCTGACCCACAAGGGCGTGCAATACAAAAACGGCGTCATCGCCCTCTTTTACGCCGGCGCGGTCAAGGACTATTTGATCCACCTGAAAGCAGGCTGGGATCAGGCCAGATCGACCAAGGCAGCATAGCCGCGCCGCTTTGCTCCACCCAGGGATATGCCGAAAATGACCACGTATGATTTCGCCAACATTTTATTTTCCGGGCCGTGCAACCAACGCTGCCCCTACTGCATCGGCAAGCTGGTCGACCCGGCGTTGAACCAGAACAACCTGAACCTGTTCCCGCTGCGCGGACTGGATCGGTTCGCAGCGCTGCTCCGGCAACATGGCATCCGGCAGATCACATTGAGCGGCACCAACACCGATCCCCAATTATACCGCCACGAGGCCAGGTTGATCGAATGGCTACGCGAAAACCTGCCCGGCGTTCGACTCTCGCTGCACACCAACGGCCAGCTGGCCCTGCAAAAAATCGACGTATTCAACCTGTATGACCGGGCGACGATCTCGTTCCCCTCCTTTGATCCGGAAACATTTTTCCAGATGACCGGCGTGCGCCACATACCCGATCTGGCGGCGATTGTACGCGCGTCGCGCATCCCAATCAAACTCTCTTGCGTGCTCGATACGGCCAACATTGAGCAGGTACCGGAAATTTTGGCGCATTGTCATCAACTCGGCATCCGGCGCGTGGCGCTGCGCGAACTGTTTGGCCGCCCCGTACCCTGGCACCCCCCGGCCGCCCTGCGCCCGAACGGCGCGTACCGCAACAACCCGGTGTACGACCACCAGGGCATCCAGGTCACTCTTTGGCGCTTTGAACACACCTCTTGCACCTCGCTCAACCTCTTTGCCGACGGCAGCATCAGCGGCGATTATCTGCTCACTTCGTGACTAAAGTCACCGCTGG
>CAYZYE010000330.1:0-2346 GCA_964481205.1 uncultured Anaerolineae bacterium | reverse complement strand
GCACCCCCCCAAAAATGCGCCCGAAAAGGGGCCGCGCGGGGGGGGTGCTCGCAAATCTCTGCCTGGGCGCGGCGCCGGCGGGTGGTTCAGACAATGATCGCCGCCGGCGGCGCTTGGGCCGCTCGCCCCACGCCCAGTACATCGATCTGTTTGTAACACGCCTGGCACAAGGTGTAAAAGCGGATGCTGTCCTGGTCGGCGTCGATCAGTTTGTGCAGTTCGCGGCGCAGTTGGTCGATCTGTTTGCGTTCCAGGTTGACTTCAAAGACGCTATATTGCACGCGCGCGCCATAGTCTTGCAGCGTTTTTGCCACCTTGTTTCGTCGTTTGTCTTGCGAGATGTCATAGCTGATCACGACAAACATTGTTTCCTCCTTACGGCGACGTCAGCGCACCACAAAGGGGCGATAGATGTCGTTCTCTCGCAGCGCGCGCGCCATCTCGCGCGTCTGAATCTCAAAGCAGCGTCGATAGGTGACTCGTTCCCCGTTCAGCGGATGCTTGAAGGTCAGGATCAGACGCGCTTCCCACTCGCGCAAAAAGCGTTTGCGTCCGGCGTCGTCGAGCAGCACGGGGCGCTGCGGGTCGTCCTGGGTGGTGAAATTTTCGGTGGTGATCAGCCGTTCGTTGCACACGCGCATGACGATCGAATCGACGACGATGTGCCGGAATTCTTCGACCAGGTCCAGCGCCAGCGACGGGCGTCCATACTCGGTCACGTGCATCAGCCCCAGGTATGGGTCCAGCCCCACCGTGTTGATGGCCGATTCGAGGGCGTGGCCGAGCAGGGTGTAGCCAAAAGAGAGCAGCACGTTCAGCGGGTCGGTGGGCGGGCGACGGACGCGCTTTGCAAAGGGCCAGTCGTCCTTGAACAGCCGTTTGAAAACGCGGAAATAGATCGCCGCGCCCTGGCCCTCGACGCCCATGAGTGAGTGGAGCGTTTCGGTGCGCGCGGTGCGGGCGATGAGGCGGTGCAGGCTGTCGGCGGCATTACCCACGCTGTCGTCGTGCAATGAGCGGTTGTAGCGCATCAACAGCGTGCGGCAGTTGCGCAGTTTGGCTTCGACGATGGCTTGCGCCGTGCGCAGTTTGTAGGCGTCGTCGTCGATGCGCTGGTACTGCCAGCGCCGCAGATTGCCAAATTTGGTCGGCGGGCCAATCAGCCGCCCGCAGTAGCGACCGTCGCGGTTGAGGAATACCACGTCGATGCCGCGCTTGAGCAACGCCTTGATCGCCGGCGTGGTCAGGCCAATGTTGCCAAACAGCACGACCTCGCTGATCTGCACCAGCGGCGCGACGGCCAGTTCGGCCGGCCTGGTCGCGCCCCGTTCTTGTTTGCTGATCACCAGCCGCCGGCCGGTGACGCTGATTTTTGCACCCTGTTCGGTGACATACAGCGGCGGCATGTTCCCTCCCTGAAAAGAATCTCTTGTTTGAACAATTGTTAAAGAACAATGAACGGGCTTTTGCCCGTTTATCCATCGAGCCACCGGCACACGCCCATGCCCTGCGTGGTCTGGTAGCCGGCGCCGCCGTAAAAGGCGAACGCCGCCAGCGTGCTGATCGCGCTGCACCAGTAGCGGTCGCGATTGAGGGCGGCATAGGTGCAGCGTCCCACCGCGCCGCGCTGCACGCGGCGGCCTTTGCCCAACAGGGATTCAGAGTGCAGGTGGTAGCGGCTGATGGCGATGCACTCGCCGGCAAAACGGCGCGTCTCGGGATTCAGCGCCACCGGCGACCAGGCGTTCCAGCGGTCGAGCAGTGAGCCAAAGAGGAGGTCGGGCAGGGGGATGGGCACGGTCATGCCGCCGCTGCGAAAGGCGGTGGGGGCGCGAAAGGCAAAGCGCCAGCGCGTGGGCGGCGAATCGCTGCCCAGCAGGTAGGGCGCGGCAAGGTCGGCATAGGACGCGCGTCCGGCCGAGGGATGTTCCCGGTTCGAGGTGTGCGCGGATTGGATGTGAAAAATGGCGTCGCCCAGAGTCACCGTTTCCGGCAGCGCGGTCAGCGCGCGGTCGAGCCACAGTTGGGTCAACTCGGCGTTGAGGGTGGTGTAGCGCAGTTGCCACGTTTCGCCGGGGCGGACGGCGAGCCGTCCCCCGCGCCGGTCGCCGGTTGCGCCGGCGGCCGGCCACAGGTTGCTGCACGTAAAGGGTTTGCTCTGCGCTCCCTCGTGCAGTTGGGCGGCCAGGGCGGGGTCGGCCTGGCTCACCAGGCGCAGGAAAAAGGCGTGGCTGGCCGCGCCCTGGTTGGCGGGGATGGTCGCCGGTGCGCGGGGGGTGAGGGCGATCACTGTGGCGCAGAGGTCGATTGGCGCCGGTTCGTTTGGACGTTGACTCATTTATTTTT
>CAYZYE010000329.1:0-2350 GCA_964481205.1 uncultured Anaerolineae bacterium | reverse complement strand
TTTCGATCGCACTGTGATTCATTTTATTGTCGCTCCTCTAGATGTAATCCCATCGCGGCCATCGAAACGGGCGCAAATGACCGGCGGTGAATCTCGGCGGGACCAAGTTTGTGCAGCGCCGCGCGATGCTCCTTGGTGCCATAGCCTTTGTGCCGTGCAAACCCATAGCCGGGATAGATTTGAGCCAACTCGATCATCCGCCGGTCGCGCGTCACTTTGGCCATGATCGACGCCGAGGCGATGGACAAACTTTTCATATCGCCTTTTGTGATCGAGCGTTGGGGTAATTTGACCATATCTAGTCGTATATAGTCGATAAGCAACGCCGTGGGCGCGGGATCGAGCTGGTTCATCGCCGCGCGCATCGCTTGCCGGGTGGCGGCGGCGATGCCGATCTCGTCGATGCTGGCTGCGGGGACGAGCGAAACGGCCCAGGCCAGCGCGGTTTGGCCGATGAGGTCATAAAGCGCGTCGCGTTGGCGTGGCGTACACAGTTTCGAGTCTCGCACCTGGCGCAGTGTTTCGTGTAGCGAACTATTGCCCAACGGCAAGATGACCGCCGCCGCCGCGACCGGGCCGGCCCATGCCCCTCGGCCGGCCTCGTCCAGCCCGGCGATGCAGGTATGGCCGTCCCGGATCAGCGCGCGTTCTTGTTCCAGCGTTGGATATACTCTGCCCATTACGCGAATTCGTGGCTCAAGACGGCCATGCGCAACTCGTCATAGTAGCGGCCATGTTTGAACACTGCTTCGCGCAGACGCCCTTCATGTACAAAGCCGCACTTTTCGTAGACGTGAATGCCGCGCGCATTGTCCTGGTGAACGCGCAAGGCGACGCGGTGCAGGTTCAGGTCTTCAAAGGCAAAGCGCAACAGGGTGCGGATGGCGTCTGAGCCGTAGCCCTGGCTCCAATATGCTTTTTCGCCGATGACGATGCCTAACTCGGCGCTGCGGGTTTGCCCGTTCAGGTTGTCCAGGCTGATGTTGCCAATGTGCGTGCCGGCGTTTTCGCCCTCGTTGATCTCGATGGCGAACAGCTCGGTATTGCTGTTGTCGAGTTGATGTTCAAACCATTTTTCTTCTTGAGCGTGCGAGATTGGGCTGTTGAGCATCAAAAACTCGCGCACGTCCGGGTCGCCAAACCAGCGCACAAAGGCCGGAATGTCGGCGCGTTCGATGCGGCGCAAGCGTGTCTTTTCTCCGTAGAGCATTCTTGTTTCTCCTGATTATTCTATTGGGAGTGGGGGGGGGACGGTTCACAGCATCCCTCGTCATCCGGGCGAGATGGCGACATTATACCACGCTCATGTCTGAGGGCAAGTTTGGCAATTTCGGCGTCAGGTGGTAAAATGAAGACCGATCTGACAGCCCCTATAGCTCAATGGATAGAGCAACTGCCTTCTAAGCAGTAGGTTGCGTGTTCGAGTCGCGCTGGGGGCGTTGGGCGGGCGGTGGCCCGTTTTCCAACCAGAGCCTCGCCATTTGTGGCGGGGCTTTATTCATACAGCAGCGCACGGCCTTTTTTCCCAACCAGGGAAATGACGCCCATCTTTCGCAGGCAAAAAGTCATCTTGGACGCCAGGCGGTGCGAGAGTTTGAGCGCGCCGGCCAGTTCGCGGTTGGTAAAGGGGCGCGGCAGCGTATCGGCGATTAACGGCGCCAAATCGTCCGGCGAGGTCAGGCGAACCCAGTCGACGACGGCCAGCAAGCGGTGATCGCGGATGCTCCAGCGCTTGCGCCGCCAACTGCCTTGCCCGTCATTGCACAGTACTTGCTCGGCCTGAACAAACAACACTTCGATCTCTAGGTTGGGGCGCGCCAGCAGGTCGGGCAAAGCGACCAGTTCGTCAAAGAGGTGTTCCAGCCGGCCGTGCTTGGGCGACTTGCGGCGGCTCAACTGCGTCTCTCCATCTGCGTCCAGGCGCACGATCCACTTTTCACGGGCAATGGGGTAGACCAGCCGCACGGGATGGGTGCGGGTCAATGTTTCCAGTTTGCGTTTCATCGCGCCGAAATGCCTGGTTTGGATTTCGATCAGCAGTTCTCCGCGCACAATGTCGATGATAAACCCATCCACCGGCGCTTCGACCAGATCGCCGGGCTGGGTGTACCACCTCTTGAGCGCGGCGTGCAGAGATTTTTCACCCATCGTGCCGATGCCGTTGCTGTTCATATTGTCTGCCCTGTCGAGAATGCAAAGAAAAAGGTCACGAGTTACGCGGTTCGAGTCAGAGGGCGCGGAATCCCCATTCCGCCACCCCCTGGCCCACAAATTGAAACGCCCCCGGATTCCGCGCCAGGGGGGATTGGCAAATCCCCGTCTTTGGCGTCGCCGGACTTGGGCCAAAAAA
>CAYZYE010000328.1:0-2361 GCA_964481205.1 uncultured Anaerolineae bacterium | reverse complement strand
AAGAGCGATCAATTGACAACGTACCTCGGCAGGTCGGGAATCTCGCCGCCGATCTCGCCGGACAGAACCATCTCGCCGGAGCGCAACTCGACCTGCTCCACATCGAGGTTGAACTGCAACTCGGCCAACGTCTCGCTGAGAGACTGCGCGATCAGTTCGCGCATCGCGCCGGGCACCGGAATTGGCCCGGCGTTGGCCCGAGTGATCATGAACACCAGGTCGCCATCGACCGCCTGCGCCGTCGCCCGGACGTAAACCGGCAGATCGGAAGGGGCGACATCAACGAACGTCGCCCAAATCTCGGCGTAACCATCGTGAAACTCGATCTTGACATCTTGGGCCGGAAATTCACCCGCCCCGGAGCGGGCCAGACCGACGAGATAAGAGGTCAGCTCGTGGTCGGTGATGGTGATCGAAAACGGGCCGGGTTTGGCCTTGACGTCGCTCACGCGCTCCCACATGGCATCGGCCAAATCCTTTTCGATGGCAAAAGGCGTCATCGGCGGCGTCACCGCGCCGCCCAAGAGGCAGCAACACGACGAGGCCGGCACGAGAACCAGGGCCGCGATCAGGCCGGCGCGGATTGAGCGAAAAAGACCGTTTGACAGCATAAACATCCTTTTTTTCTAACGGAGAAACCTTGTGCAACTAGAGGCGCTGATTGAAAGTTTGCTTTTTGTCGCCGACCGCACGGTGGCGATTGACGATCTTGGCGCCGCGCTCCAGGTCGGAAAAGACGAGATCGAAACCGCGCTCGCCAATTTGACCGCGACGTATCGACAGCGCGGCATTCGCTTGCAACGCAAAGGCGAACGCCTGCAACTGGTTTCCGCGCCGGAGGCGGGGGCGGTGATTGAGAAATTTTTGGGGCTGGAAATATCGGGCCGGCTCTCGCCCGCCGCGCTGGAAACGCTGGCCATTGTCGCCTACCGGCAGCCGGCGACCCGCGCCCAGGTCGAAATGATTCGCGGCGTCAACTCGGACAGCGTACTGCGCTCACTGGTGCGACGCGGGCTGCTCGAACAGACCGGCCGCGCCGAGACGGTGGGCCACCCGATCCTCTATGGCGTGACTTTTGAGTTTTTGCAACAGTTTGGCCTGGAAAGCCTGCAAGCGCTGCCCAGGTGGGAAGAACTGGGCGCCAGGCTCGAACAAGACGGCTGAAATACCGGTTTTGGATCATCCACCGCTCGCATCGACCCACCGCGCGCCGGTGACGCGCACCAGATCATCGACGGACAGGCGCAGGTTGACCCCGCGCCGCCCCGCGCTGACGACGATCTGGGCCAGGTCTCGCGCCGCGCGGTCGATGCAGATTTCAAAGCCCCGCCGGAGCAGCGCCAGCGCCGAAATGCCCCCCACTTGCAGCCCGGTCAACGCCTCGGCCTCGCGCTGCGAGGCCATCGACAGCTTTTTTTCCCCCACCGACGCGGCCAGGGACTGGAGATCGAGCCGCCGGTCCCCGGCGACCATCACCAGCAGCGGCTTGCCGCGCCCGCGCCGCACGACCAGCGTCTTGTACAGCACGGACGGGTCGAGACCCAGCGCCCCGGCAGCCTCTGGCGCCGAGTGGATACCGGGCGCAAAGGTCAAGACCTCGTATTCGATCCGGCGCGCGTCGAGCAGACGCATGGCGTTGCTGCGCACGGCGCGCTTTTTTCTTTTGCTCATCTCACCATCCTCCGCCGGCCGGCCGCCGCCCCCCTGCTCCAAGGGGATTGCCAAATCCCCGTTGGCGGCACTGGTTCGTCATCTTGGGCCTGGATTTGGCAATCCAGGCCGAGCGCAAAGCAAGCGCCGGCCGGCCGCCGCCCATTTACGGCGGCGCAAAAGGGTTGGGCGCCCGTAGCATCGCCCCTTGCGGGCGATCTTGCCGCCAGCGTCCACGCAGGTGGACGCCCGGCCTTGCCCCACCAGACGCGACTTTAGTCGCGGACGGATGCCGCCACCAACTCTTGAAAACGCGGATGCCCGCGCAGGGCGGCCAGGTCCGGGTCGCGGGCGGCCCAGGCGCGGAAGCCGGGGGCGCGTTCCAACGCCCGCGCCAGATGTTCCAACGCGGCCTCGGCGTTCCCGGCGATCGCCTCCAGGCAGGCCAGGTTGTAGTCGTCGTCCGGGTCGAGCAGTTGGCGAGCCTCGGCGGCGTAGCGGGCGGAGGATTCTAAATTTCCCAATTGATGGTACACTCCTGCCAACCCCACCAATGGAAATGCCCGGTGCTTCAATTTCAGTGATTTCTCATAGGCGGCGATCGCCTCCTCGTAGCGCCCCTGGGAATAGTACACGTTGCCCAGACCGTTGTGCGCATAAGCAAATTTGGGGTCGAGTGCCAGCACCCGCTCGTAGGCAGCGATCGCCTCC
>CAYZYE010000327.1:0-2370 GCA_964481205.1 uncultured Anaerolineae bacterium | reverse complement strand
AAGGAGGAATGGATGGAATTGCAACGCAAACAAGTGTTGGAAACATTGATCGCCGATTCCTTTGCGATCATTCGCGAGTGGCGGCAGATTGGGCAAACCAGCGGGCGGCCCGAAGAAAGGTTGGATGCGCAGCGCCATATTGAGACGCAGTGGGACAATGTCGCGGGCTATTTGACCGAGTATCGCGCGCTGACCGGCGGCGCGCTGCCTGCCCACATTGCCCAGATCGCCGCCCATTTTGGCCCCATAGCAGAGACGGCGCAAGATGAACGCCCGCCATCGACGGTGGTTCACATCGATACCGGCGGCGGGATGTACATCGGCGGCAACGTGAGCAACACCGGCAGCACCGTTGGGCGCGACCAGATCACCACCGGCGCGAGCGGCGACGAGTTGGCGCGCCTGTTCCGCGCCGTTTACGCGCGCATCGACGCGCGGCCCAATGATCCCAATGTGGACAAGCGCGAGTTGGCCGAGACGGCGCAAAAGATCGAGCGCGAGGCGCAGCAAGGCGAGGCGGCCAACACGGTCAAGATTGAGCGTTGGCTGCGTTTTTTGGCCGGGATGGCCGGCGACATTTTTGATGTCGTCGTCGACTGCCTGCGCAGCCCGGCGGCGGGGGTCGCGCGGGTGGTCAAAAATGTGGCGGCGCGGGTAAAAGCAGAACGCCCTCGCGCCGGCGGCGAATGACCGCCGTCTCTACCGGGGCAACCAGTCGCCGGGGAGCAATGTGACCGCCAGGAGGGGGTCGGAGATATTTTTCAGCTGCGTCCCTTTGCCGGCGCGCGCTGGCATTGGAATCTCGTCCGTTGGCGCAAGCGAGAGCCGCCCGGAAAAAGAGAGACACAACAGCCGGCTCTGCGGCGGGCAGGGCAGCAACGCCATCACGTCGCGCGCCAAAAAGATACGTTTGCTCTTGGCGCCGGGCTTGGCCAGCGCCGCCAGACGAGACGTGTCGTATCGCGCCGCGCAACCGGATGTGGTCAGGATCAAGACCTGCATCTCTTGAGGCAGCGCCACAGCAGCGACGACGCGGTCGTCGGGATGCAGCCGGGTGGCCGTCGAGCCATTGACGTCGATGGCGCGCTGTGGAAAACGGACCGCCTCGCCCCACCGTGTGATCAGCATCACATCGCCGCGCTCGCCATTGACGACGGCGACGGGCGGATCGTTGTGCAGCGGGCTGACCGGCACAGGAGCGCCCCGGTCGATCTGCCGGTCGAAAGCAACGCGCACAAAACGCTGCACATAGCCGCGTTGGGTAACAGTTGTCCAAAAGCGAGGCGGGTCGCCCACCATGCGGGCCAAAGAGAGGCGTTCGCCCGGTTCGAGCGCCGGGGGCGTCGACTCGGGCCATCGTTCTTCATCGATCAAAGGTGCGACCTCGGCGATCAGGCGCTTGAAGCCGCGTCCAAAGTTGCTGATCATCAACAGTTGTTCGTGCGGACGGGCGGCGAGCAATGCGCACAGGCCGATCAACGTTCGCCGGTCAAACATCGACCGTCCCTGGCGGCGCACGTCTTGTACCCGCGCCGTCGAGGTGCGCGCCGTTTGAAATTGCTCCGACACAAAGACGATCGCGTTTTCGGCGCTTGATTTGCCTTTGACCATGCCCTTGAGGACATCGACCTGGCGGCGCAAACTCTGCACCTGGGCGCTGCCGCCCTCTGCGGGGGCAGGTCGTTGTTGCAGGCGAATGATCTGGTTGCGCAGCGCCTCATTTTGCCCGTCCAGATCGAGCAGGCGGTCGACCAAATCCTGGATGATCTGCGGCGCTGCTTTGGGATGCCGGCGCGCCTCGAGGAGCCACCACTTGACATCGCTTTTGCGGATCATTTACATGCTCCTGTGAGCGGACGAAATGCCTCGGCCCAGGTCACGCCCTCGAGCGCCGGGGCTTTTTTTCCGGGCCATCAATACGCCTCGATCTCTTGGAGCCGCGCATCGTCCAGGCCAAAATGGTGGGCGATCTCGTGCCGGACAACGCGGGCGATCATTTGCCGGATTTGCTCAATCGACCCGCAGCGCATTTCGATGGGACGCTGGTAAATGCTGATCTTGTCGGGGAGCACCATGCCATAGTGGTGCGTGCGCCTGGTTTGAGGAACGCCGTGGTAAAACCCCAAAAGCCCGGCCGGGTGGTGAACGCGGGCCAGTCGAAGCGTGTTGGCGTCGGGCCAATCTTGAACGACAATATCGACATTGTCCAGCCGCTGGCGAAACCGGAGCGGCAACGCATTGATCGCCTCAACGACGAGGTTTTGGAAATCCTCTCGTCTCATCATCGCCATAATCCTTGTCCAATCCGCAGCCTCGGAATCCCTATCTAGCCACCCTACACATTTGACTTGGGTGTGTTTCATTTGCTTT
>CAYZYE010000326.1:0-2383 GCA_964481205.1 uncultured Anaerolineae bacterium | reverse complement strand
TTATCTAAACCGTATTGACGCTAAAACATCATGCCGCCTTGCGCAAACCAGGTGTAAATGAGAAAAATACCGACGCCAACCAAAAACAGGGCATTGACGCGATTGACATACGGGACAATGTTGCGCATCCAGCGCATCATCGCATCTCGAACCAGCGCGGCGCCCATTGTGACCGCGATAAACACCAACGACATCCCCAGCGCATAGCCGACAAACTGCCCCAGCGACGTTGCCAACTCTTGGCTCGCCAGCGCGCTGCCGACCACAACAAGGAACACCGGCAGCGTGCAGCTCAACGATCCGATGGCATAGACAATTCCAAACAAAAACACGTTCAACAAATTGCGCTTTGGGGTGATGCTCACCCGGCCCATCGCCTGGATGCCGATGCTTTTCCGCGTGATCAACAGCCACAGACCCAGCGCCGTCATCCCCACACCGATCACAATCGAAGCATAGGGAAAAACGGACAACAACCATTGCCCGCCGGCGGTGACAATTCCTCCAACCAGGGCGAAAATGACCACAAAGCCCAGCGTCGCCACAGTCCCCAACACCAGCGCCTTTTGCACCCGTTTTCCAACCGACTGGGCGTAAAACTCGGCGTCTTGGGCACCGAGGTGGTACAAAATATATGTTGGCAGCAACAAAAAACCGCACGGATTCACGCTCGCCACCATCCCCGCCGAAAACGCATAGCCCAGCGGCAGCAGGTTGGCCAGTCTGGACATGGCCGCTTCGGAACCGGCCCGCAAGCTGATCAGCAAGAACAGCAGCCCAACTACCACGATCGCCGGAATCAGCAGCGACGCAACGGCGGCCATTTTGCCTTTTTTGTCCAGGTCCAGGCCGATATTGGCCGGCAAGTTGAGCTTTAAACCATCTTTTTTGTGTTCTTGCATCGACGCTCCTCCAAACTAATTTGCTCCCCAACTGCCCGCTGCCGGTCCACCTCGTACAACAAAATCGACGCCGCCGCAGCCATATTGAGCGAGCTGGCCGCGCCAGACATCGGGATGGTCACATTGACATCGCACAACTGGCGCAGACGATAACTCGCGCCGCGCGTTTCGTTGCCCAGCACAAGCAGCATGGGGACGGTCAAGTCGCAGTCAAAGACAACGTGTTGCGCGTGCGCGCTGCTGCCGATCATCTGGAAACGCTCAAACCGCGCGCGGATCGAACGCAGCCAGGTCGCCAACGTCTCGAACCCGTCCACCCGAACCACCGGCAACGCAAAAAATGACCCCATCGAAGCGCGCACCGTGCGCGGCGCATAGACATCGACCGCGTGGCCGATCACCAACAGGCCATCTGCACCCAAAGCATCGCAAGAACGGATCAAGCTGCCCAAATTGCCCGGATTTTGCGGGCGGTCGACCAGCACGGCGAGCAATTTTTCGGACAGTGGAATGCGCCCGAGATCGTCTTGCGCCTGTGCAACGACGGCGATCAATTCAGATGGGGTGCTGCGCTGGCTGATCCTGGACAGCAGCGTTTTGTCGACCCGCAGGTGAACTCGCTGCTCAACGCGGGCGACGATCTCTCTGGCCCAGTCCGAATGGATCATTTGCGGACAATAGATCAGCGTCTCGATCGGCCAACCGTTTTCACAGACCCCGGTGATTGCCCGCACCCCCTCGACAAAAAACTGTTTGTGCCGGGTGCGCATCTTGCGCCGCTCGACCAGCCCCAAGACGTGTTTGATCCGCGCGTTTTGCGCCGAAGTGATGACCGTCATAACGGCATCGCTTCTTTTACGGCCCGGTACAGCCGCGTCCGCAAACGAAAAATGCCCGTCCCGTCGCGCCCATAATACACGCGATTGGCGCACAGCGCAACCACCAGGTCGCGTTCTGGGTCGCAGCGCAGCGACGTGCCGGTATAGCCGGTGTGACCAAAGGCCGGCCGGCCGTGCGCGGCGGTCGAATCATAGAGCGCCCAACCCAGCCCGCGCCGCGTCGACTCGAAACGCGCCTGCTCGCGGACGCTTTCGGCCACCAAATCGGCGCTCAAGAGCCGCTGCCCGCGATAGACGCCGCCGGCCATGTACAATTGCCCCAATGCAGCGACGGCTCCAACCGTGGCAAACAAGCCGGCGTGCCCGGCGACGCCGCCCAAACCGGCGGCGTTTTCGTCGTGTACCTCGCCCAGCAGCCGGCGGTTTCGCCAGACGCCGTATTCTGTCGGCGCAATCCGCTCTCGAGAGACGCCGTTTGCCAGCGGATTGTACCACGCCTGGTCGGCGATGTCGAGCGGTTCGAGAACCAGGCGGCGCACTGCCCGATCCAACGGCTGACCGGATACTCGCGCAATCGCCTCGCCGAGCAAGATCAACCCCAGATCGCTGTATACCATCCGCTCGCCAACGGGATAAATGAAT
>CAYZYE010000325.1:0-2416 GCA_964481205.1 uncultured Anaerolineae bacterium | reverse complement strand
GCGCGGCGATATCTCGGCGATCATGTCATGGACGCGCAAAATGTTGCGCCGGGTTTCGTCGATTTTGTTCAGGGTATCAACGCGGCGCGACCGATACAGCGTGAGGCCGGCCGCTTCTTCGATCAGCGCGCGGCGCTCTTGCGGGCGCAATGACAAAGCCGTGTCGATCAAGCCCTGGCCGATGACCGTGTACGTGCGCTTGGACAGCCCGCTCTTGCCCAGCAGGTCCATAATGTCGCGCAGACGCACTTTGCTGCCATTCAGCAGGTACTCGTTCTCGCCCGAACGGTAGGAACGCCGGGTGATCGTCACTTCGCTAAACTCGACCGGCAGCCAGTTGTCGGTATTGTCCAGGGTCAGCGTGGCTTGAGCCATCCCCATCCGCGCCCGTTTTTCGCTGCCGGAGAAAATCATGTCCTCGCTCTTTTTTGCGCGCAGCAGCGAAAAGCTCTGTTCGCCCAGCACCCAGCGCACCGCATCGGCGACGTTTGACTTGCCGCTGCCGTTGGGGCCAACAATGGCCGTAATTCTGCCATCGAACAAAAACTCGGTTTGGGCAGCAAATGTTTTATATCCTAACAATTCAAGATGTTTCAGACGCATAGTTGTTGTTTTCCAGGAAACCGGGGCGAACGCGCGCGATCAATGATCGCCGTCCGCCCCGGCATGCCGCAACATATCCTCTCAAAGCAAGATAAATAACACAATGGGAATAAACATCAACACAAAGTTTGTCACGATGTGACAAGCAATGGACACGGCCAGCCCGTACCGTTCGTACACAAAGCTGTATATCACCCCCAAAAAAGCAACCACGCCGCCGACCGCCAACAGTACCAGCCAAAAGCGTCCGACCGCCGGGGCAAAAAACAACAGCCCGGCCGCCGCATACAGCGCAGCGCCAACCAGCATCCCTTGCTCGCGCTGCAAAACGTCGCGGAAAAACAACTCTTCGGCAAGGGGCGCCAACAGAACCAGCGATACAAACATCGAGGCCGCCAAAATGTCCGCTTCGCCGGCGACCGCGACATCGGATGACAGGGCCGCGTCGGGCGGCGCGGCGGTGCCCACAAACAAGATCGGGATCGCCGTCATCAGCGGTCGATACGCGAGGATGAGCAAGGGCAACCCCACGGCCAGAGCGATCGCCGCGCCGCGCCCCAGATCGACGAACTTGAAGCGCATCCGAATGGCCTGATTTTCTCGATACACCAGCCACAACAGCAACAAGATCGTCCACAAGATCGCCATGCGCATACAAGTGGGCAAACGCCAGGTGCCCAGCCCGGCGCCGGCCAGGATCAGGCAGGCAAAGTATGGATCGAGGTAAAAGCGTGCGTTCGACCGGCGCCTGGTCACGCCCGGCGCTCCATAACCTGGCGGATGGCCTCCACCGTCTGGTCAATGTCCGCCTCGTCGATGCCGTAATGCGTCACCGCGCGGATCCGTCCCGGCCCCAGGGAAAGCATCTGGATGCCGCGCGCCAGCAACGCCTCGACCAGCTGCGCGGCCGAGATATTTGGCGAGACGACATCGAAATAGATAATGTTGGTCTGGAATTTTTCCGGCTCGATTGCAATTCCGGCAATATCGGCGATGCTAATAGCAAACCTACTGGCATTGGCATGATCCTCGGCCAGACGATCGACCATCTCTTCCAGGGCCACAATGCCGGCCGCCGCAATCACGCCGCCCTGTCGCATCCCCCCGCCCACGGCCTTGCGCCAGCGCCGCGCCTCGGCGATAAAACGCTCGCTGCCGCACAGCACCGACCCCACCGGCGCGGACAAGCCCTTGGACAGGCAAAAGCACACCGAATCTGCCTGACGCGCCAATTCGCTGACCTCTATGCCCAGCGCGACCGCCGCGTTAAAGATGCGCGCCCCGTCGATGTGAACGCGCAAGCCGTTCTGGTGGGCAAAATCACACACGGCGTTCGTATATTCGACCGTGAGCGGCGTGCCGTTGCAGCGATTGTGGGTGTTTTCCAGGCAAATCAGCCTGGTGCGGGGAAAATGCACATTGTCGGCGCGAACGGCGGCGCGAATGTGCGCCAATTGCAGCGTGCCATCCGGCTGGTTGTGTACGGCATAGTGGTGAATCCCACCCAACGAGGCCGAACCGCCCTGCTCGTAAAAAAAGGTATGCGCCTGATCGCCGAGGATCACCTCGTCGCCCCGCCCGCAGTGGGCCAACAAGGCCACCAGGTTGGCCATGGTGCCGCTGACCACAAACAACCCCGCCTCGTGGCCCAGGCGTTCGGCCGACATTGCTTCCAGGCGATTGATCGTTGGGTCCTCGCCAAAGACATCGTCGCCCAATACAGCCTGGCCCATTGCCCGGCGCATCGCCGGCGTGGGCAAAGTGACGGTATCGCTACGTAGATCGATCATCAACAGGCCTCCTTGGAGTTACA
>CAYZYE010000324.1:0-2445 GCA_964481205.1 uncultured Anaerolineae bacterium | reverse complement strand
CATACACCCGATCCCACTGTGTATAAACCGTGCGCCAACTATAACGCCGTTCCACCCACCGGCGACCTTGCCGCGCCAGCGCCTGCCGCCGAGGAGCCGAACCAAGCAAACACGCCACGGCCCCGGCAAAGGCCTCCGGCGCATCGGCCAGCAAGATATTTTCCTCCGGCCGGACCTCGATCCCTTCTGCCCCCACCGTGGTGCTGACAATGGGCAGCCCCCACGTCCAGGCATCTACGATCTTGACCCGCATTCCGCCGCCGGCCAAAATAGGCACGATAAACACCGCCGTTTCGCTCAAATAAGCGCCAAGCTGTTCATCCTCGACATACCCGGTCACATCCAGGTTGGCCGCCGGCAACCGGCAGCGCACAACCTCTGGCGGCGGGTTCTTGCCGATCACGGTCAACACGGCGTCCGGCGCTTGCTGCAACACCTGGGGAAAAACTCGCTCCATAAACCACAGCACGCCCTGCGCATTCGGCGGATAGTGCAAACCGCCGACAAACGTCACCCGCCGCGCGCCGGCCCCACCGGCCACGGCGGGAACCGCCTCCGGATCGCTGCAAATGGGGATCACCGCCGAGTTGGGAACATCCTGGCCGCCGGCCTGCGCCTGCACGGCCTCGAAATCTTGGGCCGTCACCCACACCACGCGATCGAACTCGTGGCATATCGCCGCTTCAAAACGCGCCATTTTACGCGATTCGAGCCTCATCAACGCGCGCTTGATCGGATGGCGCTCGCGCCCGGCCATCCGCGCGGGGATTTTGAAAACGGCATTGTGTTGATCCAGAACCAACAACGGCCTGGAGCGACGACGACGGATCAGACGCTGCCCGGCCCACAGCGCATACGGGGCCATCCACAGTTGATCGGCGTGAACCGCATCGTACTCGGCCCCATCGAGCGCCTCGCCGAGCAATTCGGCCATGCCGGGCAGCCAGTCGCGGGCAATGAGAAACGGCCGGCCGTTCACCAGACTGCGCGCCAGGTGCCACACATTTCGCGCCGGTGAACGCGGCATCCGTATCGTATAAACCTTGTCGCAAAACTGCTCCAAATGCGTTATCGCATCTTGCGAATCGGTGGCGCGGATGAACGAGACCAGCGTCAAGCGATGAGCCTGCGCCAGGTGTCGCAAAACATAATAGGCGCGTACCTTGGGGCCGGCATCCAGCGGAAAAGGAAGAACCTGGGTAAGAAAAAGAATACGCATACTCGATCACCCCGGCCGTGACTTGCCGCGATGAGGCGTGCGCACCCACGTCGCCGAACGCAAACCCAGCCTGAGCAGCAAAGCCAGCCACGTGCGCCACACGACAAACACCGGGCCGGTCAAGATCACCAGATAGGCGCGCAGCGGCGCTTTTTCCAGAGCCAGGCCCAAAAATGGGTACAAAAACAGGGCAACCACCAGGCCGCCCCACAACCACCACCACGCCGGCGCAACAACCCATTGCCACACCAATCCAATCACACTCGCCACCACCAAAACAGAATAGGGCAGCAAAAGCACCTGCGCAATTCCATCCAACAAGGCCCAATCCAATCGCCGCAGACGCGCAACCCGGCGCAGCATCGGCGCCAAATAACGACAGTTGCTCTGATACGTGCCCGCCAGCCAGCGCTCCCGTTGCCGACGCGCATCGCCCCAATTCGCCGGCGCTTCCCCCAACCCGACCGCCGCCGGTTCGTAGGCGATCCGAATGCCGGACAACAACAAACCAAACCGCAGGTCGTAATCCTCAGTCAACCCGCTACCAAAACCCACCTGGCGTAAGACATCGGTGCTGAAACAAATCGAGTCGCCCATATTTTTTGCCGAAAGCCCCAAATTGGCCCGTCCCTGGTTTTGAAAACGATTGTCGATCAAAAACATGGCCCAGGTCAACGCCGGCACCCAACCGTCTTGAGGATTGCTGATTCGATGCTGCCCCTGAATCACCCGGTCGCCCTGCGCCAACCGCGCGGCCATCACCCGCAAAAAATTTGCTTCGACCATCGTATCGGCGTCAAAAATCACCACCGCGTCATACGGCGTTCGCGTTTGCCAGATCCGTTCAAAAAGCCAGCTCAACGCCGTGCCCTTGCTCTCCTGCACATCGTCGGATCGCTCCCAACAAACCGCCCCCGCCCTGCGCGCCACCGACGCCGTATCATCGGTGCAATGATCGGCGACGACATACACATCAAACCACTTGCCCGGATAATCCTGGGCATACAGATGTGCAACCGTTTGACCGATCACCTGGGCTTCGTCGTGCGCCGAAATGGCAACCGCAAACCGGCACCCTGGTTCCATAACCGGAAACATTGCCGGGCGGCGAATGGCGCCCACCACCAGCAAGTACAAATAGACGACCGACGTCCCAACCACGATCAAGCCAAGCGTCGAGACAATCGCCACGCCGGGAACATCCATGCAATAAAACAAGACCTCAC
>CAYZYE010000323.1:0-2511 GCA_964481205.1 uncultured Anaerolineae bacterium | reverse complement strand
ATGAAAACAAAAATCAGCATAGATCCAATCACGCGATTAGAAGGACACGGTCGCATCGATCTGTTCTTGAACAAAGACGGCAGTCTGGCCAACGCTTATTTGATTGTGCCCGAGCTGCGCGGCTTTGAAAAGTTTTGCGAAGGCCGCCCCGTCGAGGAAATGCCGCGCATCACGCAGCGCATCTGCGGCGTGTGCCCCATGGCGCACCACATGGCCGCGGCCAAAGCCGGCGACGCCGTTTACCACGTCGATATCCCCTCGGCGGCCAAGAAAATCCGCGAGCTGGCCTACTCGGCCTTTTTCATCGCCGACCACGCCACGCACTTTTATGTGCTCGGCGGCCCAGATTTTGTCGTCGGCCCCGATGCGCCCAAGGCGGAACGCAACATTTTGGGCGTGGTCAACAAGGTGGGCCGCGAGTTGGGCGCACAGGTGATGCAAGCCATCCTCGACAACCACAAAGTTGCGGCCATCATCGGCGGGCGCTACATCCACCCGGTCAGCGCGCTGATCGGCGGTGTGAGCAAGTCGATCAGCGCAGAGGAACGCGACCAAATCATCAAGATCGCCCAAGAGTCGATCAAATTTGCCCAACTCTCGCTGCAAATCTTTGACGATGTGGTGCTCAAAAACAAGACTTTTGTCGATCTGATCTTGAGCGACATGTTTGCCCACCACACCTATTACATGGGCCTCGTCGATGAAAACAACCATATCAACTTTTACGAAGGCAAGGTGCGCGTGGTCGACCCGCAAGGCAACCAGGTGCTCAAGTACGGGCCGGACGAGTACCTGGATGCCGTCGCCGAGCACATTGAACCGTGGTCGTACCTCAAATTCCCGTACATTAAAAAAGTGGGTTGGAAAGGCTTTGTCGACGGCATCGACAGCGGCGTTTACCGCGCGTCGCCGCTCAGCCGCCTCAACGCCGCCGACGGGATGGCTACACCGCTGGCTCAAGTCGAATACGAGCGCTTTTACGACACACTGGGCGGCAAACCGGTACACGCCACGCTGGCCACACACTGGGCGCGGCTGATCGAAGTGCTGTATGCCGCCGAACGTGAACTAGAGTTGGCCCAAGACCCCGAGATCACCAGCACCGACATCCACACAATCCCCACCGAAACGCCGACCGAAGGGGTGAGCATCATCGAAGCGCCGCGCGGCACATTGACCCACCACTATGTCACCGACGAACGCGGCCTCTTGACCAAAGTCAACCTCATCGTCGGCACAACCAACAACAATGCCGCGATCAGCATGTCGATCAAAAAGGCGGCGCGAGGACTGGTACAGCCGGGCAAACCGATCACCGACGGCATTTTGAACACGATCGAGATGGCTTTCCGCGCCTACGATCCTTGCCTGGGCTGCGCCACGCACGCGGTGCCGGGCGAAACCCCGCTGTGGGTCAAGGTGTACAACCACGAGGGCAACATCGTGCAAGAAATTCGACGGGACTAGGAGGCAGCGATGAGCAAACGAGGACAAACACGAAAAACCGTCACCGAAACCGCGATCACCCTCGAACGGGCAATGGTCACGCGGCATTACGTGATGACCTGGGACCTGGAGCGCTGCGTCGGCTGCCAGATCGGCCCGCTGGTCTGCCCCAAAGAGTCGGTCACCCACATTGCCGGCGAGATCGAGAACGGGCGACTCGTGACCAAACCGTCGATCGACATCGATGCGAACACGTGCGTGTTGTGCGGCATGTGCGAGGTGATCTGTCCCAAGAACGCCATCACCATCACCATCAACGGCGAGCGCGAAAACCCGGTACAAGCTTACGACGCATTTCCCACCCTGACCAAATCGACACGGTTCGATCCGGATACGTTCGACTGGAGCCGCAAAGATTTTGTGATCATGAACTGCCCAACCGGTGTGATCACCTACAATCGCCACACCAAAGAGATCGAGATCGACCAGGAACATTGCATCCGCTGCCGGCAGTGCGAAGTCGCCAGCGACGGCGCATTTCAAGTGGTGCAGCCGTGGGTGGGCAAAGTAGAACTGCGGCGCGAAAAATGTGTCGAGGGCTGTCTGGCCTGCGCCGACATTTGCCCCACGCGCGCGCTGCACATCGACGAGAAAACGGGTGATTTGCTGCTGGCCGATTATTACTGCATCAAGTGCGGGGCGTGTATGCAGGTTTGCCCGATCAAAGCCGAAATCGAGGAATATGAGGAGACATTTGAATCGCAGGGCGTGACCAAGACAATGACCAGGCAGCGCGTGACCAATGTCGATGACCTGCCGATCTGGGTCGAACGCTGGCGGGCGCGCCACGAACCGGTCGTCAGCGCAGCGTGGATCGAGGCGCTGTCCAAAATGGCCGATGACAAGGCCGGTTCGGTCGAGATCGACCGTAAACGTGCGTTGCGCCGCCGGGATTTACTCCAGGTATTGGTGGGAGCCAAACAGTTTCTAAAAGAATAAATCGAGCTAGCCTAGGGCTGTTCAATTCTAATTCGTGACTAAAGTCACCGCTGGCGGGCCAAGGCC
>CAYZYE010000322.1:0-2516 GCA_964481205.1 uncultured Anaerolineae bacterium | reverse complement strand
TGGTTGCCCCCTAAATTGATTTTGCGCCGGCCAAAGTCAAATGTGTAGGGTGGCTGGTGTTCTCTGCGGTTGGCGAGTTTTTTTGTTCCAGCGCATGTTTGAAAACTTGGGTCAAGTGTGATACACTGATCAAGACAAATCATCTTGATGGCAGGAGCGATTTATGCGCAGAGTTGTGTCATTGTTGGTACTTTTGCTCGCTATGACGTTGACCGTGTCCGGGCGCGTTGCCTCGATCGCGCCAGATGTCCAGGGATGTGGCCTGGGGTTTTGTTTTGTCTACCACGACCAACCGGTGTGGCATCAATTGGCGCGGCAGGCCGGCGCGTCGTTCAATCGCTGGCAGCTGAGTTGGTACGAGGTCGAGGCGGTCAAGGGGCAGTTTGATTTTAGCGCCTTTGACCCCCGTGTAGACGAGGACAATGCCTCCGGTTTGGCGGTCAATGCCATTCTGATGGGGACGCCCGATTGGGCAGCAACCCAGGGGACGACGCTTGCGCCGCGCGTCAAAGCCGAGGTGAAAGAAGAGCCGTGGACGATCAAGGCGATGGGGCAGGCCAGCACGAGCGCGTCGCCGCCGGCCAATCTTGATCTGCCCTGGGACCACCCGGACAATTATTGGGGGCGGTTTGTCTATCGCACGGTCTCTCATTTCAAGGATCGGATCAAGGTTTGGGAGATGTGGAACGAGGAGGATTGGTCGTTCTTTTGGACGGGGTCGGTGCAGGACTATTATCGGCTGCTCAAGGTGGGCTATCAGGCAGCCAAAGCCGCCGACCCGGACTGTACGGTGTTGTTTGGCGGGTTGTTTCTTTTTGCCAATCCCGATTTTTTCCAACAGGTGCTCGATTTGGCCCGCCAAGACTCGACCGCCGCCGAAAACGGTTACTATTTCGATGTGATGCCGCTTCATCTGTACAGTCGTTCCTCGCAGCCCTATGACAATGTCGCCTGGGTGCGCTGGCGAATGGGGGTCAAGGGCATTTACAAGCCGATCTGGATCAATGAGACCGGGGCGCCGGTGTGGAATGATGGCGTTGGTCCCGGCAATCACTATGAGTGGAGTGTGACGCGCGACGAGCAGGCCTCATATCTGGTGCAGGCTTGTGCCAACGCTCTCGCCGCGGGCGTGTCCCGGTTTTTCCTGTTCCGTCTGCACGACGCCAACATGTGGGAAGCATACGGAGTGGTCAAGAACGATCTATCACATCGTCCCGCATTCGACGCATTCAAAATGATCAACACATATTTTCAAAATCCGGCGTGGGTCGCCCGTCGCCGCGCGGGGGGCAAGGTGATCGTCACCTTGTATGGCACGCGCCAGGGCAAAGTCACGGTGATGTGGAACGAGCGCCCCGCCGCCAGTGCGTATTCGCTGCCGGCGATTATGGACACTGCGCTCAAGTTGGATCAAACCGGGCGGTCGCAGGTGGTGTACCCCAAGGACGGTGCGTATGTGGTGACGCTGTTGGGTGCGACGGCCAACCGGCCCAACGACCCGGACGACTATATCGTCGGCGGACAGCCGGTGATCATTGTCGAGCAAGACACCGTTCCCCCGGTCGCTGCGGTGAGCTTGCTGCCCGACGTGACCGCGCAAAGGCGCTTTATGGTGCAGTGGGGCGGTTCGGACGCCGGGTCCGGGGTGTTGAGCTATGATCTCCAGGTGCGCGACGGCGCTGACGGCGTTTGGGGTGATTGGCTCAACTGGACCGGGCAGACATCGGCAATGTTTGAAGGCCAGGACGGCCATACCTATTATTTTCGCGCCCGCGCCCGCGACCGGGCGGGCAACGCCGGTGCGTATCCCGACGCCCCGCAAGCCCAGACGACTATACGTCTGCCTCCGCCGACGAATACCCCGGCGCCTACGGCGACGTTTACGCCCTCGCCGACGCCCTCGCCGATACCCTGTCCCACGTTCACGCCGACGCCAATCGCGCAACCCACATTGACGCCGGCGCCGACCGGGGCGCCTTGCACCGAACTGTTGCGCAATGGCGGGTTTGAATCCGACGGCGATTGGACGATCTTTAACACCGCCTATGCGGCGCGGTTTGTGTACGGCGCGGTTCACAGCGGCGCGCGTGCGCTGCAAACGGGCATCGACAATGCCACGGCCAACCAATATACGTTTTCGTCGGTCGAGCAGACGATCCAGTTGCCCGGCGACGTGGATCGGATCGTGTTGAGTTATTGGTACCGGGCGCGGATTGGCGATCGGGGCGGGCAGCCCGGCAATGATTACGGGTATGTCTTGTTGCGCCCCGAAGGTTATGGCTGGGTGGCGCCCCAGATCATCCACCAGGACGTCAAAGAGTGGACGCGCGCGACGTACGATGTGAGTGTTTTTGCGGGGCGGCGCATCACTTTGCGGATGGGCACGTTCAACAATGGTCTCGACGGCGTTTCGGCGCTGTATTTCGATGACGTGTCCGTTCAGGCGTGTCGAGATCAAGGCGCGGCGACGGCGACGCCCACGATGACGCCACTGCCAACGGCCACGGCGGTTCCGG
>CAYZYE010000321.1:0-2592 GCA_964481205.1 uncultured Anaerolineae bacterium | reverse complement strand
AGAACGAGACTTGGGTAATCTGTCATTCTGAGCCAGCCGCCGCAGGCGGCGCAGTAAAGAATCTCGTGGCTTACATTCAAGCTAAAGCGGCACGCCCAACCGCCCGATCACCGGCTCGCCGCCGACGGGCTGCCAGACGCGGTCCAGCCGGCGGTCGATCAAGCGGATCGCCGCTTCCTCTGACGACACGTACAGCCGGTCGCCCCTGGTTGCCGCGACCAGCGGGCGCAGGCGGATGCGGTCGCTGAGGCCCATCATCTCGCCGTGCCGGGCGACAATGATCGTGAACGGGCCGTTGCTCAACAGCCCGCCATAGACCTGGCGCAGCGTGCGGTACAATGCTTGCTCGCCGGCGTCCATCCGCTCGATCTCGGCCCACAAGGGCGGAGCCAGCACCTTGGCGGCGATCTCGAAGGGCAGGTCGTGCCGCCGCATCAAAAAATCGGCGGCATAGGTGATCACCTCGGTGTCGGTGCCCATGGTGCAGTGATAGCCGTGCATTTCCATGTACCGCTTGTTCGCGCCATAAGATGAAATTTCGCCATTATGCACCACCGTCCAATCGAGCAGCGCAAAAGGGTGCGCGCCGCCCCACCAGCCGGGCGTGTTGGTCGGGAACCGGTTGTGCGCCGTCCACAAATAGCCCTCGTAATGGACGATGCCAAAATACTCGGCGATCTGGCCGGGCAGGCCGACGCCCTTGAACACGCCGACGTTCTTGCCGCTGCCGTAAATGTACGCCCCCAGGTCAGAGGTGTTGACCCGCATCACCTTGGAAACAATGTATTCCTGCTCGTTGATCAGTTCCAGCGCCGGGTTTTTTTCATCTACGCGGAGAAAATAGCGCCAGATCAGCGGGGCGTGGCTCAATTCGGGCATCGGCGTGTGCGGCATCTCTTCGCCATGCACCCACACGAAATCGGTTTTGAGCAGCTTTTCGACCTGGTCGCGGCTCTCGGCGTTGATGTACATGATGTGAAAAGCATAACAATCCTCGTAATCGGGATAGCAGCCATAGACGGCATAGCCGGCGCCGAGGCCGTTGCCGCGCTCATTCATGTTGGTGATCCCAGTGACAATGTCGTGACCAGACATTTTGCGCCCCGTTACGTTCATAATCCCAAACAATCCGCAAGCATCGAAAACCTTGTCGTCGCCGTAGCGGTTTTCACAAGAAGCGTAATTCATCATCCCCTCCTAAACCTCGATCCCTTCACCGACAACCAGGTGCTTGCGATACTCTTTGGGCAGCGAGATCAGCCCGAAATGGCCGGACATGAGGTGACTCTTGAACGGCGTCACATCGACCTGGTCGCGGATCAGGCCGGTGTAAATGCCCGCGCGGTCAATGTCGCCGATAAACATCGCCCCGACCAGGCGTTTTCCCCGCAAGACCAGTTTTTTATAGATCAATGTCTGGCGGTCGTACTCGTCCAGCACCTCGTAGGCGGGATCGCCGGCCGGCGGGCTGGTGATGCCCACGGAAATGGTCGGCACGTCGCAGACGCCGATGGCGTTCATCGGCAGGCCGCCGCCATAAGGTTTGTTTTGCCCGGCCATATTGGCTCCGGCGATCGCTCCTTGCCGGTAGGCCAGCGGCCAAATGGCCAGGATGCGGTCGCCGTCGATCAGCATATCGTATGCCTCGACGCAGTCGCCGGCGGCATAGACGTTGGGCGCGGTGGTGCGCATATAGCGGTCGACGCAAATGCCGCGGTTGATTTGGATGCCCGTGTCCGGCGAGATAAAGCCGGTGTTGGGGCGCACGCCGATGGCAAAGACGAGCAGGTCGCAGTCGATCCGCTCGCCGTCGCGCAAAATGGCGTGATCGACGCGCCCGCCGCGACCGATGATCTCTTGCACGGTGGTGCCGGTGCGGATTTCGACGTGCTGGCGGCCCAAGATCGCTTCTGCGAGGTGCGAGGCGGTGGGATCGAAAATGGTGCTCAAGATGCGCTCGGCCAACTCGATCACCGTGACCTTGATCCCGCGCGCGATCAGCGCCTCGACGGTTTTCAGACCGATCAACCCCCCGCCGATGACCACCGCCGACTCGACGCGGCGATCGGCGATGTAGCGATCGATGCGCCGCGCGTCGCGCCAGGTGGTAAAGGTGAACGCGCCTTCCAGATCGGCGCCCTTGAGCGGCGGCACAAAGGGCCTGCCGCCGCTGGCGATGAGCAGCCGGTCGTAGGCCAATGCGCCGCCGCCTTCGAGTTCAAGGACGCCGGCGCGGGTGTCAATGCCCACCACCTCGACGCCAAGCATGGCGTCAACCCGATGTTTCCGGTAGAAATCCGGCGGGCGATAGTGCATCCGGCTCTCGTCGACCAGCCCGCCGAGCAGATAAGAGATCAGCGGGCGCGAATAGGTGTGATGCGGTTCGTCAGAGACGATGGTGATTGGGTTGTCTTGATCGGTTTGACGGATCGACTCGACGGCGCCGATCGCGCCGGCCGAGTTGCCGATAATGACATATCTAGTGCTCATTCAACTTTTCTCCAAAAACAGTTATGACCCGGCGGAAAAAACCAGGACTAGGCGCAGAGGACGCCAGGGTTGTCGCATGTATTTGAATGTCAGCGATGCTTG
>CAYZYE010000320.1:0-2636 GCA_964481205.1 uncultured Anaerolineae bacterium | reverse complement strand
GAGAAGCGACATTTCGCTGGAGGAGACGATATTCAAATGGATGCATCCGTCTTGTCCCGCTTGCAAGCCCGCGCAGGTGAGTTGTTTGCCGCCGAGCCGGCGATTGCCATTGCTTATCTGTTCGGCTCTCAGGCCCGTGGTGATGCTGGGCCGTTGAGCGATGTCGATGTGGCGGTGCTGCTCGACAAAGGTGCGCCATTACAAGACACGCTGGCTTTGCGCTTGCGGCTGATCGAGGCGATTGGCCGCATGCTGCGTATCGAGTCTGTCGACGTGGTGATCCTCAACGACGCGCCGTACTTGCTTCAGCATCGCGTGATCCGCGATGGCAAAGTGCTTTATTGCGCGGATGAATTGGGCCGGGTGCGCTACGAGTTTCGGGTGCTGCGCGACTATTTGGATTTTCGCTATTACGAAGATCGCTATCTGCAAGCCGTTCAGGACCGTATCTTGACGGAGGGATCAGGTGCTTGATCGGGAAAGCATCGGCAAAAGGCTGTACAAGTTGGACGAGTACATTCGCATTCTGCGCGAACTGCGGTCAATAGACCATCCTCAATTTGTCAGCGACTATCATAGTTATGGCCTGGCCGAGCGATACCTGCACCTGGCGATCGAATGCTTGCTGGGTATCAGCCAGATGCTGGTTTCCGGTTTGGGATTGCCCAAGCCGGAGCGATATCAGGAAAGCATCGACATTCTGGCAAAAGCAAATGTGTTGTCCGCTGCGGCGGCGCTCAAGTTGGAAGGTATTGCCGGTTTTCGCAATATCCTGGTACACGAATATATAGATCGGGATATTGTATATCAATATCTGCAACAGGGCGTGGATGATTTGCAAATGTTTGCCCAAGAGATCGTTCGCTTTATGCGCTTGCATCCGGGCGATCAAGGGAACAGATACCAAAGATCGATGTTCGAGCAGTAATGATGTCTAAAAAACGGGGACAGGGCAAAAAAAGACGCAGCGGGCCGCCGGGGCGGCCCAAAAGGCTGGCCGGCCGCGGTTCTGCGCAGGTGCTATACATTCACCCGGCCAAGCAAGGCGTCGATTTCCGGCCGTCGAGGCCGGCCGCGCCGGGGCGGCCCTATGGCCTGATCCCGGTGGGCGTGGCCGCGTTGGTCAACGTGCTGCGCCGGGCGGGCATCCGTGTGACCGGGATCAACCTGCCGATGGAAAAAAGTCTCTCACCGGACTTTGACCTCAGGCGATGGTTGAGCGAGCGGCGGCGGGCGCGCGTCGTGTTGATCGACCTGCACTGGTACGAGCATACCTTTGGCGCGGTGAGCGTGGCGCGCGTTTGCAAGGAGGTTCTGCCCCGGGCGTGGACGGTCGTGGGCGGGCTGGCCGCGTCCGGTTTTGCGCGCGAGATGATGGAAAACGTGACCGAGATCGATTTTGTGATCAAGGGCGACGCCGAAAAGCCGTTGCTCGACCTGGTGCGGCAGCTTGTGGACGGCGGCCGCGCGCTCGATATGGGGCGGGTGCCCAACCTGTTTTATTATGACGGGCAGCAAATTGTCGAAACCGAACAGGCGTATTGCGCCGCAACCGCCGACCTGGACACGCTCAATTTTGTCGATATTGACTTTTTGGAACATTACGATCAATACTATATCCACGAATACGTTGTCACCGATCTGGAACTGGCGCGCAGCGCGCGAGACAAAAGCGCGTTTCGGGGTAAATGGCTGTGTACGGCGCGCGGGTGCAAGTACAATTGTTCGTACTGCGGCGGGTGCGCCAGCGCGCACAAGACGTTGGCCGGGCGGAACGGCATCGTGCCGCGTTCGCCGGCCAAAATGATCGACGATCTGCGGCAACTGGCGCGCCAGCGCGTCATTCAGGCCTCGTTGTCCTATGACATCGCCGAGTTGGGCGAGCCGTATTGGCGCGAGTTTTTTTCCTTGTTGCAGCGCAGCGGCGTCGAGATCGGTTTGTACAACGAATTCTTTCAACTCCCCAGGCCCGAATTCATCGCCGAGTTTGCGCAAAGCGTCGATATGGCGCAGTCTTGCGTGGCCCTCAGCCCGCTGTCGGGCAACGAGGCGGTGCGCCGGTTGAACGGCAAGTTTTATTCCAACAATGCCTTGTTCGACATCTTGCGCTTGCTCAAGGCGCAGCAGGTGCCAATTTTTGTCTACTTTTCACTCAACCTGCCCGGCGAAAACCAGGCCACGCTGCTCGACACTATTGATCTGGCGACGGAAATCTATGATTATTATCCACACGCGCTGCTCAAAATTCTCACTTCATGCCACACCATCGATCCCTTGTCGCCGATGAACGTCAACCCGGCCAAGTACGGCATCCGGGCAACCATGTCTACTTTTGATGATTATTATGCCTACTGTCGCGATACGCAGCTTGCTTCATCGCAGGCGCGCAGCGAAGCCCATCGCGGCTTTCGCCCTGCCGACGCGCAATTCAGGTCGCTGGAACGGATGGCCGACATGTGGGACGCCGCTCGCGCCGGGCGGGAAGCGTGTTGGTGGCCGGTGCCGCCGAGTTGGTGAGAGGAAAATGAACGAATCGGCAAATGGGCAGATCGCCAGGGGCAGATGGCAGATGGCAGGCGGCAAGCGCCGGAAGGCTGGCGGCTATGTGTTGTTTGCCTTTATACTGCTCGCCGCGA
>CAYZYE010000319.1:0-2648 GCA_964481205.1 uncultured Anaerolineae bacterium | reverse complement strand
CCCCCATGGCATCCCGGCGTACTCTTGAAAGGCCCGGTCGTGCATCTCTTTGAACAACTTTTCATGCCCTCGTTCCCAGCGAGCCAACATTTCGAGCGTGGACCGCGCGCCGGCGTCGTCAACCCGCCCGGCAGCCATCTCGTAAAACTCGGCAAAATCGCGCTCAATGAGAAAAGCCATCCGCAGCACGGTCAGGTCCGGCACCATCGACTCGATCACCGCTTGATCGAGCAGTTCGCTACCGGCGCGCTGCGAGAAAAAACCGTCCGCCTCAAACGCCCGGCCGGCGCCGGAATCGACGGTCTCGCCCCGCTCCAGCTGGTCGAGCAGCCCCTGGATAAAGTCAATGTGCGTCTGCTCCTCGGCAGCCAGCTTTTCAAACACGTCCGACACCGCCGCGTGGCTAAAGCGCCCCGCATTTTGCTGAAAAAAGTTCTTGCCCTCGTACTCGCGTTGCAACGCATACTCGTAAATCTTGCGAATTTCCATTTTCGTTCCCTCTTGTCTGTCTGTCCGGCCAACTTGAGACCTGGGTCATAACTCGACTGAAAAAAGAGATCAATCGCCCTACCCCACCGCCTCAACCCGCACCGCGCAGACCTTGTATTCGGGGATTTTGGCGATCGGATCCAGCGCCGAGTTGGTCAGCCGGTTAGCCGCGGCCTCGACATAGTGGAAAGGGATAAAAACCACGCCGGGGCGAATGCGCGGCGTCACCCGCGCCGCCAATTCGATCTCGCCGCGCCGGCTGGCGACGCGCACACGCTGCGGGCGCCCCTGACCACCTGAACCAGCCAAACCAACGCGCTCGGCGTCGTCGGGATGCAATTCGACGTATGCCTCTGGCGCTTCCTGCTCGAGTTTTTCCGAGCGCCGCGTCATCGTGCCGGTGTGCCAGTGAAACATCATCCGTCCGGTGGTCAAGATGAATGGATAGGCGTCGTCCGGCAGTTCCCTGGCCTCTTTGAACTCGATGGCGTAAAAATGCCCCAACCCCCGGCTGAACCGCCCCTTGTGCAAAAAAGGCGTGCCCGGATGATCGGCGGTCGGCACCGGCCACTGCAATGAGCCGCTTTCCTGCAAACGCGCATAAGACACGCCGCCGTAAATGGGCGTCAGCCCGGCGATCTCGTCCATCACCGCCGACGGCGAGTCAAACTCGAACCCCGGCGCACCCATGGCTTTGGCCACGGCGCAGAGGATTTCCCAATCTGGTTTGGACTGGCCGATCGGCTCGATCGCCTTGCACACGCGCTGCACACGCCGGTCGGTGCCGGTAAAGGTGCCATCCCGCTCGGCAAAGGATGTGCCCGGCAAGACAACGTGCGCCAGCCGCGCCGTCTCGGTGAGGAAAATGTCCTGCACGACCAGAAACTCGGTGTGTTTCAGGCATTGCTCGACGTGGGTAAGGTCGGCGTCAGAGAGCATGGGGTTTTCCCCCATCACGTACAGCGCACGCATCTCGCCCCGCCCGGCCGCGTCGACCATCGCCGTGACCGTTTTGCCCACCTTGCCATCCAGCCCATCGACGCCCCAGGCCGCTTCAAACTTGGCCTTGATCGCCGGAATAGTCACCGCCTGGTAGCCGGGGTAGACATTGGGCAAACCGCCCAGGTCACACGCACCCTGGACATTGTTCTGCCCGCGCAAGGGGTTGACGCCGCCCCCGGCGATGCCCACGTTGCCGGTGAGCATGGCCAGGTTGGCGCAAGACTTGACGTTGTCGGTGCCGGTGGTGTGCTGGGTGATCCCCATCGCATAGAGAATGGCCGCCGGTTTGCTCTGCGCATACATCCGCGCCGCCGCGCGCAGATCGTCGGCCGGAATGCCGGCAATCTGTTCCACGCGCTCCGGCGTATAGTCCGCCACCATCTGACGCAGTTCTTTATAGCCTTCCGTGCGCTCGCGGATAAAGGCCTCGTCGTGCCAGCCCTCGTTGATGATCACGTTCATCATACCGTTGATCCAGGCCACGTCGGTGCCGGGCCAGGGACGCAGGTACAGGTCGGCCAGGCGTCCCATTTGAATCTCGCGCGGATCGACGACGATGATCCTGGCGCCGCGTTCTTTGGCCTTGAACACGTGGCTGGCGACCAATGGATGGGCTTCGCTTGTATTCGACCCGGTGATCAAAAAACACTGCGTCTCGGTGCTGAATTCCGGGACGGAATTGGTCATCGCTCCGCTTCCAAATGAGGCGACCAGACCGGTCACCGTGGGAGCGTGTCAAAGCCGGGCGCAGTGATCGACGTTGTTGGTCTTGATCACTGCGCGCGCCAATTTCTGCAACACATAGGTCTCCTCGTTGGTACACTTGGCCGAGGTGAAAAAGCCGATACTGTCCGGCCCGGACTCGTCGCGGATGGTCACAAGTTTTTCCGCTACCAAAGACAGCGCTTCATCCCAGGTCGCTTCTTCCAACCGGTCGCCTCGCCGGATCAGCGGCGTTTTGAGCCGGTCTGGATGGTTGACAAAGGCCGCGGCATTCCAGCCCTTGATGCACAATGATCCATGCGAAATGGGATGCGTTTTATCCGGCAGCACGCCCACGATCTCGCCGTCAAGCACCTGGAGATATAATTTGCAGCCGGAGCCACAGTAAACGCACGTGGTGAGAACGTTTTTGTATTCCATAGATTTCTCCCTAC
>CAYZYE010000318.1:0-2688 GCA_964481205.1 uncultured Anaerolineae bacterium | reverse complement strand
ACGGGGGCTGGACAGTTTCCAGATTGTACCATTAGAGCAAGCCGGCGTCAAACGCTTCAGGTACGCGGTTGCATTTGCCGTTGGCTGGCTATAGCGGCCAAAACAATGGCGTCAACACAATCGACAGCAGGTAAACCAACGCCGTCAACGGCAAGCCCACGCGCACAAAATCCATAAACCGGTAGCGTCCCGGACCATAGACGATCAAACAGGCCGGCTCTAGCGGAGTGATAAAGGAGCAACTCGCGCCGAGGGCAATCATGACGGCAAATGTCCGGGGGTTCAGCCCCAATTGCATCGCCGTTTGCAAAGCTACCGGCAGCACGACCACCGCCGCGGCCTGGTTCGACATGGGCTGGGTCAAAATCAGCGTCAGGACAAAAAACGCCGAAAGCAGCCAGATCGGCGCCAATTGCCCGGCGACGGTCACAATCTGCGACGCCAGAAACGCCGCTGCCCCCGTGTGTTCCATGGCCTGCCCCATCGCCAACATGCAGCCGATGACCACGATCGCTTTCCACTCGATGGCGCGATAGGCTTCGTCCGGGGCGATACAGCGCCACACAAAAGCGGCCAGGGCGCCCAGGATAACCGCCACCGCCAGGGGCAGCACATTCAGCGCCGCGAGCGCCAGCGCCACGGCAAAAATGGCGATCGCCGCCGGCGCGCGTTGGCGGTTGGGGCGCCGGTCCTCGATGGTGCTCACGATGTGGAGAACCCGTTCCCGGTCGAGGCGATCCATATCGGATGGAGCGCCTTGCAGCAACAGTTGGTCGCCGATTTGCAGCGCAATCTGGCTCAATTTACGGTAAATGTTCTTGCCCCGCCGGTTGATGCCCAGCACTTGCAGGCCAAACCGCTGCCGGAACTCGGCCTCTTTGAGCGTGTGGCCGATCAACGATGAGGGCGGCAGCAAAATGGCCTCGACCAGGCGCATGTCTTGCGATTGCAGGCGTGGGTCAGAGAGGGTGACATCGGCCTTGAGATCGATGCCCACCGCGTCTTTGATCTTGAGAATGTCATTGTGGTGCCCTTTGACCAACAGCTCGTCGCCCTCTTGAAGGCGCAGCGCCGCCTTGGGTGCGAGATAGTGGTTGTGGTCGCGCAGCACGCGCAGCACGGTCAAATCCATATCGCGTCCCAGCCCAGACTCGATCAAGGTCTTGCCGACCAGCGGCGAGCCGGGCGCAACCAAAACCTCGACCAGATAAGGCCTGATGCCAAATGCCCGGGTGTCCTCATCGGGGGGCGCGCGATTGGGGATCAATTTTGGGGCGATGAAAAACATGTAGGCCAGTCCCAACAGCGCAATCGGCACGCCGACCCGGGTCAGCTCGAACATACCCAGCGGTTCCATCGCGTACTGGGCCATTACCCCGCTGATCACAATGTTGGTCGAAGAGCTGACCAGCGTGACCGAGCTGGCCAAAATGGATGCAAACGCCAGCGGCATCAGCAGTTTGGGCGCGCCAACATGGGCGCGACGCGCGACGCCCAGAGTGATCGGCACAAAGAGCGCGGCCGTGGCCGTATTGCTCATAAACGCGCTCAAAGCAGCGACAACAATCATAATGGTCAACAGCAGCCGGTTGTGATCCACGCCGGCAAAACGCAAGATGACCCGCCCCAGCATGTCCACCACGCCGGTTTGTACCAGGGCGGCGGTGAGAACGAGCAAGCCAAAGATCATGGCCACCGTGTCGCTGCCAAAGCTGGCAAAAGCGCGGCCGGGGGGCAGCAGCCGGGCCAGCACGAGGGTCAAGAAAATGCCCAACGCCGTCACATCGGCCGGCAAACGATCCCAGGAAAAAAGCACGACCGCGGCGCCGACAATGAGAAACAACAAGACAATTTGAATGGTCACTGTCCCCTCCTACGGCTCGATGATTGTCTTGACCAGCGGCCAGACCGGCGCCAACGCGCTCTCGATCTGCCGGTCGGTGGGTCGATATGGCAGGTAAACGAGATGGCTCCGGCATCGACAGTCTGATGAGCCAAAGCGCGGCACCGGACGCCCGGCGCGCGGCAAAGCCGAGATCGCCGCCGCCCAGGCGCATTCGAGCCGCTCACCCGATACGATGTGCCAGGTCGCTTCCAACACGCTCACGGCCAGCAGATAATCGACATGCCAGTGTAGCCGTTTCCGGCGGCGTCGATGGCGGGCCAGCCGCGCGGCCACGCCGCCCGGCCCCAGCGCGCTCCCGGCATAGATGTACCACCCGCTTTGAAACACAAATGTACCCAATTTACCGATCTGATACGGCGCACTGGCATCCAACCGGATCAAGAGCAAATAGGTTCCTGGCAAATTTTTCACATCGCCACCTTGCATCATCAACCCTACTCGAGTTCTGTCCCTTCGCTCATTTGTCCACCGGCCCCGAGCTGCCGGTTAGGTTTTTCCAACTCTTAAAATGTCCAAGGTTTGCTTATTTTATGTCGTGTTTTCGCAGGATAATCGATTTGAAAAACCGCTCTTGAAACTCGATCAGCGCAGCGATTTGCTCATCGGTATAGGTCACGCCCCGGGGGACAAGCACCAATTTATCATCGTCGTCGTCCAGGCGATGCACAACGGCGATACATTGCCCGGTGAACTCGGTCAGCGGCTCAAAAACGCCCAACACGTACACGTCCAGATCGTCACCGTCCGGCGCGGGGCAACCCGGCACAAAGCCATAGTTGACC
>CAYZYE010000317.1:0-2690 GCA_964481205.1 uncultured Anaerolineae bacterium | reverse complement strand
GACCCGTGGTCGGGTGGAACGGGCCAAAACGGCCACGAGGGCCGATGCTACAAAGTAAATGAAACACACCCATTTGAAACACATCCTATTCTTTTCTGTCGATCCAGGATCGGGCGTCGCGTATGGCTTGCGCGCGTGTTTGAATCTCGCCGGTGGCTTGAGACTCGCGCAGCCGGGCGAGCAGCTTGCCCATTTGCGGGCCGGGCGCAAGCCCCAGGGCGATCAAGTCGTGCCCCGAGAGCAGCGGCGGCGGATCGATGCGCTCTGGATGTTCATAATAGTCGTCGAGTAACCGGGCGGCGATGGCGGCGATACGTCGTTGCGCGTCGATCCTGGCGTAACGCGCGGCCAGGGCGATCAACACGGCGTCGATGCCGTATTCACCGGTGGCGCGGAAAAAGCGGTAGACCATTCGTTTGTTGAGAGCCGGTTCGGCGGCCAGCAAATGCACGTCGGCCTGTCCGGCAATCGACATACGCACCAGCGCGACCTCTCTGGCGCTGCAATGCCACGTTTGCATCAGGCCGGCGGCGACCTCGGCCGACCGGCCCGGCGCGGTGTCGATGCCGTGCAGCAACGTCGCACATTTGAGCAGCGCCAGCCTGGTGCGTTCGTCGCAAATGTGCGTGCGGTAGCGTTGGACGAGGCGTTCGCGGTGTTTGCGCCAAGGCCGCGAGATATGCGGCCGCCCTTTTTCCCGGCCTCTGATCTCGTCCCACAGCCGTTCTATGGCCTCGACGCTGGCCAGGGCGTGGTCGAATTTTTCCGCCTGGGCCAGCGCGCGCCGGTCGGGGATGATCGCCGGCAAAAGCCCCAGACGGTTCAACGTTTTCAAGGCCGGCGACGCGCCCGGCTGCTGCAAGATTTTGAACCACTCGTCGCGGATGCGCTCGACCGAGGTGTGATTGAGCGTCGGAACGGCTGCGACAAGCCAGCGTTCGGTCTGCGGCTCAATCTTGCACCCCAGTTGGACGCACATGCGCACGGCGCGCAGGGTGCGCACCGGGTCGTGCATAAAACTGGTTGGCGAAGCCGCCCGCAGAATGCCGTCTCGCAGATCGCTCTGGCCGTTCAGCGGATCGACGACGCGCCAGATGGACGTTCCCCGGCGGTGTGGGCCGGGCTGCGCTGCGCGCTGCACCGCAAGCGCATTGATCGTAAAGTCGCGGTCGCGCAAATCGGCTTGCAGGTCGGGGCCGCGCAGCGAGGCGATGTCAATGTACGGCCTGGGGCCGTTTTTCGCGGGCAAAACGACTCGCCCCGTTTTTCGTTCGCGGTCGATGGCGACGTATGCGCCGTTCAGCTTGTTGGCAATGTGCCGCGCCACAAGCAGGCCGTCGCCGTCGACGGCAAAGTCGAGATCGTGCGCGCCTTTTCCCAGCAACAGATCGCGCACGCTGCCGCCGACGAGATAGATTGCCGAGGCTTTGGCGGCGCCAAGATCAAAGATTTGGGCGATCAAGGGCTGTTTGGCGATGGCCTGAGCGATTTGGTCGTCAGGGGTCACAAAAAAGACCGTGGGCGATTCTTTGGGGCGATTGCGCTGCGCCAGGCGCCTCGCCTGGTCTGCCGTTTGCCCAACGCCGACAATGCGCCCGCGCACGGCGGCGACCCAACGACCGATGTATGGGCTGAGATCGGGCATAGTTGTCTCCCATTGCACTGGGGCTTGTTGATCAAAGTTGCTTTCAAAACGGACTGGTAAAGCTTGAACAATTCTATAAATTTGCTTATTTTATGCTGGGAGGCCGCTGAAAAGCAAAAGATTAACCGCAAAGAACGCCAAGAACGCAGAGAGCATCTTGTATTTGCTAATATCCACGGTACTACTTGATGTTTTATCTCTTTGCGCTCTCGGCGGTTTGCGGGTGCGCCAATAGTTTTTCAGCACACTCCTAGGCCCCTGCGCCGGGGCGGCTAAAACCTTGTTCCTGGTATTTTTTTAGCAGGGCGCTCAATCGTTCGACGACGTCGGGATATTGCGCCCACAGGTTGCCGCTTTCTTGCAGGTCGTCGTCCATATTGTACAGTTGGCCGTGCGGCCCGCCGGGCGTCGGTTCGAGGTGTTTGGGTTGGCTGAACCCGCCGGAGCCTAGTCCCAGGATCAGTTTCCACCGGCCTTGACGGACGGAAAACATGCCGTCGCCAGAGTGGTGAACGACCGCTTCTCTGATCGGCGCGCGGCCCGTTTGACCGAGCAGGGCGGGCAAAATGCTATAGCTGTCTTGCGCGGCGTCGGCGGGCAGGTCGAAACCAACAATGTCGGCGCAGGTTGCGGTCAGGTCGGCAAGACAGACAAGTTCGTCGCTGGTTGCGCCGGCCGGGATATGGCCCGGCCAGCGGGCCACGAACGGCTCGCGGTGGCCGCCGTCCCAAATGTCGGCTTTTTGACCGCGCAGGTTGCCGTTCGACTTGTGCCCATAGTCCAACCCGTCATAGTTGGTGGCGCGTGCGCCATTGTCGCTGGTGATGATGATCAGCGTCCGGTCAACCAGGTTGTTTCGCGCCAGCGCCCGGTCGATCTCGCCGACCATCCAGTCGACCAGACACACCATATCGCCGCGCAGCCCGGCCTGACTTGCGTTTCGCATGAAATCGGGCGGCACGCAGGGGCGATGCGGCGCAGAGGGGGTGATGTAGAGGAAAAAGGGTTGATCGGGGGACTGGGCAGCATGCTCGTCGATAAATTC
>CAYZYE010000316.1:0-2705 GCA_964481205.1 uncultured Anaerolineae bacterium | reverse complement strand
ATTTGCCTCCTCAAATTTTCAGCTTGCCCACTTGCTTGACATCAACCGCCACGCCGTCCAGCATGGACGGAATCCGGTCGCGTTTACGCAGGCGCGAGAGCGGCTGCTTGACCCTGACCAGCACCGTGAGCACCAGCTCTTCGGTAAGCTGCCCCGCTCGTTCCCGAAAGCCAATACCCACGCCAACCACATTTTTTTTCTTGAGCAGCATCGCCTCATACTCGGCCTTGACCGCCCTGACCCTGCTCATCTCGTCGCCGCTTGCCATCACCCACCTCCCCTGGAAAACATAAAATTGCGCCAAGCGCCACCGACATTCAAAAACATCAAAACAAAAGCGATGCCGGCCAGACAACCGACATCGCTTGTACACTATGGGGGGCCGCCACAAGCCCGCATTGTCGACGCCGGAGCCTTACTTGGCGTACTTGGCCTGCTCTGCGGCAATAAAGGCCGCAAAATCGTCCGAACCGGCTTTCATCAGACCATCCAGCTCGCTCAAATCACCGGCCGAGATCTTGGCCAGCCATCCTTCGCCATACGGGTCTTCGTTGACCAAAGTGCTCTCCCACTCGACCTCTTCATTGGCCTCGACGATCTCGCCGGAAACGGGCGACTTGACCCGGCCAACCCATTTGCCGGATTCCATCGACATAAAAGCTTCGCCCTTGGACACCGTGCGCCCCACGCGCGGCACCTCGACATAGACGATCTCACCGGCCAAATCCTGACCGAACGACGTCATGCCAATCGTCACCGTGTCGCCATCCACGCGCGCCCAGGTGTGCTCGTCGTCATAATACAATTCGTCTGGAAATTCAAACTGAGCAATCGTTGTCATTTCGCCCTCCTCGGAAACGAAAAGAATTAAAACATCATTTAGACAAAACTCTCCATAAACTGCTCGACCTCGGCAAAGCAAAACACCGGGCCGTCGGTGCAAATAAACACGCCGCCCAGGTTGCAGCGACCGCACTTGCCGATGCCACATTTCATCTTGGCTTCCAGCGTGACCCAGTTTTGCTCCGATTTGAATCCCAGTTTTTGCAGCGACATCATCGCAAACTTGATCATAATCGGCGGGCCGCAAGTAATACTGACCGCGTTCTGCGAAGACGGGACCACACTCTCGACCAACGTGGTGATCAACCCTTCCTTGTGCGGCCAGTCTGGCGTAGCGTGGTCGACGGTGAGGTGCAGTTCAGTATCCGGCTGCGCGCGCCACTCGTCGTATTCGTCGGTAAACACCAGCAGGTCGGGGCCGCGCGCGGCCCAAAAGATCGTCAACTTGCCATAGTCGGCGCGGTTATCCAAAACGGTCTGGATCACCGGACGCAGCGGTGCGCCGCCGATGCCGCCGCCCAGGATCACAATGTTCTTACCCTTGAAATCATCCATCGGAAAGCCGTGCCCCAACGGGCCGCGCAAACCGATCTTGTCGCCCTCGTCCATGCGATGCAGCGCGTCTGTCACCGTGCCAATACGATTGACAGCGAACTCTATCGTTTCGCCGCGCCCCCGCGTCGAGGCGATGCCAAACGGCGACTCGCCCACACCAAACGCCGACACCTCGGCAAACTGCCCCGGTTGATAGTCAAACGCGGCGCTGATCTCGGGATCGTCCAGCTTGACCTGGAACAACTTGATACCGCTCGCCAGATCGCGAAGGCCCGTAATCGTCGCCAGATAGGGCTTGATCGGATTTGAATGGGTCATAGATACACCTCTCATCACGAATTGGCTATAAACAGAGAATTTGTCCATGCACGGCGGCCCTGCGCATCCTCGATTTCCAGATAAGCATAAGGCCACTCTTGCGGCAGCTGAAAAGCCGCCTCGGTCAAAAGCGCCCCATCGAACGAACCAAGCCGCCTTCCCTTGTCGGCCGGCCCAACGAGGCGAACAAACTGCACGGGCGAACCGGTCATCCTGATCCAGTCCCCGTCATATTGAATCGAGTAAAACTCGGGGCCGCACGTCGAGTAAAAATGCCCGCCCCGGATCGCCGCCAGGATCGCCTCACGCGAGCACGTTGGCGCATTGACCATCATCCATCCCCCGTTCCAGCCGGGATGCTCAGGACGGATATGCGCGTCATCGACGGCCAACCCCAGTACATTACGGTTGTGCTGCAACATCGCATTCCAATAGGCGCCGCTATCGCTCTTGCCATTCAACCACCGGCAAACGTGATTATACACCTCGACCCCGTCAAAGTCCCAATGCAGCGCATCCTGGAACGAGTTACCCATCCAATACGGATGAGCCAAAACCACCAGCCCACCTTGCGCCCGCACCGCCTTGACCGCCTCGACCAACCCCATCTCTTTCGCCAAACCGGTGAACGTACCCAGGCAAAGCACGTGATAAGCCACACCTCGCTCGTCTCGCCCGTGCAGCTCGATCCCGTCCAGCCAGAGCAGCGGATAATGCCTCTCGTCCGCAGCGACGTTCGAGGCCACCCAGTGATCGGTACGAAACAAAAAAGCGTACCCGGCCTGAGCATACATCTGCGCCAGTTCGGAAAAATCCTTGCCCCCATCAGAGGCCGTGCTGTGGATATGGACGTTGCCCTTGTACCAGTTGCCCTGAATATTGTAGCGAAAAAGCGACATTGTATGTTGTACCTTTGCTTTCATATCCCTGGCATCTCGGCGACCGCGCCGATCACTTGCAGAATGTCAATGTTCACCGGGCAAGCGTCG
>CAYZYE010000315.1:0-2779 GCA_964481205.1 uncultured Anaerolineae bacterium | reverse complement strand
GGACATCTTGAACTGGAAAACCCTTACCCAACCACAGGAGAAACCATGACCCAACGACGTTTATTCACCGCCCTGATCGCCCTCGCCATCACCCTGACGCTGGCCGCGCCCGCCTGGGCCGACGGCCCAAGCGCCGTGGCCTGGCTCAAAACACAGCAAAACGCCGACGGCGGCTTTGGCAGCCCATCGACCATCGGCGCAACCGCCGACGCCGTCCTCGCCGTCGCCGCCGGCGGCGAAAACGCCCTCGCCTGGGGCGCGCCCGGCGCAACGGCGCTGGACTTTATCAAGACCCACATCGACGCCGTGACCAAAGCCGGCGAATTTGCCAAAGTGGTCTTGGCCCTCACCGCCAACGGCCAGAACCCGCGCTCGGCGCTGGGCGACGACCTGATCGCCCGCCTGGAAAGCATGCTCGGCGCAGACGGCCGCATCGGCGGCGACGGCGACTTTGTCAACGAACACTGCATGGCCGTCCTCGCCCTGAGCAGCGCCAACCGCGCCATCCCCGCCAGAGCCGTCAACTATTTGCTCGCCATCCAGCTTGCCGGCGGCGCCTGGGCGTGGAACGCCGACACGACCCCCGGCAGCGGCGACAACAACACCACCGCCCTGGCCGTCGTCGCCTTGATCGCCGCCGGCGTCCCCGCCGACCACGCGCAGATTCAAAAGGCAATCGCACATTTCAAAGGACAGCAAAACCAGGACGGCGGCTTTCCCTACATCAAACCATCGCCGTGGGGCGATGACAGCGACTCGAACTCGACCGCCGTGGTCAGTTGGGCCTTACTCGCCGCCGGCGAGGACCCGGCCGGCGTCGATTGGAAAATCTTTGCCCAGGACGGCGCCTCGGCTTACGACCGGCTGCGCGCCTTTCAGAACGACAGCGGCGCGTTTCGCTGGCAAGACGCCGCGCCCGGCGACAATTTTATGAGCACCGTGCAGGCCTTGATCGCCCTGGAGATGAAAACGCTGCCCCTGGCGCGGATCGACGTCGGCGCCCCGGCGACCATCCCCGCCAACGCCGCGCCCGAAACACTGCCCCAAACCGGGGGCGCCCCGTGGCCGGCCGCACTCTTGCTGATCGCCGCCGGCGCAACGCTGATCGCCGCCGGCCGCAAACTGCGCCGGTGCGCGTAAACATACAATGACTCACCGACTGATTCACGTCTATACCGGAGACGGCAAAGGAAAAACCACCGCCGCGCTGGGGCTGGCGCTGCGCGCGGCGGGACACGGCTGGCATACCTACATTGGTCAATTCATGAAAGGCGGAGCCGGGCCAGACTATGGCGAACTAGAAGCCGTAACCGCCTTGAACGGACGGATCACCATCGAGCAGTTTGGTCAACCGGCCTTTGTCTACGCCGGCCAGACAACGCCGCAAGACCACTCGCTGGCCCAAAAAGGGCTTGAGCGCGTCCAGGAGGCAATGTCGAGCGGCGCGTACCAGCTGGTCGTGCTGGACGAGATCAATGTCGCTCTCTATTTCAATCTCCTCACCGTGCAAGATGTACTCGACCTCATCGAGCACAAACCAGACGACGTCGAACTGGTACTCACCGGGCGGCGCGTGCCGGAGGAAATTTTGGCCCGCGCCGATTATGTGACCGAAATGCAGGAACGCAAACACCCCTACCAACAAGGCATCCAGGCCCGCCGGGGGATCGAGTTCTAGCAAATGCTGCACCCGATCACCTGGCTGGCCTGGACCATCGCCACAGCGATGGCGGCCACATTGACGCGCAATCCCCTGTACCTCAGCCTGATCCTCGGCGTGGTTGCAGTGATCCACGTCACAGTGAGCCAAAACCGCCCCGACGCCGCCGGCTGGCAAGCGATCGTCCGCCTGACCCTGGGCTTGAGCCTCTTTACCATCCCCGTCAACGCGCTGAACGTCCACACCGGCAGCACAATTCTGTTTCAACTGCCCGCAAACTGGCCGATCGTGGGCGGCAACATCACCCTCGAAGCCGTGCTCTGGGGCGCGTGCGGCGCCTTGGGCTTGACGACGTTGATGCTGATCTTTGCCACACTCAACCTGACCATCAGCCAGTCGCAACTATTGCGCCTGACCCCCGCCTTTCTCTACGAAGCCGGGCTGATCATCTCGATCGCCTTGACATTCTTTCCGCAAATGATCGCCAGCGCAAAAGAAATTCGAGAGGCGCAGTTGATCAGGGGACATCGCATGCGGCGCATCCGCGACATGCTGCCCTTTGTCATGGCGCTGCTCACCACCGGCCTGGAACGCAGTTTCCAACTCGCCGAGTCGATGGAGGCGCGCGGCTTTGGCGGCGCGCACGCGCCCTCGAGAGCGCGCGACCTGCTGCACAAAACGCTGACCCTGCTTGGGCTGGGCGGCGTGCTCGGCGGCGTTTTCACGCTGACCTATTTTGAAACGCTCCGCGCCCTGGGCTGGGGCGGCCTCATCGCCAGCGTCGCGCTGCTGCTGGCCGTCTTTTGGGCGCAAGGACGGCGCGTCAAGCGCACCCATTACCGCCGCGCCCGCTACACCTGGCGCGATGGCCTGATCATCGCCGCCAGCGCCGTCGCCGCCGCTGCACTCGTCTGGAGCCGCGTCACAGCGCCGCACATCCTCGCCTACTATCCGTACACCGCCATCCTGCCCCCCTTCCGGCCCTGGATGGGCGCCGCCTTGATGACCCTGGTCGCGCCGGCGCTCATCAAAGCGCCGTCGTAAACAGACGGCGCCGGACGAACTTTGTGACTAAAGTCACCGCTGGTGAGGACTCGTCGCCGTAGGGGGACGACCAGC
>CAYZYE010000314.1:0-2805 GCA_964481205.1 uncultured Anaerolineae bacterium | reverse complement strand
GACCGCGTCGCGGATCAGACCAACGGCTATGCCCGGCGAAATAGAATGAGACAACCGCTCACTCATAACCAAACATCAGGTATTGATTGCTGTACAAAAACGTGGAAATCCGGCAGTCTCCTTGCCCGGCGGACTTGGACAGGCCTGAGCCGCCGTTCGCTCGAACGTCTCCTCCAGGACAATCCGCGGCGTTTCGTACTTTTTTCGCGTGGAAAAAGGTTTCTTGTTTTTGTTCATCTTGTTCTCTCCCGCTAAACCTTGTTAATGATATGGAGATGTCTCGTTGGTTATACTGTAAAACGCCCACAATGGGCCATGCTACCAACCCGTCAACTCTTGAGACACACTCCAATGGCATACCCGGTCATCCCCCCTGAGCTTGCATTGTTTTGTAAGCCTGATAACGCACCTGCGTCAGCCGGCAAGCCTCTCGAGGGGCGGCGTACAAGTCGCCTTCCTCGAGCAAGCCCAGCCCCGGACAATGACGGACACAGGCATCATAGAACTTGCATGCGGCGCAAGTCTTGAAATCACCGCGTCGCAAGGCGCGAATGCGCTCGAACACTGGCGAAGAGCGCCAAACGTCGTCAAAGCGTTGCACCAGCAAATCGCCGGCGCACAAGTCAATTTCGATACATGGATAAACCCTGCCATCCACACCAATCCGGCAACCGCTGACCCCGGCATTACACACCCGGTCGGCGGCCGGCGCCGACTCGAGCGGCAGATCGCAGGCCTCTGAAAACAAACGCGCCAACTCGTCCTCCGGCGTGGTCCGAAAGGCCTGGGAAAAAAAGCGCAACAGTTGTTCATCCGTCGCCCGCTCGGCAAACACGCCATCCGCGCCGTCCCGTTGCGCGGTGAGGTACAAGTCGGCCGCATACTCGGCACCCAGGCCGGCCGCCAGAGCGCGCATTTGGTCAACCTGGTGGATGTTGCGCCTCATCAAAACGGTCTTTAAATAGACCTTGATCCCGCGCTCGCGCAGCAAATGCGCTGCGCGCAACGTCCGCTCGAACGAGCCATTGACACCGGTCACCTCCTCATGCACCAAAGCATCTGCGCCATAGAGACTCATCTCGACGCCAAGCACGTGCAGGCCGGCAAGCGCATCGGCCATCTCGAGGGTCAACAGCGTGCCGGTGGTCAAAATGCGCACCCCAAAGCCCTTGCCGCGCGCGTCGTCCACCAATTCGAGAAAATCCGGCCGGGTCATCACCTCGCCGCCGGTCAGGGTCAAAAACAATGTACCGGCGGCGGCCAATTGATCGAAAATGTCCTTGACCGTCTCGGTGGGCAAACCTGGATTGGTGCGCTCGGTCAAATAACAATGTCGGCAATGGAGATTGCAAACCTCGGTCAGCTCCAAGGTGACCGCAAAGGGGTGCGGTCGCTGCGCCAGTTTGCCGTCAAGCCAGGCAAGAACGCCTTCCGACACGACGCCTACTCTTGTTGTGGAGCCAGGGTCACCATCCCCTTGGCCGCCAATTCTTGCAAAAAAGCCACCACGTCGCGCTGCGCTTGCGTCTCTGCCACCTCAAACTCGGCGCAAATTTGAGCCGCGATCTGTCGAACCATCGACGGGCTGGCCAACAAATCCCAAATCCGCGTCCCGACCGGGTTAAACACACGAAACGTGCTGTCATCGGCGGTCAGCACCACGGCTTCGCCGTCGATGATCCGCGACGCCGTCTGTGGGCTGCGGGCAACAACTTGATCAAGGTGCATTGACGATAACCTCCCAAAATGACGGGTCGCGGCGAAAATGCAGCATGGCGCCATCTATTTTCAGCGACAAGGCGCGGCACAAATCCAAAATCGTGGCCTGCCGGTCCAGGTCCGATGTAAATGTCACCACATTGGCCATCAAGTGGGTGACAAACTCGCGCCGCGCCAGCGGCTCAACCGACGTTTCCGGCGACTGCTTGAGCAAAAACAGCCCCCGCAACGGCGTCGACCGGTTCTGACGGCCGGCCTTGTCCACCTCGCCAAAAGGTGTGCCCCAGGCCACAAAACCCCCATTCCGACGGGTGATGGCAATCATGTCGTCGCTCAACACCTGGTACGGCGCCGACAACCGCGCCGCCGTCGTCTTGCCGCTGCCCGATTTGCCAAAAAAGACAATCCCCGCGCCGTCGCGTTCCACGCCGGACGAATGCAGCAAAAACCCGTCGTGCTCGAGGATCAAGAACGAATAAATGATCCGCAACACATTCTCAACGGCGCCACACCCGGAACGCAACACAACACGCGGGTTGCGCCACGTTTTGTCTGCGACAAGCACATAGCCGCGCCAGGCCACAATGACCTGCTCAACCGTCTCGTCGATTGCCGGGCCAACCTCCCCTATTTCCAAATCATCACCCAGGTACACCCGCCCATCGACGTGGATGCGAACGCGAGTCAGCGGCTCGTCATCGGACAAAAAAGGCGCGTAATCACGCCGCGCCTGCTCGGCCACAGCCGGGTTATCAAAGAGCAACCCGACCGGCAAGCCGGCCACATTTATCCCCACTACAGACGCTGTTTGATCATCAAAATCAAAGAACCGGGCAAACAATGTCTGCGCATCCACCACAACCGCCATATCATTCCTTTTACCCAAGATTGGTTCAATCTTGGAGATTGAACCAATCTTGATCTCGCGCTCACTAGTGTTGCTTGACAACCAGCGGCAAATAGATCATCGCGCCGGTCACTTTGACCGCTTTCGTCTCGGATGACTGGTAAGCGCCCGACGTAATTGTCAACATCACTTGATACGTGCCCGGCATAGTATAAGTATAGGCCGCCGTCGCTCCGGTC
>CAYZYE010000313.1:0-2817 GCA_964481205.1 uncultured Anaerolineae bacterium | reverse complement strand
TCCTCGCCGATGCCGGCCAACCAATCGGGCGCACCCTCTTCTGCCGGGGCCGCTTCCGCCTCCTCGCCGATGCCGGCCAACCAGTCGGGCATACCTTCCTCCGCCGGGGGCGCTGCTTCGGTGGAAGACGCCGGCGCCGCTTCGACAGCTCGAGTCTCCGGCGCTGCCCCGGTGAGCCACGCGGGAATTTCCTCCGGTTCGGGCGCCACAAAACCGGCTGGCGCAGCCGATTCGGGTGCGGTTCCACGAAGCCAGTCCGGTATTTCCGGCGCTTCGACAGCCGCAGCATCGGGCGGAACCTGGGGCGCGGTCTCTGCGCCGGCCAACCAGTCTGGAATCGCCTCTTGCTCGCCGGGAGCAGACGCAGCCGGTTCGGCGACATCATCGCCAACATCGCTGAACCAGTCGGGCAGCCCGGTTTGTGTCTCCGGCTGCGCCGCCGCTTCCTCACCGGCGTCGCCAAAGCCGCTCAACCAATCGGGCAGTTCCTCGCCAGGCGCGGCGGCAAAGGCATCGACCTCGCTTGCTTGGGCCGTGTCTTGAACGCCGGTAATCCCCTCGAACCAGTCGGGCGCCGCTTCGGTGGATTCAAGCGCGCCGCTCGTCTCCTGTTCGGCAGGCGGCGTGACCTGTTCGCGCAGGCCGCTGAGCCAATCGACCACCTCGCCCTGCTCGCCGGCGTCGATGATCAACGGCTGCACCTGGTTGGAAGACAGGTCGCCGGCCTGTTCGAGCCAGTCCGGTATATCCTGATCCAGGGCGTCCTGCTCTGGCTCGACCAAAACCGCCTCGACCGGTTCTACAAGCGGCACATCGGCCGGCGAGAGATCGACGGGCAGTTCACCGCAGTCCCGCAAAAGCCGGTGCAGCCAGGACGGCGTTTCGGCTGCGCCGGCCATCTGGCGCATCCAATCCGGGAGATTATTCAATTCCTTGTCTTGCCCAGCGGGCAAATTTTGACTCATACCTGACTCGGTAAAAAAAGGTGATCAACCACCCAAGAGGCTGCGAACGCCGTCAATCGCTGTACGGGCGTTCGACGCCGAGCAAGAAACGGATACCGGTGACAATGGTGCCCAGCGCGATCCCCAACAGGATACCGCGCGTGCCGGCCATCACCGGCACAGCAAGCACCCAATTTTTGATCTCGACCACGGTGTCCCATACGCCGATGTCGAGATAGACCGAACCGAGGAGCACCAACACGGCAGAAATAAACATGACCAACGAGGCGGCGCTGTGAATGCGAAACGCGCGCCAGGCGGCAGTGGCGACAAAAAAGGCCATCAATGAAAAAAGCGTCGCCTGCACGGGGCGCTGCACATAGCGGTAAATCGAACTGACGATCACGCCGTTGGGGCCGACAAACCGGGCCCACTCGGTGGGCACCAGGCCGGCCGAGGTAATGCCGGGGATAAACACAACCAGAAAAGCGCCGATCAATGTCAGGCTATAGATGGCATTGCGCCCCTTGATGCGCCGCAAATGTACGTTGAGCACGTTGAATACGCCCAGGATCAGGGCAAAAGCGACGACGATCAAAGCCCACTCGGCCAAGACGCCGCGAAAAGAACGCAAACTGGGACTATCGACGATAAATGATAGCAGAACGATGATCCCGGTCGAAAGCGTAATGACGGTCAGGACAATGCGAAACAGCCGTTGCAAACCCATACCTCTGTGAGAACCTCCGCCCTCATCCCGCGCCGGCAAGTGTCTTGAACAAGACGCCGGCGACGATGACGATGATGATGCCGACCCGCAGCCAATCTTGGACATGCAAACTGGCAATGTGTTCGGGTTGTCGAGTCAGATAGGCCCCGGCGGCGAACACTTCTTCGCCCAACAGGGCATGCCTGGACGTAGACAGGATGAACGGCTGCGCATTGACCGTGTTAGAACCGGCCAACTGAATCAGGCCGCGTTGCGCCCCCGCCTCGCCCAATAACAAATATTCCTCGCCCAGGTGCCCAATCATCACATTGGCGGCGACGTTTTCCTGGTTGACGATGTCTTGCGCGCCGATCGCATAGGTCATCGCATCGGGGGCGATCATTTGCACATCGGTCGAAACATAGTTTTCCTTACGTCCCCGCTCCTGATACGCGCGGTAAAGAATATCCTGCGCAACCAACATCAAGGTGGGGTCGGCGACGGTGGTGATGGGCGAAACGCCAAACGCCGCGCCCTGGTTGGCCAGGTATCGCAACACGGCCAACCCGCCGGCGACAACGGACATTTGGCTGTCCGAGATGCCCGAAGTGCCCAGCGCAAGGTGGACGCGCTTGTTGCTTTCGGCCATCTGCCCGATCAACCCTCTCAACATGCCAAAGGCCGGAATCGGGCGCAAGGTTTGTTGCTTGTGCGTGCGCACCCGGCGGGTATAGCCCCACAAGAGAATGGGAATGATGATCAAGAGAAGGGTGCCGGCGAGTGCGTGCCAAAGACTGTATGGCGCTGCGTTCATGTTTGCTCAACACTCCAATGAGGATAAAATGTGGTCGATGCTGTCTGGGTTTTCCAGCAATGCGGCATACTCGGCCCACACCCCGGCCTCTCGACGCCAGCCCAGCATCAAACCAACCTGCCCCAAAACGGGTTGGAAAAAAAGTAGCGCCTGGCTACCGAGCAGGGCCAGGGGTTTGTTGGCTTGAAGAAAAAGAACCGCCAGAGATTCCAGCTCCCGCTCCCGAATCCAGGCCGTCAGGTGAGCGATCATTTGTTGTTGGCGTTCAACGGTCAAATCCATGCCATCACCCAATCCAATTCAAACGCGCTCCCTTTTATGCAACCACTTTCATCTTATTACAGTTTCCC
>CAYZYE010000312.1:0-2864 GCA_964481205.1 uncultured Anaerolineae bacterium | reverse complement strand
CTATGCTACGGACGCCCAAACCATTTGAAACACACCCAAATTAAACACAACGCCCCGTTGACGATTGAACCGTCAACGGGGCGTTCTACTGGACATATCCTGGCAACTAGCGATCACGCCGCCGCCTGCGCCCCCAGTGCGCGACGCTGCGCGGCATTCTCCCACACCACCAACAGCGGCACCGCGATGCAGATCGACGAGTATGTGCCACTGACCATACCGACCAACCAGGTCGCGACAAACTTTTCCAGCGACGCGCCGCCAAACAAGAGAATCGCAGTCATCACAAACATTGCGTTCAACTGCGTGGTCAGCGATCGCTGCACCACCTCTAGAATACTGCGGTTGACCAAAACCTCGAACGAATCGCGGCGTTTGCGCGCGTTTTCGCGGATGCGGTCAAAAACGACGATCGTATCTTGGACCGAAAAGCCCACGACGGTCAAAATAGCCGTCAAAAAGAGCGCATCGACCTCCCAACCGCGCCACAAACTCATAACCGCAAAGAACCCGGTCGCGATCAAGAGATTGTGGATCATCCCAATAATGGCGCACGCGCCGTAGCGAAACGCATGCGACACTCGCCGAAAAGAGAACCAGATATAGAGCAGCACAATCGCCGAAGCGACCAGCACGGCGATCGCCGCCGCCTTGGTCACTTCACCGCCAATGGCCGGATCGACGGTGTCATAGCGCGTGCTGTTGCGATCGATCGGCGCAACTTGGGTGTGCATTTGATCGAACAAAACGGCGACCTGATCGGCATCGACAAAGGCCGTCCGAATTTGCCACATATTGGCCGACGCTTCCCCAAGCTGTTGAATGGTCGGATCCAACCCCTGCTCGATAAAGACCTGACGCAGCGCATCTTCGTCGACCGCAGCGGTAAACTGGACGACAAAACGGCTTCCGCCCGTAAAATCGACGCCAATGCGCAAAGGCGAACCAAAGCGAACGGCCGCGTAAACCATCGTCCCAATGCCCAACAAAATCAAGAGCGTCGAGAACGCAAAAAACCACTTGCGCTTTCCAACAATATTATACAACGCTGCCTCCTAACTCCAAGCTCCTCGGGTGACCGTGTCACTGCCAGAGCGCGTTTTTTGCGCCCCAAGCAATTCACAAAGCATCATAGATGTACACAATCTAGTTTTAATTTCCACCAACTTGGTACCGGCGTCAAGCCCCCAACAACCAGGGACGTTCGTCGATCCACGCCTGACCGGTTTGAAACACCACCCGCATAAAAGTACGGGTCACGGTGATCGCCGTGAACAAGTTGATCACCGTGCCAATCGCCAACGTGATCGCAAAGCCCTTGACGATGCTGGCCCCAAAATTGCTGCCAAAAACGTACAAGATCGCACAAATGATCAATGAAGAAGCCTGCGAATCCCAAATCGACGTCCAGGCGCGGTCAAAGCCAACGCGCAGCGCAGAGCGAAGCGTCTTTCCGGCGCGCAACTCTTCTTTGATCCGCTCGAAAATGAGAATGTTGGCATCGACGGCCATGCCGGTCGAAAGCAAAAATCCGGCGATCCCCGGCAGCGTCAAAGTCACGGCTCTAAAGTTGAGAATGAGTGCAACGATAAACAACCCCACGCTCATCCACATTAGCCAGACATCCCGGCGCTCGATCAAGTAAATGGCGAGCAACACAACGGCCAGAACGATCATAAAAGTGCTGCCCATTTTGAATACAGACAGGTTGAGCAAACCATAGATGATCAGCGAGAGATCGGCAAGCAAGCCGGGCAGCCGATAATAGATCAACATAAACAACAGCACGGCGCTCAAGCCAACAATACCGGCCTTGACGCTTTGGCGAATGGACTCTTGGCCCAGCGAAGGGCCAACCTTTTGATTGCTCTCGATGCGCAGCGGGATCGGCAACGCGCCGTAACGCAGTTGAACGCCCAACGCATTGGCCTCCTCGCGCGTAAACTTGCCCGTGATCACCCCCTTGCCGTCGGGGATGCGATCGTTGATCTGGGGGCAAGAGATGACCTTTTTATCCAGGACAATCGCCAGCGACTCGCCCCGATGCGTGCCTGTATAATCGGCAAAAACCCGCGCCCAGTCGGGTTGCAACTCAAAAGCCACCGCGTATTCGATCCCGGTGGGCGAATTGGGGTTGGTCGTCGCGCCGGCATTTTTCAAGGCCTCGCCGGTCATCACCGTGTGGTAAATGCGTTCCCCGGCGTCGGTGTAAAGCGTTGTCGTGGGCGGTTCCGAAACAGCCGTCCCCGGCACATAGTCTGTCTGAACAACGGTGCCCGGCGGGATAAAGTCGCGCCCAACGTCGATAAATTCCAACAAGCCGGTCTCCCGAATCGTCGCCAACGCCTGCTCCTCATTCTCGATTCCGGGCAACTCGACAATGATCCGCTGTCCTCCCTGAAGTTGGACCAACGGTTCTGAAATGCCCAGCCCATTGACGCGATTCTCGATGATCTTGCGCGCTGTTTCCATCGCCGCCGATTCGATCTCGACATCGGGAGGCAGATCGGCAACCAACAACACCTGGATTCCCCCCTGCAAATCCAGCCCCTGCACAATCTTGATCTCGCGGTGATAACCGTCTTGGCCCCAATTGAGATGGATTCCCGGGTTGTTGGGCAAAACAATCCACACCGAGGCGGCGGTCAAAACAATGATGGCGATAAATACCGGAAACGTATACTGTTTCATCACAAACACTTTCTGCGGTTGACGAGAACGCCGGCGAATTTTTTCCGTGTACTCGACGTCGATTATGTCAAAATATGACGACTGCGTACAAACCCAGTACGCAGTCGCTGTATGTACAACGGTAGCGCAAACGGCGTGATTATAGCTTAACGAGCCACGCTTGTCAAACCAAA
>CAYZYE010000311.1:0-2888 GCA_964481205.1 uncultured Anaerolineae bacterium | reverse complement strand
ACGGCGAGGCGTCCGTTCACGACGAGGCACGACGAGAAAATTATAAACCAGGCAACCAGACGTGTCAATGCGGCAAAAGCTTGACGATTCGTGTCGCTGCACGTATAATCGCGGCACCATGCAGCAAGAAAGGACCCCGGTGCCAAGGCAAACGACGAGACGGGCGACAGTTCAAGACATCGCGGCGCTTTTATTTCTGGCGCTGTTCACGCTGGCCTTTTACCGCCAGATCGCGTTGGGCGGCCAGATTTTGCCCGGCGTCGATGCGTTCACCTACTTTTACCCCTACCGCGATTACGTCGCCCAGGCCGTGCGCCACGGACACGCGCCGCTGTGGAACCCCTACTTGTTCATGGGCGTGCCGCTGATCGCCAACGCACAGACGGCGGTTTTTTACCCCCTCAACCTGGCCCTCTGCCCGCTCGACGGGCCGCGCCTGGTCGCCTGGTCGATTGTCATTCACGTCGCTCTGGCGGCGATATTTAGCTATCTCTATGCGCGAAAAAGCCTCAAACTGGGCGCGCTGCCGGCCTTGATCGGCGCGAGCGCCTTTGCCTGGGGCGGTTTCCTGAGCGGTATGGTCGAGCACATCAACCAACTCGACGTATCGGCGTGGTTTCCGCTGCTGCTGCTGCTGTGGGACTTGCACAAGCAAAAAACCAGATTTTTCTCCAAAATCGGGTTACTGATCGGCCTCGGCGCGACGATCGCGCTGGGGCTGTTGGCCGGACACGCCCAATCGACCTATATCTGTCTCGTTGGGCTGGGCGTCTATGCCCTGCTGCCCGCAATTTTTCCCACAAAATCGACCGGCGCGCCAAACGCCCTCAAGACATTGGCGCGCGTCCTTTTGGATTTGGCGATCGCCGTCCTGATCGGCGCGGGGCTGGCAGCGATACAGCTTGCGCCGACCATGGAACTCGCCCGGCTGTCGATTCGCGGCGGCGGGTTGAGCTACCGCGAGGCGGTGGCCTTTTCACTCAAACCATTGCCGCGCCTGCTGCGCTATACTTTTTTTCCCCCCCTGGGCGGTAACCCGGCCGATGTCTTTGGCGGCGACTTTTTCACCGAGTTTGTGGCCTATATCGGCTTTGCGCCCGCCTTGTTGGCCGCCGGCGGGTTGGCAAGTTGGGGCGTCGAATGCGTCCAGAACTGGCTGATCGGGTGGCTGGGAGGAGGACGAAGGGGGTTGCGCGCCGCGCTGGGCAAAAACGCAGCCCAACCGGCGCGGCGACTGTTGATTCTGGCCGGGCTGGGCCTGTTTCTGGCCCTCGGCGGATACAACCCGTTGTACTGGCCGTTGTACAAACTGGCGCCGGGGCTGGGGCTGTTTCGCGCGCCGGCGCGATGGCTGTTTTTGTACGCCTTTGGCGCGGCGATGCTGGCCGGCGTGGGAGCGGAAAAAATAGCAAATTGGCAAATGCTAAATCGCAAGTGGCGAATCGCCTTGAGCAGCGGGCTGGCGGCGGCGACGGTGATCGAGTTGTTTTGGGCTTCACAAGCGATGCCCCTCGCCCACCCCACCGCGCCGGAGGCTTTTTCGTCCTGGCGAACGGCCCCGGCGCACATCTGGGCCGCGCAAAGCCAGGAACCGCTGCCGGGGCGCGTGTTGAGCATGTCGGCGCTGTTGTTCGACCCCGGCGATCAGCGCGAGATCGAGCAGGTCTGGGGCCGGCAACTCGACGAGCGAGCGTTGTACGATTACCTGATCGGCGCCAAGCGCAAAGAGATATTGGCCCCCAACCTGCCGCTGGCCCGGCGCATCTATAGCGTCGACGGCTATGACGGCGGCGTGCTGCCCTTGCAGCGTTACGTGGCGCTGCAAACGCTCTTTTTGCCCCCCGACCGGCGCTCGCCGGATGGACGGCTGCGCGAAAACCTGACCCACATCCCGCCCTCGCGCCTGCTGTCGCTGCTCGGCGTGCGCTATGTGCTGACCGACAAGGTCAACGATCTATGGATCGATAACGTGTTTTACGATCTGACCTTTGCGGCGACGCTGTCCAGGGACACCGTGACCGAGATCGCCACCCGAAACACGCCCGCGTTCCGGGCCAACGCACTGGGTCTGGTGGCCTATGTCGAAGGCGCAGCGGAAAAAGAGGGACCGGTGGCCGAAATTCGGCTGGAAACCGCGCGCGGCGACCACATCCTGCCGCTGTACGGCAGCCAGATCGGTGAAAACGCCGCCGCGCGCCAGGCAACCCGGCTGCGCTGGCAGCCGGCGGCGCAGGTCGAACGGATCGAGATCGCCGCCGGCGACAATGGCACGTTGCACATCCAGGGACTCTCGCTGATCGACGAGCGCGACGGAAGCAACGCGCCGGTGCTCCTTTCGACCGGCGGGCAGTACCGGCTGGCACATTCGGGCGACGTCAAAATCTATGAGGCGCTCGACGCGCTGCCACGGGCGTTTGTGGTCGGTGAGGCGGTGTGGGTCGAAAGCGACGAGGCGGCGCTGGCGCTGCTGGCCGACCCGTCCTTTGACCTCGCGGCAAAAGTGGCGCTGGCCGGCGACGGCGCGCCCGGTCGCCCGGCCGGGGCGGCGCAACTGGCGGCGCAATTGACGGTTCAAAAATACGAGCCGGAAACGATCCGCCTGGCGGTCACGCTGAACGCGCCCGGCTATTTGGTACTGACCGACGCCTATTACCCCGGTTGGCAGGCCGCCGTCGACGGGCGGGCGGTCGAGATTTTGCGCGCCAACGTCCATTTCCGCGCCGTGCCGCTCGACGCCGGCGCGCACCGGGTCGAATTTACCTACCGGCCCGCCTCTTACCGGCTTGGGCTGGGCATCAGCGCAGTGACGCTGATCGGCGTCTTGCTCGGCTTGATGATCGCCAGTAGACGCTCGCGCGCAGTTGAGGTATAATAGCAGACCAGGTTTT
>CAYZYE010000310.1:0-2931 GCA_964481205.1 uncultured Anaerolineae bacterium | reverse complement strand
GGATAGGTGTCCAGGCAATGCACATCGAGTTTTTGGTCGAAGAGCCGTCGGCTGAAGCGGCGCTGAACAACATTGTGCCCAAGATTATTGGGGCAGCGGCGACGTTCAAGATTCATCCATACCAGGGCAAAAGCGATCTGTTGGCAAGATTGCCTGCCCGACTTGCAGCGTACCGGCGGTGGATACCCGCAGATTGGCGGATCGTGGTCTTGATCGATGCAGATGCCCAAGATTGCCACCAGCTCAAAGCTCAATTGGAAAAGGCGGCGTGTGACGCCGGCTTTGTGACCAAGTCGGCGGCGCTGGGGGCGCGTTTCGAGGTCTTGAACCGTCTGGCGATTGAAGAGTTGGAAGCCTGGTTTTTTGGCGATGTCGAGGCGCTGTGCGCGGCTTATCCGCGCATGAGCCGGAATCTTGGCGATAAGGCCAGGTATCGTCATCCCGACGCCATTCGCGGCGGAACGTGGGAAGCGTTGGAACGCGAGTTGAAACGTCGCGGTTATTTTTCTGGAGGCTTGGAGAAAATCACAGCCGCGCGGGCCATCTCGGCCGAAATGGAGCCAAAGCGCAACCGATCACCAAGCTTTGGCGTCTTTCGAGATGGTATATTGGCAATGTGCGAGGTAAAATGAACAAAGAGAAGGTCAGACCTTTTGTTTCCGAATTACGAACGCTGCACGTGGGCAGCGTTCCCCACACCGACCCGGAGCAAGCCTGCCGGCTGGCTCTCGAATCGGCCGACATTCCCTGTTGGCCGCAGATGCCGCGTCGCGTGTTCACCGAAAATATGTATGCCCAGTACGGCGAGCGTTTTCCCGGCGTGGTCATCGATCACGATGACGAGCGGATTTGGGTCGATCGCACTCAAGACCTTGACCCCGGCCTCGAGGCGCTGTATATGGCCTACATTGAGCAGGACGTGAGCTATGGTGCGCTGTCGCGCGAGCATGCGCTGGGACTGCACACGTTTTTGGAGCAAAGGGCCGGGTTGGAGCAATTGCCTTTGATCAAAGGGCAGATCACCGGGCCGATCAGTTGGGGTCTCACCGTGCTCGATCAGGATCGCCGCCCGACATTGTATGACGACATTTTGGCCGACGCGATTGCCAAGCACTTGCATCTCAAAGCGCGCTGGCAGGAAAGCGTGTTGTCTCGGTTTGGCAAGCAGACGATTATCTCGGTCGATGAGCCGTATATGGCCTCTTTTGGCTCTGCTTATGTGGCGTTGGGACGCGAACAGGCCATCGCCTTGATGGAAGAGGTTTTTTCCGCCATTCAGGGGATCAAGATGGTACACTGTTGCGGCAACACCGACTGGTCGATCTTGATGGAAACGTCGGTCGATATCTTGAACTTTGACGCCTACGAGTATGCCGTCAACCTGGCGCTGTATCCCGACGAAGTGGCGGCGTTTTTGGATCGCGGCGGTGTGCTGGCCTGGGGGATCACGCCCAAAACGGCGGACGCCTACGACGAGAACGTCGACTCGCTGGTTGGGCGGCTTTTGTCGGCGATGGATTTGCTGGTGCAAAAGGGGCTGCACCTGGATGATATTTTGAGCGCATCATTGATCACGCCGTCGTGTGGCCTCGGCCCGTTGGACGTCGATCTGGCCGAACAGGTCATCGATCTGACCGCCGGCGTGTCGCGGGCGATGCGGGAGCGGTATGTGTGATGCAGACAGTTATTTTTTGCGGCGGCCAAAGCACGCGGATCAGCGGCAGCGGCCCCGAAAAGAAGGAACTGTACCAGATCGGCGATCGGCCTATTTTGTGGCACGTGATGAAAATCTTTGCCGCTTTTGGACACAAATCGTTCATTTTTCCATTGGGTCATCGCGGTGACCTGATTCGTCGCTACTTTATCGAATACGAGCAGATGACCCGCGATTTGTGTTTTCACCTGGGGCAGCCGGAACAGGCGATCTGCGGCGGCGAGAACAATGAGAGCGACTGGCAGATCACCCTGGTCGATACCGGAATCCAGACCAAGGAGGGCGGCGAGGTGGTCAAAGGCGAGCGCGTGCGGCGCGTGGCCCATTATCTCACCGGCGACCGTTTTTTCCTCACCTATGGCGACGGCGTTGGCGACGTGAATGTCGATGCTTTGCTGCAATTTCACCTCTCGCATGGCAAGCTCGTGACCGTGACCGGCTACCAACCGCTGTACAATTTTGGCGTTGTCGATGTGGCTGAGAACGGTCAGGCCACGGCCTACCATCAATACCCGCAGATGCAGCATTGGATCAATGCCGGGTTTTTCGTCGTCGAGCGCGCGGCTTTGGCTAAACTCGAACCGGGGATGGATTGGGAAACCGGGTTTTTGACCCGGCTGGTCGAACAAGGCCAGGTGATGCTGTATCGACACACGGGATTTTGGCGCAAGATGGACACGCTAAAAGAGGCGATTCAATTGAATGACATTTGGCGCAGCGGCAACGCGCCGTGGAAGGTGTGGTGACTTGGTTAATCTTGGGTTTTTCGGCGGCCCCTTGCTAGAGGAGATAATTGACGATGGGTAACAATGAAAAAATCGGCGGCGGCGGGTTTCACCACGTGGCAATGCACGTGCGAGATTTGGAAACAACGCTCAAGTTTTATGTGCAAGGGCTGGGCTTTAGGGACGCATTTTCCTGGGGGACGGCGGCAAAACGTACCGTGCTTCTCGATACCGGCGACGGCAACTATTTAGAGGTGTCGCAGGGTGAAACGAACGGCTTTGATCCGAACGGGGTGGTGTGTCATTTCGCGCTTCGCACCGACGACGCCGACAAGGCGATCGCCGCCGCGCGCGCGGCCAGCGCGCAAGTGACGATCGAGCCGAGGGATGTCCAGCTGGCCAGCGATCCGCCGACGACGATCCGCATTGCCTTTTGCAAAGGGCCGGACGGCGAGATCATTGAATTTTTCCAGAACGAGTTGACATAATTGG
>CAYZYE010000309.1:0-2955 GCA_964481205.1 uncultured Anaerolineae bacterium | reverse complement strand
AAAGCGGCAAGGATGGACACGCGGCGCGATCTGGCATATAATAGGGGTGCAGGACGGCATTGCTCGTTCCCACGCTCCCGCGTGGGAACGAGCAATAACAAGGTAAAGGATTGTTGACATGTTGTTCAAGCGTTATCCAGGAAACCCTATTTTACTCCCCAACCCGTTCCACGAATGGGAAGCCTTGAACGTCTTTAACTGCGCGGTGATTCAACACAACGACCTGTGGCACATGTTTTACCGCGCCCAAGGCGTCGCTCGTAAATCATCGATCGGCTATGCGGTCAGCACCGACGGCCTGAACTGGTCACGGCTCGACAAACCGGTGCTGACCCACGGCGCCAGGTACGAAACGCGCGGCGTCGAAGACCCCCGCGTGACCGAGATCGACGGCGTATTTTACATGACCTATACCGGCTATTCGACGCACGGCACACGCGCCAGCATCGCCAAAAGCACCAACCTCATCGACTGGACCCGAGTGTGCGTCGCTCTGCCGGACGAGGACAACAAGGACCACGCCCTGTTCCCCGAAAAAATCAACGGGCGGTACTGTATGTTCCACCGGCGCGAACCGGGCATCTGGTTGTGCTATTCGGACGACCTGATTCACTGGGACACCCACCGGCGCGTGTTTGGCCCGCGCCCCGGCTGGGAGGCGCGCAAGGTCGGCATCAGCGGCCCGCCGATCAAAACCCCGGACGGTTGGCTGCTGGTCTATCACGGCGTCGACGAGGCACAATTTTACCGGCAAGGCCTGGCCCTGCTCGCCCTCGATGACCCGACCCGGGTGCTGGCCCGCCCCGCCGGTTTTGTGCTCGAACCGCAAGAAGCGTGGGAATATGTCGGCGATGTGCCCAACGTGGTCTTTAGCTGCGCCACGCTCCGGGTGGACGATGAACTGTGGATCTATTACGGCGGCGCCGACCGCGTCATCGGTCAGGCCAGCTGCTCGTTTGACGAGGCGATGGCGTTCTTGAAAGCGAGGACAAAATGAACGGTCGAGAACGTGTAATTCGCACCCTGCGCTTCGAGCGCCCCGACCGCGCCCCACGAGATTTGTGGGCCTTGCCGGGCATCGGGATGTACCGCCGGGATGAACTCGACGCCATGCTGCGGCGCTTTCCACTCGACGTGACCAACCCCCACGTTCAATACGGCCGGGGCAAGTTGGAACAAGGCACACCCCACGCGGTCGGCTCGTACACCGACGCCTGGGGCTGTGTGTGGCGCGTCGCCGAACCGGGCGTGGTCGGCGAGGTCAAGGGGCCGCCGCTGGCCGATTGGTCGGCGCTGGATGGCTTTACGCCGCCCCTGGAGATTCTGGATGAGGCCGATTTCAGCCGGGCGGGGCGGGGCGCCGCCGATCCCCCCGCCGGGATATATTCGACCAGTCAGGGAGCCGGGCTGTCGACGCTGCAAGGAGCCAGCCAGAGTTTTGTGCTCGCCGGCACCACCGTGCGTCCCTTTGAGCGCATGCAATTTCTTCGCGGCAGCGAGGCCCTGTACCTCGATCTGGCCTACCAACCCGCCGAACTGTTTAAATTGCGCGACATGGTACACGACTTTTTCATGCACGAGTTGGAACTGTGGGTCAAGACCGACGTTGACGGGATTTCATTTATGGATGATTGGGGCACGCAGCACAGCCTGCTCATCTCGCCCAAACAGTGGCGCGCATTGTTCAAACCGCTGTACCGGGATTACTGCGACCTGATCCACGGCGCGGGCAAATTTGTCTTTTTCCACTCTGACGGGCACATTATGGACATTTACCCGGACTTGATCGAAATCGGCGTCGACGCCGTCAACTCGCAGTTGTTCTGCATGGACATTGAGGAAATTGGGCGGCGGTTCCGGGGTCAGATCACCTTTTGGGGCGAGATCGACCGGCAGAGCATTTTGCCTTTTGGCAACCCAGACGACGTGCGCGCGGCCGTGCGCCGCGTGCGTGCGGCGCTCGATGACGGCTCTGGCGGCGTGTTTGCCCAATGCGAGTGGGGCAACGACGTAACCGGGGAAAACATTGCCGCCGTTTTTGAAACCTGGTCGGAAGCGCGTCTCGTTTGATTTACAGTATCGTCCCTCGTGGCCGTTTTGTCCCGCGCCATCTGCCCACGAGGGGCGACATCAGGGCTGTTCAACTCTACAATCCAGCGGTTGAAACCGCGCCTGGCAAGCCGCTGGCTGGTCGTCCCCCTACGGCGACGAGTCCCCGCCAGCGGTGACTCTAGTCATAAACCAGAATTGAACAACCCTGACGACGACATTGCCAACGCCCCGGTCATTCGCTCCCCCGGCCGGCCTACGGCCGGCACACCTGGAGCGACAGGCTATCGACATACATCACCGCAGCCGCCCCATCTCCCGCGCCGTCGTTGCGCATCCCCAGGCGCAGCGTGAACGACCGCCCGGCGTAATGGCCGACATCGACCTCGATCTGCGTCCAATCGAGCGTGGCCTCACGGATGATCCGAATAATGCGCCACGACCCGCCGTCTGGCTTGAGCAGAAAATAACCATAATCGCCGCTGCCGCCGCCGTCTGGCGCGTGGTACCACCAGGAAATGACGGCGCTTTGACCGGCCGGCAGGCTAAAATGCTGTTCCACCGAGGTATAACTGAATCGATTTTCACCCGGATCGACAATGCCCAATTGCAACGCGCGCCGCCCGGTGTGCGCGGCAACATCGCTGTAACGCGCCTTGACCGGGGTATTGGCGACGATCCACCCCTCATCTGTCTCAAAATCACCGTTCACGGCGACCTCGGCGCAGGGCAAAACGGTTGCCGTGGCCGTTGGCAATGGCGTCATTGTGGGCGTCGCCGTCGCCGGAACCGCCGTTGCCGTGGCCGTTGGCAATGGCGTCATTGTGGGCGTCGCCGTCGCCGGAACCGCCGTTGCCGTGGCCGTTGGCAATGGCGTCATTGTGGGCGTCGCCGTCGCCGGAACCG
>CAYZYE010000308.1:0-2976 GCA_964481205.1 uncultured Anaerolineae bacterium | reverse complement strand
ACTTGTATGGATGAGTACCACGCCTCTTTTCCCAGCGACATACTTTATGCCCTCGACCTTTGAATATACGGTAGCGGCGCCGCATTTCGGGCATATACCATTTCTCATGTTATCAATCCTCCATTAACTTTTCCCGATACTTTCACACGCGATTTGATCACTCGCCCTTGAAATCAGGAACATCTGGCTCTTGACTTGGCCCCGTTAGTGCCCAGGTTACTAACAAAGCCACGCCTAGTATCGCTACTCCAAATAGTATAATGAGCATCTTTCCTGTTACGTCTACTTTTTCGTTACCATCAGTACATATCATACTGCTGGCTGTAGTATTCCCCCGTATGTCAGATATGGATTCCGTCGTTTGGACTAAACGCATACCTGGTGGGCAAACAACCGGTTCCAAGAAACTCAGAGAGCCAGGGAAAAATTCACCAGCAACGTATAACAAAGGACACATCAATATAACAAGAAACGAGAATACGAGCAGAATTTTCCGTAATACAAGAGTAGACTTTGCCATTTTATTTTTCTCCTTGCTCATGATTCAATACCTTTTTAGAATGCCGCTCAACTTTGAGTTCAGCCGCCGGCAATGGGTGTTGGGCCGCGCCCACCCCGCCGATAGCAAAACAGCGTGGAATATCTCAACGCTATCCTCTATCCTTATTATCCGACAGATCGCCCTCCTTGTCAACCTGCGCCGGCCGACGGCCGACAGATTTTGCACCGCCATAAACAGGCCGTCTGCAAGGGGCGATGCCACGAACGCCCAAATTATTTGGGCGTGTTTCACGCCCCGTCCAGCACACCAGGCTTGCCTCGCGGTGACTTTTCGGGTACAATGCCAACAACAATCAGAGACAAACGATCATTATCAAAGGAGTGTGACGATGGTCAGACGCCGGCCCCCAAGGCGATCGCCCAGGCGAGTCCCGGGCATCGACCGGATGGAACTCCGCGTTTTGCGGGCGCTCCGTCGCGCGCACTATTTTATGGAAACCGGGCAATACGAGCAAGCGTTTCCGTTTTTCAAGCGCCTGGCCGAAGGCGCCGCCAAGCGCCAGATGCCGCTCAAAGCGGCGCAGCTCTATTTCCAGGCCGCGCGCGCCCGCCTGGAAATGGGCGGCGCGCAAGACGCCGTCGAGTTGGCCCGCCGGGGCATGCAATTGCTCACCCAGGCGGGGCAAATCGAACGCGCGCGCGCGGTGCTGCCGCGACTGAGCCAGGCGTTGGAAGAAAAGGGCTTTCACGACCAGGCCGTGCTCCTCCGCGCCGAGATTCAAGCCCTGTTGGGCGGCGGCTTGTCCCAACCTGCCGCCCCGCCCCGACCGCGCCCCCAACTACCCGCGACATGTCCGGCCTGCAACGGCCCCGTCCACGCCGGTCAGGTGGTCTGGATCGACGAGCGCAGTGCCGAGTGTGCCTATTGCGGCACGTTGATCCGGGCAACATAGCAACCTGGGAATTCCACCCTGGAGGGATGGACAATGTCCAACTTTTATCGCCCCGTAACCTCTGAAATCGTCTCCCGGCTGGGCGAAATCGTCGGCGAGAAAAACGTCATTTACGACGAACCGGAGCGTATGCTCGACTATGCGCACGACGAAGTGGCCGGCCAGGAATATGCTCACCTGCCCGATGTGGTGATCAAACCGGCGGCGGCGGACGAGATTGCCCAAGTGCTCAAACTGGCTAACCGTGAAATGATCCCGGTCACGCCGCGCGGCGCGGGGTCGGGGCTATCCGGCGGCGCGGTGCCGGTTTACGGCGGCATCCTGCTCTCGCTAGAGCGAATGAACCGCATCATCGAGATCGACCGCCAAAATATGACCGTCACCGTCGAACCGGGAGTGATCACCAATGACATTAACGAAGCAATAGCACAATATGGCCTCTTTTATGCCGGTTATCCGATGAGCACCGAGACCTGTTTTATCGGTGGCAATGTGGCCGAAAACGCCGGCGGCGGGCGGGCGATCAAATACGGCGTCACCGGGCGCTATGTGCTGGGACTAGAGGTCGTGCTGCCCGGCGGCGAGATCGTGCGTCTGGGCGGCAAGCGCGTCAAAGACGTGACCGGCTATGATCTCATTCACCTGCTGGTTGGCTCGGAGGGCACGCTGGGCGTCCTGACCGAGATCACACTCAAGTTGATCCCCCTGCCCTCGGCGCAGATGGTGCTGCTGATCCCCTTTGCCGACGCGCCGGCGGCGATCGCTGCCGTGCCCAGGATCATGACCCAGGGAAAATTGATCCCCACCTCGGTCGAGTTTATGGACCGGCTGTCGGTCGAGACGGTATATCAATACCTGCAAGAACGCCCGCCGCGTCCCAACATCGGCGCCATGCTGTTGATCGAAGTCGATGGCCCCAGCGACGAGCAGGTCGAGGCGATGGTCGAGCCGATCGTCGACCTGTGCCTCGAATTCGGCGCGCTCGACGTGTACGTGGGCAACACGCCGGCCAACAAAGAGCGCATGTGGCGCGTGCGGCGCGACATCGCCGAGGCGTTCAAGGCGATCTGCCCGCAGCAAAGCCTGGAAGACATTGTCGTGCCGTTGGCACAGATCCCCGACCTGCTTGACGAACTGGAACGGATTTCGACCGAATATGACGTGCTGATCCCCTGTTACGGTCACGCCGGCGACGGCAATCTGCACGCCACGGTGGTCAAAAAACCGGACACGTCGATGGACGAGTGGCATGCCAGGCTGCCGACGATTTTGACCGGGTTATACCGCGCCGTCGCCCAACTGGGCGGCACGATCAGCGGCGAGCATGGTGTCGGCCACAAACGCTCGGCCTATCTGTCGATTGTGCTTGATCCGCCCCTGATCGCACTTCAGCGGCGGATCAAGCAGGCCTTCGATCCGAACCACATTCTCAATCCGGGCAAGATATTTCCAGGATAGGCATGTATCGGAGGAAAATGCTTGTGAAAGATACATTGACTGACATCAGGAAAAAATTGCAAGA
>CAYZYE010000307.1:0-3017 GCA_964481205.1 uncultured Anaerolineae bacterium | reverse complement strand
CTTTAGCCCGCCAGCGGTGACTTTAGTCACAAATTAGAATTGAACAGCCCTACCTTAATAACCAAGAACTCGAGTCTGCGTTCTGTACGGCAGATGCCGCGATGTGGCGCAATCACCCAGGCACCCCCATCCCACGTGACCATCACATCACCACCCACTCGACAAATACGCATTCACCGCACCGGCCTTGTTGGCCGACGCCAAATACCTGCAAGCCAACCGGATCAAACCCACGCCGCGCGCGATCTGCACACAGCATCGCGCATGGCGTGATCGGCGCTCGAGACTGACCGTCAGAGTTCAAGAGGTAGCAGCATGTCACCTGTGGCCCAAGTGCTTGTCATCGACGATGATCCGGATTTCGTCGAATACGTGCGCATCATCCTGGAAACAAATGGATACGCCGTATTATGCGCATACAATGCCGACCACGGCCTCGACCTTTTGCGCACCAAACATCCCGACATTGTCCTACTTGACATTATGATGTCTTATAAAATGACCGGCCTCGACGTCACCCGCACGATACACCAAGATTCAGACCTATGCACCATCCCCCTCATCGTCATCTCGTCAGTCCTGCCGGGAGCACAGGCCCTTCAAGACCAGGTAGAACCCGACTCGATTGCCGCTTTCCTGACCAAACCCGTCGAACCCAGCGAATTGCTGTGCCTGGTGGCCGAGACAATCGCTGATTATAAAAACAAAACCAAGTCAGACTCAAATTGAGGAGGCGAGATGCCAGAGAAAATAGCACAACTCCAAGACCCTGAAAAGCGATCTATGCTGCTCACGGCGCTCTATATCGCTCAGGAACAACATGGATACCTAAGCCCTACAGCCATCGAACAGACGGCTGACCGGCTGGGCTTGCCGGTCCAACAAGTGTACTCGACGGCCAGTTTTTACACCATGTTCCGAATGAAACCGGTGGGCGAATACGTGCTCCAGGTTTGCACCGGGCTGTGCTGCTGGTTGGAAGGAGGCGGCGAAAAGTTGGTCGATTACATCACCGAAAAACTCGGCATCGGCCCCGGCGAAACCACCGCCGACGGCCTGTTCACGCTGCAAACAGTCGAATGTCTGGCCTCGTGCGGCACGTCGCCCACCATGCGCGTCAACGACGAACTGTACGAAGATTTGACGCCGGACAAAGTGGATCGTTTACTCGATCAATTGGCAGGGAGGTAAAGGCATGACCACGCAATTCGAACCCATCCTTTTACAAAACATCCATCACCCCAATTCGGAAAAAATCGGCGTATATTTGCAACATGGCGGCTACCGCGCGGTGCGCAAGGCGTTTGAACACACACCCCAAGAACTGATCGACATCGTCAAAGCCTCCAAACTGCGCGGACGCGGCGGCGCGGGCTTTCCGGCCGGGCTCAAGTGGAGCTTTATGCCCCAGGGCGAGATGACCAAATATGTCTGCGTCAACACCGACGAAGGCGAACCCGGCACATTCAAAGACCGCCTCCTGGTCGAAAAAGACCCCCACCAGGTACTCGAAGGGATCATCATCGCCAGCTATGCCGTGGGCGCAAACAGAGCCTTTATCTATATCCGTGGCGAGTTTTTCCTGGGCGTCAAACGCTGGATCAAAGCCATCGACGACGCCTATGCCCACGGCTTTTTGGGCAAAAACATCCTCGACAGCGGCTTTGACCTGGACCTGTCGGTTCATCGCGGCGCCGGCGCCTATATCTGCGGCGAAGAAACGGCAATGATCAACAGCCTGGAAGGCAAACGCGGCGAACCGCGCCTCAAACCACCCTACCCGGCGCAAGAAGGCTTTATGGGCCAGCCGACCCTGGTTCACAACGTCGAGACGCTGGCCAACATTCCGCACATTATTTTGAACGGCGCCGACTGGTACACCGCCATCGGCACCGAACAAAGCACCGGCAGCAAGCTGTTCTGCATCAGCGGGCACGTCAAAAACCGGGGCAACTACGAGCTGCCGTTGGGCACACCGCTGCGCGAGATCATCTTTGAACACGCCGGCGGAATGCGTCACCGCCGGCCGATCAAGGCAATCATCCCCGGCGGCGCGTCGACCCCAATGCTGACCCCCGAATACCTGGACATTCCAATGGATTTCGAGTCGCTGGCGCAAGCCGGATCGATGCTTGGCACAGGCGCGATCACCGTCCTGGACGAAAGCGTCTCCATCGTCGATGTCACCCGCCGCATCGTCAAATTCTTTGTCCACGAATCATGCGGCCGCTGCACACCATGCCGCGTGGGCAACCAACGCATCCTGGAGATATTGCAGCGCATCGTCGACGGCAAAGGACAAAAACAAGACATCGACTTGCTGCTCTCGCTCTGCGACGGCATCGCCACCAACACATTCTGTCCAATGGGAGATGCCGCGGTCAACCCGGTTCGCAGCAGCATCAAGCACTTTGGCAGCGAATACGAGCAATTGATCAAAAAAAACCCGGTCGCATAACCATGGCGCGACGTGTCACGCCAAACCATACATAAAGGAGACCCATGATGCCTAAAATCCTGATCGTCGATGATGATCCTGATTTCGTTGAATCGACCCGGATGGTGCTCGAATCGCAAAATTACGAGGTGGTCAGCGCGGCAAACAGCCGTCAGGGCTTGAAAAAACTCGCGGACGAAAAGCCAGACCTGGTCGTGCTCGACGTGATCATGAGCACCGTGCTCGACGGGCTTTCGATGAGCCAGAAAATGTCCGAGCTGCCCGAATTCAAGGACGTGCCCATCCTGATGGTCACATCGATCGCCAACACCGACTATGCGGCGCTTTTCCCAACCGACGAATACATCAACATTGGCGGATTCTTGACCAAACCCATTTCCTCGAAACAGCTCTTGAGCCAAATCAAGCGCCTGCTCAAGCCAAGCCAGGCTTAGGAACGTGCCGAAACACAAAAACGCACCCGCCAACCAGAGAACGCCGAGATCGCAGTCGCAGAGCCGATAAAAGTTGACGATATTTCGTATATATTATAATCGTATCTCTGCGTCTTTGCGTTAAG
>CAYZYE010000306.1:0-3053 GCA_964481205.1 uncultured Anaerolineae bacterium | reverse complement strand
TTTTCGTCAGGTTGGCGGCGCCCCAGCGGCAACCGCTTTGGCCGCGGCCGCGGCCCTGGTATGCACGTCGAGCTTGGCAAAGACCGATTTGACGTGGCGTTTGACGGTATTGGTGGTGATCAGCAACGTCTGCGCGATCTCTTTGTTGGTCATTCCCCGCGCCAACAGGGCCAACACCTGGCGCTCGCGCCCGGTCAAACGGCCCAGATCGCGGCCGGCGGCGTGCGCGGTCTGGGCGTCCTGGACGGTTTGCAAAAACGCGCGCCGCTCCAAGGTCTGTTTTTGCACACAAGCCAGGACGCCCTGTTCGCTGTACGCACGTTCAATCTCTTCCGCGCCGGCCACGCCGCTGACGACAATCGTCGGTATGCCGCTTGTTCGCGTGTCGGCGAGTAGCCGGTAGCCGTCCAGGCTTTTCTCCGCTGCATTGTGCCGCCCTCCGCCGGCGACCGGGCCGGCCAGCGCCAGATCGACCACCGCCAGGGCGTAGCGGTCGCGGCGCAGGCAGCCCAATGCCTCGCCATAGCTGCTGCACAGGCGCACCTCGTACCCGGCATCGATCAGCATTTCCGCCAAAATGTTCCGCCACCCGGCGTCATCATCGACCACGAGCGCAGCGCCCAATGGGCGCGGCCCCGGCGCCTTTGGCTCGACCGCTGTGCCGGGCGGCGGCTGGGCCAACGCCTGTTGGATCAGGGCGCGAAATTCGGCGCGGTTGAAAGCCTCTTTGCGCAGGCAGGTCAGCGCCCCGTATTCATTGAGCGCGCTGACCGCCAGCTCGACCGTGGCCAGGCCGGTCAGCATGATCGCCGCACAGCCGGGATCCTGGCGGCGAATCGCCTCGAGTACGCGCAGGCCGTCTTGATTGTCAAAATCGCCGTCGCCCAGCGCGAGATCGACGACGGCGATGCGATGTGGCGCAGCGCGCAGCGCCGCGACGGCGTCGCGCAAACAATCGACCGCGTCCACGGTCAATCCGGCGTCGGTCAGCAGTTCGGCGACAATTTGCTGCCACGAGCGGTCATCTTCGACGACCAGGGCGCGGATTAGTTTGCCCATCAAGCGTCCTCCGCACGCGGCAGTTTGAGCATAAAGGCGGCGCCGTGTTGCCCGTCGCTTTGCACGGCGATCGAACCGCCCAGGCGCACCAACAATGAGCGCACCCACCACAAACCAAAGCCCAACCTGGCCGACCCTTTGGTGCGGCGATCGGAATCATTGAACTCGAAAATGCGGTCGTGCAACGCCGGATCGATGCCGGGGCCGTCGTCGATGACGGCGATCTCGACCCAGCCGCCAAGGCTGCGGCCACGAATCCAGATCTGCCCCTGGCCGCTCATCGCCGTGGCCGCGTTTTCCAACAGATTGGCGAATACCAACGATAAACTGCGTTTTCCAGCCATCACCGCGGCCAGGTCGTCTAGTTTTTGCGTCCGCACCGAGATACCGGCCGGCAGATTGGCCGCGTGTATCGCCGCCTTGACGCTGCTCGCCACGTCGACCGGGGCGAGGTGAATGGGGCGCAGACGCGCCAGGTTTTGGCGCACGGCGTCCATCGCCTGACGCGCGCTGCGTTCGATCTCTTGCAGGTTGGTCGCCAGGTAGGGGTCGGCGAGGAGCGCGGATTGGCATTTGTCCTGGATGCCTTGCACGCGCACGGGGATCGCGCCCACCTTGTTGTTGAGGTGGTGCAGGGCATTGGCGGCGACGTCGCCCACGGCGGCAAAGGTTTCGGCGACGGCGTGCCGCTCTTGGGCCGCGCGCAGCGCCTCTTGCCGCGCGGCATTGTGTACGGCCAGCGCCGCATAGTGCGAAAGGCAGGTGAGCACTTTTTCGTCCCACTCGGATTCGGCGAAACGGCCCGGCTCGGCGGGCGTGCTGTAGACGCTGAATGCGCCGATTGGTTCGCGCGACAGCCCGGCGCTGCCGCTGCTGGCCATCAATGGCACGATCAAGGCGCTGGTCCACGCCTGTTCGCGGGCCAAATCGGCGCGGTGAAAACGCTCGTCGGCGCGCACGTCGGCGACGTGGATCGGGCTGTTGGTCAAAATCGCTTGCCCGGTGAGGCTGCTTTGCAGCGGCAACTGTTCGCCGCGTCGATGGCCGGCGCTGGCGGCGCGCAGCACCAGCCGATCGTCGTGCAGGGTCCAGATCGCGCTGGCGGCGGCGTTGAGCAGGTTGCAGGCCAGATCGACCAGGTGTACCAGCACGTCGTCGCAAGGTTGGACGAGCAGCAGTTCGGCGACGCCTTGCAGGGCATCGAGCAGGCGCACCTGTTGGATGGCGATCACGGCCTGGGTCGCCAACGCTTGCAGCAGCAGGCTGTCTTGTTTGTTGAACGCGCCGACCTCGGGGCTTTCCAGGTTGAGCACGCCTTCCAGCCGCCCGCTGGCGCCGATCAGTGGCGCGGCCAGCTCGGAGCGCATGCGCAGCCCGCTGTACAGGGGACGATAGATGAGCACCCAGGGCGCAGACTGTAAATCGTGAATACATAATGGTTGCCGATGTTCGGCTACCCAGCCCATCACGCTCGAATCGTCGATCGGCAGCGGATCGAGCTGCGGCCGGCCGAGTTGATCGCCGATCACGGCGCGGGCGATCAGTTTTTGACCCGCTTCGTCGACCAGCCTAAAGATGCCGTGGCGCGCGCCGGTCACCTGGAGCGCCATGTCCAAGATCGCTTCGAGCGTCTCTTCCAGCCGCAGACGGGACGAAATGAGCATCCCGGCGCGGCGCAGGCGGTCGAGTTCATCCTGGCGGCGGGTCAGGTCGCGTTGTACGCTGGCCAGCCGGCGGGTGTGATAGATGGTCATCGCCGCCTGGTTGCAAAAATTTTCGAGGATCAGCAGTTCAAAGGGGCTAAAACGCCGCTCGTCGGGCAGCGACACGTACAGCGCGCCGACCGGCTGATCGGCGACGATGAGGGGAAAACAGGCCAGCGCCTCAAGCCCCGTTTGCGCGCGCGCCGGATGCGCGTTCAGGTCTGGTTCCTGGCACAACAGGACGCGGCGACGTTGGCCGATGGCGCGCATGCCGATGCCGTCGCGGCGAGG
>CAYZYE010000305.1:0-3182 GCA_964481205.1 uncultured Anaerolineae bacterium | reverse complement strand
GCCAAAGGGATGAGCGCCGACATTGATCTGACCAACCCCAACGGCAGCGCGCCGATCGCTTTTGCCACGATCCTCGTCGGCACGGTGATCAGCAACATCGTGGGCGGGTTTATCGGCGACTGGGCGGAGCGGATCAGCCCCCGGTACGGGCGCACGGTGATCGGCCAGTTTTCGGTTTTTTGCGGCATTCCACTGTCCTGGGTCCTGTTCACGCAGACGCAAGGGTGGTCGTTGACGGCCTTTTTGGCGCTGTGCCTGGTGACGGCGTTGATGATCAGTTGGCCGGGGCGCGGGGCCAAAGAGCCGATGATGCAGGGGGCGGTGCCGCCAGAACTGCGTTCGACGGCTTATGCAATGAATGATTTTATCGAGCGCGGGTTCGCCGCATTGATCAGCATCGTGGCCGGCGGGTTGGCCGGGAATACAATTCAATCGTTCACGCGGGCGATGGTCTGGACGATTCCGGTGCCCTGGATCGCCTGTTTTATCCTCTTTTCCGGTTTTTATTGGGCCTACCCGCGCGACTCGGCGCGCCTGCGCGCCCAAATGGCGGAACGGAGCATCGAAATTGGCCGCGAGGATGTTGGAGGCCATGTTGGCGGTTTTTAGAATTATATATCTTGTTATATCGATATGGTTGGCGCTATATGGGTTTAATTCCTTTGTGCTCATTTTCTTGTATCTGAAACACCGCGACGATCGGGCGCGCGGCGCGGCGTTGACCGGGTTTCCGGCTGTAACCGTCCAACTGCCGGTTTACAATGAAAAATATGTCATCAGGCGGGCCATCGACAGCCTGGCGCAGTTGGATTGGCCCCGCGACAAGTTGCAAATCCAGGTGTTGGACGATTCGACGGACGAGACCACGGCGATTGCCCGGCGGCGGATCGCGTTTTACCGGCGGCGCGGGGTCGATATTTCGCTGCGCCGCCGCGCGCAGCGCGCCGGTTTCAAGGCCGGCGCATTGAATGAGGCCATGCCGGACGCGCGCGGCGAGTTTGTGGCCATCTTTGACGCCGATTTTTGCCCCAGGCGCGATTTTTTGCGGCAGACGATCCCGCATCTTGTGGCCCACGCCGAATTGGGTTTTGTGCAAACGCGCTGGGGACATCTGAACGGCGATTTTTCGCTGCTGACCCAGGCGCAGGCGTTGGCGCTGGACGGTCATCACTTTATCGAGCACACCGCGCGGCATCGCGCCGGGTTGTTGGCCAATTTCAGTGGCAGCGGCGGGGTGTGGCGGCGCTCTTGCATTGTCGCTTGCGGCGGCTGGCAGGCCGATACGCTGACCGAGGATGTCGATCTGAGTTATCGCGCCCAGTTGGCCGGCTGGAAGGGGATGATGCTCCCCGGCGTGGTGTCGCCGGCTCAACTGCCGGTCCAGTTTGCGGCGTTCAAGCAGCAACAGTTTCGCTGGGCCAAGGGCAATATGCAGTGTCTGTTCAAATTGGCCGCGCCGCTCGTGCGCGCGCCCATCGGCTGGTTTCCACGCTTGCAGGCATTGATTCATCTCAGCTATTATCTGGCCCACCCGTTGATGCTGATCGTAATGTTGTGTGCCTTGCCATTGATCTGGTTTGGCTGGATCGATACCTGGTCGTTGGCGTTTTTGAGTCTGGCGACGATCGGCCCGCCGGCGCTGTATGCGCTCGCGCAGCGCTCGATTTATCCCGATTGGCGGCGACGGCTGCGCGCGTTGCCGGTTCTGGTTTTCCTGGGCACAGGGATGGCGCTCAACAGCACCGTGGCGATCATCGAGGCCGCGCTGGGCGTCGAAACGGCGTTTTTGCGGACGCCCAAGCTGCACATTGACGCCGGGGCCGGGGTTGCCGGGGCCGACCGGGCCTATTCGCCGCCGGCGGACCGGCTGCTGTGGGGCGAGGTGTTGCTGGCCGTTTACGGCGTGCTGGTCGTGGTCGCGGCGCTGCTCAAGGGCAACCTTCAGGCGATTCCGTTCATTTTGTTGTATGTGGTGGGCTTTGGCTACACCGGCGTGTTGGCGGTCGTTCAACGGCGGCGGCAAAAACCAACCCTGCCGGAGGCAATCAAGGCTTCCAGCAGGGCCGGTTGAACGTTCTGGCGCGGGGAAACAGGTTGCTAGTTTTTTACCGTGGGTTTCACGTCCAAGACCTGATCGGCGGCCTGGCGCGGCGATTCGAGCAAGGGCGGGTCGGCGTTGCCCTGCATTTTGCTCTGCCCCCTGAAAAAGCCGCCGTCATCCAACACGAACGAGTCGACCGCGATATCGCCCCATAACTTGCCGGTGTCCAAAATCTCGAGTCGCTTGGCGGTCACGTCGCCTTGCACCGCGCCTTGAATCTGGACGTTATGGGCGGATATGTTGGCCGCCACCTGGGCGTTTTCGCCAATGATCAGATTGCCGGCGATCTCGACGGTTCCTCTGAAATCGCCGTCGATCCGCACCCCACCGCTGCTGTGTACCTCGCCTTTGATGTTGGTGTTTGGCCCGATCACCGTTTCGATTTCGATCGTTGCTTTGCCGCCTTTTGGCGCCTGGTTTTTCCCCTTTTGATCCCTGCTTCCGAAAATCATCGATCACTCCTTTCACTCCACAATGCTTGAACGGACTTGATTATCCTTGTTGTTGGCGTGCTCTGGCGATGGCTTCTTGTTCTTCATCGGTCAACGAGTACGGCGATTCCCATCTGTTTAGCGGCTTGGCGTAAATGCGGGTGCCCTCGCGTGAATGCAGGCTGGCCAGGATGACGCCGTTGCCGTAACCATCGACGATGGCCCAGGCGAAACTCTGATTGCCGCCCGTGTCTCGAAACGGGTTAAAGCGCACCAACCCCATCCATTGCATACAATGCTTGACCGTGCGATCGATCTGGCGGGTTTGCGTTTGCAGCTCGGCCACCGTTTCCAGGTGGGTCTGGACTTGATCGATGTGCTGGTTCAGAACCTCTTCCAGGTTGCCGCCGTCGCTCCCGGCCACCAGGCGGTTGTACTGCCGGACGGCGCGGGACAGGCGTCTTTGCAAGACGATCAGCCACGCAAGCAGGGCCAGCACGATGACGGTCAGTCCGGCGACCAGATAGGTTAAAGAGGGCATAATGTTTACTCCAAGAGTTACGCGGTCAGGTTCTAGACTAGAACGAGACTTGGATAATCTGTGTCATTCTGAGCCAGCCGCCGCAGGCGGCGCAGTGAAGAATCTCGTG
>CAYZYE010000304.1:0-3282 GCA_964481205.1 uncultured Anaerolineae bacterium | reverse complement strand
TATCCACCATACATTTGGCGATTTTATCACAGCTTGCTTTCCTGGGCAAAAACCCCGGCGCCCGGCGTTCTCTGCGGTTGGCAAAAGGTGTTGGGAAAAGGACCGCGCGTTTCTCAGCGAACCCGCCCCGGTCATTTTGGCGGCACCTTTTCGGTGTGACGGCATGTGGGAAAATTGCTGCACCCGATGAACTCGCCGCGCTTGCTGCGCCGAATGACCAGATCGCCGCCGCACTGGGGACAGGTTTTTCCCGTTGGTCTGGGCGCAGCGCGCCGGCCGGCAATATACTTGCACCTGGGATAGGCGCTGCAACCGACAAAATAGCCATACTTGCCCTTGCGCCGAACCAGATCGGCGCCGCATTGGGGGCATTTTTGTCCGGTTGGCTGCGGCTGCTCCTTTTCGATCTGCACCCTGGGCATCCCGGTCTTGGCCTTGTCGACGGCCAGACTGAAATCTCGCCAAAACGCTTCCAACGTCGACGCGCGCTGCGCTCGCCGGTTGGCGATCGCGTCCAGTTGTTCTTCCATCTGCGCCGTAAACTCGTAATCGAACAGCTCGCCAAACGCCTCGACCAACATGTCGCACACCACAAATCCCAGTTCGACCGGAACGAGCACGCGCCCATCCCGCCGCACATAACCGCGATCCTGAATGATCGCCGCCATAGTCGCAAAAGTCGAGGGGCGACCGATGCCGCGCCGCTCCAATTCTTTGATCAGCGAGGCCTCGGTATAACGCGGCGGCGGCTTGCTCCAATGCTGTTTGGCGATCAGCTCCAACAGATCGAGCCATTCGCCGGCCGTGAGCGGCGGCAGCATCCTGTCCGGGTCGGCCTCTTCACCCACATCCTTGCGCTCCTCATAAACCCTGAGAAACCCGTCGAAAACGCAGCGCCGCCCCTGGGCGCGAAACAAATAAGGCAGCGGCGCATCACGGCTTTGTTTGGCGGTGGGGATCGAGGCCGTGGTCAGATCGTACAATGCGGGTTTCATCTGGCTGGCAATGAATCGACGCCAGATCAACTCGTACAACCGGGCCTGCTTGTTGTCGAGAAAAGGTTTGACCTTTTTGGGCGTGCGGCGCGGGTCGGTGGGACGGATCGCCTCATGCGCCTCCTGCGCCGACTTGGGGGTCTTGTACGTCGGCGGTTTGGCCGGCAGGTACGCCTGGCCCCAATATCTGGCGATCACCTCGCGCGCAGCGGCCTGCGCCTCCGGGGCCACCTGGGTCGAATCGGTGCGCATATAGGTGATCAAGCCCACCTGCCCCTCATCGCCCAGTTTGATCCCCTCGTACAACTGTTGCGCGACGCGCATCGTCAACCTGGGAGCCAGGTGCAGCGCCTTGGCCGAGGCCTGCTGCATGGTGCTGGTCGTGAATGGCGGCCAGGGATAGCGCGGCTTGCGCTGCGTTTCGACCCGCTCAACCCAATACAAGGCATCGTCGAGCACGTCAACGATGCTTTGTGTATCCTCTCGATTCTTCAGGTCTGGCTTTTGCCACGCGCCCTGCTTGTCCTTGATCCGCCACAGTTGGGCGATGAACGGCGTCGCCTCCGGCGGTCGGCCGTCGGCCTGGAGCGCCAACCCCAGCGGATTCGACGCATCGCGCAATTTTTGTTGCAGCCGCGCCTCGATGCTCCAGTATTCGACGGGCACAAAGGCCGCGATCTCGCGCTCGCGGTCGACGACGAGGCGCAGCGCCACCGTCTGCACCCGCCCGGCAGACAGCCCGCGCACGCCCTTGATGTGTCGCCACAGCAGCGGGCTGATGCCATAGCCGACCAGGCGGTCAAGAATGCGGCGCGTTTGCTGCGCGTCGATCAGCGCCTCGTCGAGCGAGCGGACGCGCCGGAAAGCCGCGCTGACGGCGCTGCGCGTGATCTCGTGAAAGGTAACGCGATAAAAGGGCGTATTTTGAGGCACGCTGCGGCGCAGCACCCGGAACACGTGCCAGGCAATGGCCTCGCCCTCCCGGTCCAGGTCGGTCGCCAGATAGACGGCGGTCACGCCGCCGGCCGCCTTTTTCAGCCTATCGACCGTCTTTTTTTTGCCGGGCGCCAGAACGTAATGCGGGCGAAACTGCGCTTCGACGTCGATGCCCAACGTCTTGCGCGGCAGATCGCGCACATGCCCCATCGAGGCGACAACGCGATACTCGCCGCCCAGGATGCCGCCAATCGTCTTGGCCTTGGCCGGCGATTCGACAACGACCAGCTTTTTGCCCATCACCTTTGCCCCGCCGTTCGAGGGCCTAGTGTTTGCCAAAAATGGCGCGCAGCGTCGCCATCAGCCAGAACACACACCACGCGACCATGACGATTCCGGCCAACGTGATCCTGGTTTCGTCCTCAATCGGCTTGACCACGGTTTCCTGTGGGGTGATCTCGATGATGGCAATGGGACGCGCGTTGGAACCGCCGCCCCCGCCTCCACCGCCGCTCTGTCCTTCCGGCGCCGGCTCTTCGACCTCTTCCGGCGTCGCTATCGCCGCCATACTTTGACCAAAACCCAGGCCAAAGCCCATCCCCACCTCGGCAACCGAGATGATGACTTTGCCTTCGACCTCTTGCGGCTCGCCAAAGGCCATGCCGACCACTGCGGTGTTTCGTAAACCGTCGATTGAATCAAACAACCTGTCCAAAGACATACTTGACCTCCTGTCAGGCAATTCCAGAGAAAGAATTGTCCCAGATTAGCGCAGGCCATAGAAGAATATTGGCATAAAATAAGCAAATTTATGGGATTGCCCAATCAATCCCAATCGCCTTATGCCCGTTTGGCCCGGCCAACCAGGATAAAGACCATCGATGCCACGGCGACGACCACAGACAAAAGCGCCATGTTGCGCAATGTTTTGCCGGTGGCGTCAGGAATAGGTATCCGGCGCACCTCCCCGGCGCGCTCCTCGATCAGCGCGAGCGGCTTGACATGGACAAACGCCCAGCCATGCCCCGCAAACCCGGCCTCGCGCACCGTGCCTTCGTGTTGGCCGCCCGAAATGATCCGCGCAACCGGCGTCAACGTGCGCCCATAGATTTCGACCGGCGCGCCGTGCGCCGTTTCGATTTGAAGCGGTCCTCCGATGATGGTATGGGACATCGAATCCTCCCTTCGCACCAGTGAATGGGGCGGACACGTTCGCCTGCCCGTGATCTGCTACCCTCATTATACACGCTCGCCTGATCGCCGTCAATGCGCCGCCGGCGTCGGGTGTATTTCCTATTGGGGCGAAACCGGGCCTCGGAATAGGGATTCCGAGGCTGCGGATTGGACAGAC
>CAYZYE010000303.1:0-3294 GCA_964481205.1 uncultured Anaerolineae bacterium | reverse complement strand
GGCTCGCCAGGCGCGGTTTCAACCGCTGGATTGCAGAGTTGAACAGCCCTGGGGAATCGCGGCTGCTAAAAGAACTTGGAAAATATGCCGGGGTAGAGTGCTATGCGACATCCCAGGCGTAAAGGTGGGCGTTCATAGCGCCCCAGGTTGCTTCTGGCGTAAAGCGGATTGCGGTTGTTTCGATGTCGAGAGCAATGTTGACCAAACGTTGATGGTTGTTCTCGATTCGGGCAACCAGGATCCATTGCCCGTCGCCGGCAAGCGCCTCGATGCGAAATATTTTGATCAGCGTTTCCGGCACGCCCACCGGCTCATCGTGCAATGAATAGTGTGAAGGCTGGTTCTTTTCCGGGCGGTTGAGATCGCTGTCAAAGACAAAACGCAGATGCTTGATGCGCGCTGGCCTGTCCCAGACGTACTGCACCCAATCGCCGACGTGACCGGCCCAGCCGTTGTCGCGCCAGCCCGAGTTGGCGCTGCTGCCGGGCCGATCCAGGCCATTGCGCAGCGGCTCTGGATCGCCGGACGACGCAGTGAGTGTAGCGCGGCGCGTCAACGCCGGCGCGCGGCGCACATTCCAGGGCAAATAGCAGTCGTCGGTCATCAAGGTTTGCCGCAGTTTGTTCATTCGGGATTGGTATACGCCGCGTGGGGTCAGCCCGGCGCGCACGGCAATCGTTGCCGCCGTGCCCACGGCTTGCCCGATGGTCGCGCAGGTGGCCATGACGCGGGTGGCGCTCAACGCCGCATGGCTGACGCTGATGTTGCGCCCGGCGCAAAAGAGGTTGTCGATATTGCGAGAGTATAAACAACGGTACGGAATACCAAATGGCGATGGCGCGGGATTAAAGATCGTCGGCTCACCGGGCCAGGCGATGCCGCCAGGATGGTGATCGTCCATCGGCCAGCCGCCATAGGCCACCAGGTCGCCCCAGCGCCCTCTGGCGCGCACATCGTTTTGGGTCATTATGTAATCGCCAACATAACGGCGGCTCTCGCGTTTGCCGGGCAAAAAACCAAGCCAATCGAGGGTCCAGTTTTCCGCGCCGTGAGCGCCACGGTTCTTGATGTGATCCCACACCCCAAAGGCGACCTTGAGCAGTTCGTCGCGGATGCTTTCCGTATCGTGGATGCTGTCCTGCTCGCCACCCAGCTCGATCCACCAGAGGTTTGTCTTGAGCAGATCGTGCCCGCGATGTGGGAGGTCGGCGTCGGTTTCGTAGACGTTGGCCCAGGCCGGCGGGATGAACGACTGTGGCCGGTCGGTCTCCCGTGCCTGGATCAGGCAACTCATCCCCATCGTCCGCCGGTCGGCGACCGGTGGTTCGATCCCTTCGCCAAACTCGGAGCGGGACTCGCGGCCCACGCGCACCTCGGCCCCGGTCAGCGGCGCCAGGATGCTGTCGCCGGAACAATCGGCAAACAGGTCGGCCTCGACGGTATGCCATGTTTCGGTGGTCAGCTGCCAGCCCGTGATCGATTTTATTTTTTGACCGTCCATTACTGCATCGTTGCATGAACAGTTCAAGAGCAGCGTGATGTTGGGTTCAAAGCGCACTTTTTCATACAGCACGCTGTCCCAAATCGAATAATTGCGCAGTGGATTGCGGTAGCGGTTTTCCAGTACAATTTCTTCGATCAGCCCCGTCTCGCGGTTGTCCTTGCCGCGTGCGCCGCAAATGTGCATCCGAATTTCCGATGAGGCATTGCCGCCCAGCACCGGGCGGTCTTGCATCAACAAGACGCTGGTGCCATGTCGCGCTGCGGCGATGGCGGCACACATTCCGGCCAGCCCGCCACCCACAACACAGAATTCGACTTGATGCAGGATGTTTTTCATCGTTAGACGCCTCGCTACATGCAATTGTCAGATCAAGAATTGACCAAAGACCTGGTTGCCCAGCAAATGCCCGCGCTTGCTCAAGCGAATACGGGTAGGTGTTCGCTCGACGAGTCCCTGGGCCACAAGGTCGTCGATTTCCCCAGCATAGACCTGGTCCATTGCCACGCCGAACCGCGTTTGAAAGCGCGTCAGGGCGACGCCTTCATGGAGCAGCCGCAGACCCATGATCATTGTTTCGCCCATTTCCAAAGAGCGGCCGATCGTTTCCGCCTCTTGGATGGGCAATGCACCGCGCTCGATCGCGGCGACATAGTCTGTTGGGCGGTTCAGGTTGGCCCATCGCTTTCCGCCCCACCATGAATGCGCCCCCGCGCCGACTCCAATATAGGGCTGGTTGCGCCAATAGATCAGATTGTGTTGGCATTCATAGCCGGGCTGCGCCCAGTTTGAGATTTCATAGTGGAGATAGCCGGCCTGGTTGAGCATTTCTTTAGCCAGAATGTACATGTCGGCGGCCAAATCATCGTCTGGTTCGGGGAGCGCGCCCGTGGCAATGTGTTGCGCCAAAGGCGTCGTCTTTTCGACGCTCAGTGCGTACAGCGAGAGATGCTGCGGCGTCAGCGCCAGCGCGTGTTGCAAACTTGCTTGCCAATTCTCCAATGTCTGGGTGGGCAAACCAAACATCAGATCGATGTTCAGGTTTTTGAACCCTGTGGCCTGGATGTCGCGAACTGTTTGCCGGGCCTGTCGCGCCGAGTGGATGCGTCCCAGTATGTCGAGCAGGCGATCGTCGAAACTTTGGACGCCCAGGCTGATGCGGTTGACGCCCCCGGCGCGCAGACGCTCTAGCGCGTGGGCATCGACGGCGCCGGGGTTTGCTTCTACCGTGATCTCGGCATGCGCGGGCAGGGCAAACGCGGCGCGGGCGGTGTGGAGCAGGGAAACCAGATCGGCGGGGGGCAAAACGGTCGGCGTGCCGCCGCCAATATACACACTCCGGCCCATGTGTCCACCTGGCGCCTGGGCGGCGGCGCGTTCGATCTCTTGGCCCAGAGCGGCCAGGTACGGCTGGAATAACGACTCGTGGCCCGCAAACGAGTTGAAATCGCAATAGTTGCACTTGGCGCGACAAAATGGGATGTGGATATAGACCCCGACCGGGTTTTTGACGATCATTTTCACTTTACATACAAGCCCCTCATCTTGCAAGATGAGGGGCCTGGTGATTGGGATGTATTTTGTTTCTCAAGACAGTTGGGCAATTCCATAAATTTGCTTATTTTATGCCAACATTATTCTATGGCCCGTGCTAATCTGGGACAATTATTTCTCTGGAATTGCCTTGAAACCGTGCTCGACGCCTGAGCGGGCTTGGGCTGTTCAATTCTAATTCGTAACTAAAGTCACCGCTGGTGAGGACTCGTCGCCGTAGGGGGACGACCAGCCAACGG
>CAYZYE010000302.1:0-3302 GCA_964481205.1 uncultured Anaerolineae bacterium | reverse complement strand
GATGGCAGTGGTGATGTGAGCGCTGGGGATACCTTGACTGGCCAGGTCGGTTGGCTTGGACAGACCGTGGTGGCGGAATCCCCATTCCGCCACAAGTCGGAAATCAACGCAGAGTCGCAGGGTCGCAGAGCGGATATGGGATTTTGCGCCGCCGTAAACGGACGGCGCTGGCTCTTCAGGCCAGCGCGGAAGCAGTATCTCTGCGCCGTTGCGCCTCTGCGTTGAATCTCAAACAGGTGTGTTTCATTTTCCAGCGGTTGAAACCGCGCCTGGCGAGCCGTTGGCTGGTCGTCCCCCTACGGCGACGAGTCCCCGCCAGCGGGGACTTTGGTCACAAAATTGAACAGCCCTGGGATATTGCCACCCTCTCCTCTCAGGAAATCCAGCGCCAAATTGACCGAACAGGAGGCAGTACCATGATCCATGCAGCCGTTGTCGGATATGGCTATGCCGGCCGGGCCTTTCACTCCTACTTGATCACCCTGGCCCCGGGGATCGACCTCTATGCCATTTCAACGCGCAACCCCGACCGCCGGCACGCGGCCGCGGCCGCGTACCCGCACGCCAAAATCTATGACTCGTTCGACGCGCTGCTGGCCGACGATCGCGTTGACCTGGTGGTGTTGGCCACGCCGCACGACACGCACCGCGATCTGGCGATCAAGGCGATGAACGCCGGCAAACACGTCGTCACCGACAAAGTAATGTGCATGAACGCCCCGCAAGCCCGGGAAATGATCGCCGCGCGCGACCGAAACGGCGTGATGCTCTCGGTGTTCCAAAACCGCCGTTGGGACTGGGGTTATTTGACCGTCAAAAAGGCGCTCGCCGACGGCCTGCTCGGCAAGCCGTACCTCTTTCAGGCGGCGATCATGAATTATGGGCCGCCGCACGGCTGGCGGGCGAGCAAGGCACGCAGCGGCGGCATTTTGTACGACTGGCCCGCGCACTTTATCGACCAGGCTTTACAGTTGGCGCCGGGCAAGGTCACATCGCTCTACTGCCGGACGCTCGACCTCGGCCGCTGGGAGACCGACATTGGCAATTACGCCAAACTATCGCTCAACTTTGGCCGCGACCTCTTGTACGAGATCGAGATCGGCAACCTGGCCGCCGTGAAAAAACCGCGCTGGTATGTCGCAGGACGCCTCGGCACGCTGGTCAAACACGGCCTCGATCCACAAGAAGGGGCCATCCGCCTGGGCGACATCGATTCGGCAGCAGAACAGCCCGAACATCGCGCGCAGATTTGCACCTGGGCCAACGGCGAACGCGAAACACGGACCATCGACAGCGTGCGCGGCAGTTGGAAATCGTACTATGAAAACATTTCCGACGTATTGAACAACGGCGCCGAGTTGGCGGTCAAAGCGGAGCAAATTTACCGGGTGATGCAAATCTATGACGCCGCAATGCACTCCGCCGAGTCGGGACAGGCGATGGTGGTCGATATATAAAGAACAATTGGATAAAACATGACTCAAACAGAACTGTTGGCGCCGGCAAAAAACCTCGAATGCGGCATGGCCGCCATAGACTGCGGCGCAGACGCGGTGTACATTGGCGCGGCAGCCTTTGGCGCGCGCGCCCGCGCCGGCAACAGCATCGACGACATTGAAACATTGGTCCACTATGCCCACCAATATTGGGCGCGCGTATACGTCACCGTCAACACCCTGCTCTACAACGACGAGCTGCGGCCGGCCGCCGACCTCATTCACCTGCTCTACCAAAGCGACGTCGACGCGGTGATCATCCAGGACGTGGGACTGCTCGAATGCAACCTGCCGCCGATCCCCTTGATCGCCAGCACGCAAATGCACAACGACACCTGGCCCAAAATCGCCTTTCTCGAAAAAATAGGCTTTCACCGCGTCATCCTGGCACGCGAGCTAGACCTGGAACAGATCAAGGCCATCCGCCGGCAAACCACCATCGAGCTAGAAGTATTTGTCCACGGCGCCCTGTGCGTCAGCTATAGCGGCCAATGCTACCTGAGCTATGCCATCGGCGGGCGCAGCGGCAATCGCGGCGAGTGCGCGCAGCCCTGCCGGCGGCGATACAACCTGGTCGATGCCAACGGCAAAACCATAATCCAAAACCGTCACCTGCTGTCGCTCAAAGACCTGAACCGCGCCGCCCATCTTGGCGACCTGCTCGACGCCGGCGTGACCTCGTTCAAGATCGAAGGACGCTTAAAAGACATCGCTTACGTTAAAAACATCACCAGCTTTTATCGACGCCAGCTCGATCATGCATTGCAAAACCGAGATATGCGCAACAGTTCGTCGGGCCGGAGCGAGATCGACTGGACGCCTGACCCGAACAAAACCTTTAACCGGGGCTATACGGCCTATCGACTGCAAAACCGGGACACGCCGCTGGGGGCCATCGACACCCCCAAGATGATCGGCGAATGGGTGGGGCGAGCGGCAAGCGCCGACCATCGCGCGCTCACCCTCGACGCGCCGGCCGACCTGCACAACGGCGACGGGCTGTGCTTTTTCGACGCCGGCGGCGCCCTGCGCGGCGCGGTCGTCCACGTCGTGCGCCCACACAGCATCCTCCTCAACAACACCGACGGCATCGAACCGGGCGCGGACATTTACCGCAACCACGATCACGCCTTTCTCGATCAGATCAAAGCCAGCCGCCCCAAACGCAAAATCGCGATCACGCTGAAACTGTGCGAGACGCCGGACGGTCTCGCCCTGACCGCCGCCGACCACGACGGCAACACCGTCACCGCCGCCGTGGCCTGCGCCAAGCCCGACGCGAACAAAACGGAACGCATGCTGGCCCAATTTGAAAAACAATTGCAAAAAACCGGCGGCACCGCGTTCACATGCGCCCAGGTAGAGATCGATCTGAGCCGCGTCTTTTTTGTCCCCCTCTCCACACTCAACAAACTGCGTCGCTCCGCACTGGAAAAACTGACCGCCGAGCGGCAGCGCAACCGGCCGCGGCCGGCCGCCCCCAACATCGACGAGGACGCAATATACCCTCAATCAACATTAACCTACCTGGGCAACGTGTTGAACGATCGCGCCGCCGCTTTTTATCGACGGCATGGCGTGGTCGAGATCGAACCCGCCGCCGAATCCGGCCTCGATATGCATGGCCGGCAGGTGATGCGCACCAAATACTGCATCAGAGAGCAGCTGGGGCTATGCCTGCGCAAAAAGAACGACGCCGCCGCTGCCGGGCCGCTCTGGCTACTCGATGAGGAGGGACGACAATACCGGCTCGACTTTGACTGCGCCGCCTGCGAGATGCACGTCATTTATCTCTAATAGCCACCA
>CAYZYE010000301.1:0-3305 GCA_964481205.1 uncultured Anaerolineae bacterium | reverse complement strand
GATTCCAAGGCTACAAATTGCGAACGGTGGGGCGCAAGGACAAGGTGTCGATCAAGACGTTCAGCTCGTCATCGCTCAAAGGACGTTTTTGACCCGCATAAGCGGTAAGCATCGCCTCGGTCAAATTGGTGCCGAACGAGCGACCGTCGTAGCGCGGCGTGGTGGTGATCACGGTTTTGACGCCGCGTTCACGCAGCAAGTCAATGTTGGCCTCGGTGGTGGTGTTGGTGATCACGGTCTTGCCATCCAGATTTTGGGGGAGATATTTGCGGAGGAACAAAAAATCGCCGGCGATCAGATCGGCTTGCTGCCAGTAACGCTGGTACCTGGCTTGAGCTACTGCACCGTCGCTACCGTAAAAGAGCATACTCAATGGAAAATAGCTGACAACGGGGAACAAGATGCGCGCCAGACGATAATAGGCGCTGACGCCATAGATCGGCAGGGGAATCCCAAGCGCGATCATTAAATCACCAATGATGACCCGCTCGGAGACGGCGGCAACGGCCTCGGCCAGACCAATGCGATCGGCGGCGACGGGCACAAAGGCGCAGCGAAAGCGCGGCATCTTGCCAAGCAGAGGTTGGGCCAATTCAAAAACGCGCCGTTCCAGCGTGTGCTTGAGACCGCGACCGTCGACGACAGGCGTGCGCCGCACATTTTCGATCAATTTGTGCGCGGCGCGCAGCGGGTATTCGCGGCGCCCCAAACGCAGGTAAATGTCTACCCCGCCTACGCCAAACGCATCGACCTGCCCATCCAGGTCGGTAAAAAGTTGCTGCGCTTTTTGCACATCGCCATCGGTACCGATCCGCTCGACGTGGATCGGCGTGCCGTTGAGGTTGGCGACGACCGCTTTATCTCGTTTGGAACTGCCCAGACTGACGCTGACCGCTCGTTTCATAGCACATCGCTCCTTGTGGACTCTTTGGTGCCCGCTTTCCACTTTCATTGTTGAAAAGGCACAGCAGCGTCAATAGTTACGCGAAATGTCCTCGTTTTGTCCCAACGAGCGGCGCGTTTTTTTCAATTGACGCTGACCGGTTCTTGTGCTATGATACTCGAATCTGGCTATAGAGGAGGAGCTTGTGGTGGTCAAAGCGTTGATTGTGCATGGTGGGGCATGGGACATCCCTGATGAATTGATCGCGGCGCACCGTAAAGCGTGTTTAAGCGCCTTGAAGATCGGTTGGCGTGTGCTGCAAAAAGGCGGCTCGGCGTTGGATGCGGTCGAACAAGCAATTATGGTGATGGAAGACGATCCCGCTTTGGATGCCGGCGTAGGAGCGTTTCTCAACGCCGAGGGCGAGGTCGAGTTGGACGCCGGGCTGATGGATGGCGCGACCCTGGACGTGGGCAGTGTCGCAGCCGTACAGCGGATTCGGCATCCGATTGCATTGGCGCGCAAGGTGATGGAGAGCGAACACGTCTTGTTGGTGGGCCAGGGCGCAGAACGTTTTGCCCAAAAGCACAATATCGAACGTTGCCCATCGGCGCTGTTGGTCATTCCCCGCGAGTTAGATCGATGGGCGGCGAATGCGGCCAAGACCCAGTTCCACGCCCGGCAGGCCTTTACCCGCGCGCGCGATACGGTCGGGGCGGTGGCGCTGGACGACAAGGGCAACATTGCCGCCGGCACGTCGACCGGCGGCACGCCGCACAAACTGCCGGGGCGCGTCGGCGATTCGCCGCTGGTGGGCAGCGGCTATTACGCCGACAGCGCGCTGGGCGGCGCGTCTTGCACCGGCTGGGGAGAGGCGATTATGCGCGTGGTGCTGGCCAAAGCCGCCATCGATCGCCTGGCCCACAAAGAAGCCATGCCGGCCGCGCAATGGAGCATCGATCGACTGGCGAGCAAAGTCAATGGATTGGGGGGGATCATTGTCCTCGACCGCCGCGGCCGGGTCGGATATGCCTTTAACACGCCGCGAATGGCGTTTGGCTACATGAACGAAAAAATGGCGCAGCCGGTGGTGAACGTCTGATCGTCCTGGCGCGGCAAACCAGATTCAGCAAAACGCCAGCTGGTAGGGCGGCTGTTTGCCGTCGAGCAGGACAAAAGGAGCCGCGCGTTTGGCAACCGCGCCCATTTTTCTCAAATCCCGGAGCGTGCGCACCCGGCCTTGCCCCCGGCTGCGCAAAATGCGCATCGCCGAACGCGGGCCAACGCCGGGCACACGCAGCAACTCGTGCCGGGATGCGCGGTTGATCTCGACGGGAAAAAATTCGGGATGAGCCTGCGCCCACATCGTCTTGGGGTCCGATTCTCGCGGCAGGCGCCCCTGCTCATCGAAAACCAACTCATCGAAGGCAAAGTTGTAGAGACGAAAAAGGTAGTCACACTGATAAAGACGATGTTCACGCCAGGCTGGCGTAAAAGGATGTCCTTCCAGCGGCGTGCCGCGCACCGGCTGAAAAGCGCTGAAATAAGCGCGGTGCAGGCTGATCTTTTGGTACAAGTGGTTGACCGTGTCCAAAATTTCCCGGTCGGACTCGTCGGCCGCGCCGACGACAAACTGCGTCGTCTGTCCGGCCGGCGCCCAGCGACCACGGCCGCGGTTCATAAATTCGCTGGCCCAGCGCATCGGGTTCAACAGATCGTCGGCCGGCTTGGCCGATGCGATCTGGCCGAGACGTTTGCGGTTGGGCGCTTCGAGGTTGACCGATACGCGGTCGGCGATCTGCCCGGCGCGCTCCACCTGGTCGCGCGTCGATCCGGGCAGCAGTTTGAGATGGACGTACCCCCGAAAGCGGTAGCGCCGGCGAATGATCTCGATCGTGCTGAGCATGCGGTCCATCGCGGTTACGGCGCCGCCGCAAATGCCCGAACTGAGAAAAATGCCTTCTACAAGCCGGCGTTGCACCATTTGATCGAACAGGCGCGCCAGCTCATCCGGTGCAAAGCGGGTGCGCCGCACGTCGTTGCCGCGACGGTTGATACAGTACGCGCAATTTTTCTCACAGGCGTTGGTCTGTAACACTTTGAGCAACGCCACCTTGGCGCCGTCGGGCATGACGGCGGGATAAATCCACCGCCCCAATTCGTCGCGTTTACGCGATGCGGCGCTGCCGCATGCCTCGCCGCAAACGTCATATTGAGCCGCGCGGCCCAATATTTCCACTTTTTGCCGCGCATCGGGTTTGATATGGATCGCCGTCCCCATCATCTGCCTCGCTTCAATGACTGTGCTAATCTGGGACAATTATTTCTCTGGAATTGCCCTACTGATCGTATTATAAGAACAAACGTTCTATTTGTCAAATTGGGACAGGTGTATTCGCCGTTGGGGGCAGCGTTCTTTGCG
>CAYZYE010000300.1:0-3360 GCA_964481205.1 uncultured Anaerolineae bacterium | reverse complement strand
CTGGGTGTGTTTCAAATGGTTTGGGTGTCCGTGGCATCGCCCCTTGCGGGCGATCCGTGGTCGGGTGGAACAGGCCAAAACGGCCACGAGGGCCGGTGCTACAGAGCATTGGGGCACGCTCCGGGTCAGTGTTTTGTCAGTCAAGGGGCGAAAAAACAGTGTTGCTCATTCGACAAAAACGTGATACACTGGGTTTGTCTTTTTTCGCATCACAAAGGAGAGACGATGACGGGATGGGTTCAATTCTGGCAGTTTATGTGGGGTTGGTACAATTTGCCCTTTAGCATCTCGATCCTCTTTTTCCTCGGCCTGTCGGCGTTGCAATTCATCGGCCTGGGCGGCGAACAGCATGTCGATCACGACGTGGATCACGATCTGGATGTCGATCACGATCTGGATATTGGTCATGATCTCGATCATGATCTGGATTTGGCCCACGACCTGCACGTCGATCACAACCTGGACGTTCACCACGATCTGGATGTTCACCACGATCTGGATGTTCACCATAATCTGGACGTTGAGCATCATGTCTCGCTGTGGGGCAACGTCCTCGCGGCGATCGGTTTGGGCAAAGCGCCGTTGACGATTGTTTTGTTGCTTTTGTTTGTGACTTTTGGCTTTACCGGATGGGTGTTGAACAGCATCGTTGTCTCTGTGTTCAGCGTGTATCCGGGTCTCGCTTTTGCGGGTGCGCTGCCGCTGGCGGCGTTGAGCAGTTTGCTGCTGACCTCGCGGCTCTCTCGTGTGCTCAACCGCATTGCCCCCTCGGTTTCAACCACGGCGATGAGCCGCAAGCAGTTGGTTGGCTTGCGCGGCGTGGTCGTCAGCGCCCAGGTCGGCGAGCGCTTTGGGCAGGTTCGCGTCCGCGACTTTAGCGGCGCTTCTTTGACCGTCTTTGCCCAGGTCGAGCCGGGCCATCCCCCGATTGTGCGCGACCGTCCGGTGGTGATTGTGGCCTATGATCAAGCGACGCACACATATACCGTCGTTTCCTCGGAATTGTAAGCCGCTCTCACTAGATGGAAAATTGGCCCAGGTGGAATTGGAAATTTAACGCAGGGAGCGCCGGGTTGCAGAGCCGATAGACAAAGTTGGCAATATTTTGTATATGTTGTGATCGTATCCTCGTCTTTGCGTCGATCCTATTTTTTTTTCAGCGGTTATCCAATCAAAGGAAAGGAGTGTTTGGTCATGGGTCTGGAAGGCATTTTGCCATTTTTGGTTGTTTTTGGATCGCTGGCCGCGGGGCTGTTTTTGCTCGTTTTTCTGATCGTCATTTTCAAATCCTACGTCAAGGCGCCGGCCAACCGCGCCTTTGTGCGTACCGGGGGCTTTCAAAAGGCGGGTAAACCGCCGTTGGTGGTGATGAATGGCGGTGCGTGGGTGTTCAAGGTGTTGCACGAGATCACCTGGGTCGATCTGGGCACCATGGCCATCGAGATCGAGCGTACCGAAGAAAACGCCTTGTTGACCAGGGACCCCCAGTATGCCGACATCAAGGCCATTTTCTACATCAAGGTCGATGCGACGGCCGAGGGCATTTCTCGCGCGGCGCGCACGATTGGAGCCAGAGAGGTCAATGATGAGGCGGTCAAGCAGCTGGTCGATGCCAAACTCGACGGCGCGCTGCGCGACGTGGCGGCCAGTTTCACCTTGATGGGTTTGCACCAGGAGCGGGAAAAGTTTATCGAAGAGGTGCAGACCCGGCTCAAGAGCGACCTCGACGAGAACGGCCTGTCGCTGGAATCGGTGTCGGTTCTCACCCTCAAGGCCGCGCGCCAGGGCACTTTTCCCACCGACGATGTGTTTGGCGCGCAGGTGGCGCGAGCCAACGCCCAGGTCATCCAGTTGGCGCAGCGCGAGCGCAACGATATCGAGCGCCAGACCGAGGTGGACATCAAGCAGCGCAATGTCAACACCGAAAAGGAAAAACTGACCCTGAACCAGGACCTGGCTTTTGCCGCCGCCGTCCAGGACCGCGAGGTGCGCGTGCGCCAATCGCTGGAAAAGACCGCCTCGGAAAAGACGATCTATGAACAAGAGTTGGCCGCCGAACAGGCGCGGATCGCCAAAGAACGGGCGGTCAAATTGGCCGAGATCGAAATGGAGCAGACCTTGCTGGTGGAAAACCAGCGCAAAGAGCAAGAATTCCAGGCCGCCGAAGTGTTGCGCAACCAGGCGATCCAGGTGGCGCAGCAGGAAAAAGAGATTGCGGTGCTCAAAGAGCAGCAAAAGCGCGAGGCCGCCGAACGGGAGCGTCTGGTTGTGGCGGCGCAGCGCGAAGAAGCCGCCCAGGCGGTGATCACCGTCGAAGAGACGGCGCAGGCGCAGCGCGAGGCGCAAATTCAGATCATCCAGGCCGAGCGCGACGCCCAACGCGGCATGATCGAACGCAAGAACGAGATCGAACTGGGGGCGCTCAAACAGATCCGCGAGGCCGAGGCGCAGGCGCGGGCGTTGAAAGAAAAAGCGCAGGCCGAGGCCGAAGCCGCGCTCAAGCAGGCCGAGACCAAGCGCACCCAGGCCAAAGCCGAGAGCGACGCCGAAAAACTGATCGCCGAAGCGACCCAGGCGCGCGTCTCTGCACAAGGTCTGGCCGAGGCCGACGTGATTCGCGCCAAGGCCGAGGCCGAAAAGGTGCAGGCCGAGGCGATCAAGGCCAAGGGGTTGGCCGAAGCCGAGGCGATCCGGGCCAAAGGGCTTTCCGAAGCCGAGGGGCAAAAGGCCAAGGCCGAGGCGCTGGCGGCGTTCGACAACGTTTCGCAGCGGCTCGAATTGCAGCGTATGCGCCTGGAGGCCCAGGTTCAGGTCCAGGTGGCGCGCGCGCAGGCGATGGGCCAGGGCATTGCCAATATGCAGATCAAACTGTTCGGCTCGCCCGACATGGCCGAAAAAATCCTCAACCTGGCGACATGGAGCGATGGCATTGCCGATATCGCCGGCGATCTGCCCAAATCGGTGCAAGACGCCGGCAAGGCGATTTTTGATCGTATCGCCGGCGACTATTCCGCGCCGGCCGGCGATCTGATTCCCCGCCTGGTCAAGATGGTCGAACGCCGGCTGGACGTGGATGACCTGGGCGGCATCACCGTCGAGCAGGCCATCGACGCGCTGGATGAGGCGGCGACGGAAGAAGAGCAGGCGATTCTGACCCAGGTCAGGAAGCTGCTCAAGGCGATGCCCTTTGTCCTCAATTTACCGTTCGAGACGGTGTATTTGCAGTACCTGGCCGGAGACCGGTAGACCCCAAGCGGGAATGTTTATCCATAGGGGCGCGCGCCCGGCTCCAGTGGGTTCGGCGCGCTAGCCACCCTACAGTTTTGTTCGGCAACCTACACAAACGGGTTTTTCTGGCAA
>CAYZYE010000299.1:0-3365 GCA_964481205.1 uncultured Anaerolineae bacterium | reverse complement strand
GATGCTACAAAGCAAATGAAACACACCCAATTGATTTTGCGCCGGCCAAAGTCAAATGTGTAGGCTAGCCGGCAAGCAATTCAAGGGTTCGATTATAACACAAGGATTGTCGCGCCGCAACATCAAGCCCCGGCATTGCCCGCCTGCTTTTGCAACTCGTTCAAGATCAACAACGCCTGCACCGGCGTAATATTGGCCACATCGACGCGCATCAATTCGTCCAGCACCTTGCGCAGCGCCGCCTCGTCGACGCCCGGCAATGCAAACACCTCCGGCTGCTCACGCACGACCAACGCCTCGTTGGCCTGACCCGGCTCATCCGTCTCCCCGCTCACCGCCTCTGCATCCAGGGAAAAATGCGCCTCGCTTTTCTCCAACTGGGTCAAAACATCGTTGGCCCGCGCAATGACGCACTCCGGCAGCCCGGCCAGTCGCGCCACCTGAACGCCATAACTCTTGTCCGCGCCGCCGGCAACAAGCTGACGCAAAAAAATGACCCTGTTTTCCCGCTCGGTGACGGCCAAAGTATAATTGCGCGCACAATGCAAACGCCGGGCCAGCCGGGTCAGTTCGTGAAAATGCGTGGCAAAAAGCGTCCGCGCACCGAGCGTGTTATGCACCTCTTCGGCCACAGCCCAGGCGATACTCATCCCATCATACGTGCTGGTACCGCGCCCCACCTCGTCGAGGACGATCAGGCTGCGCGCCGTGGCGTGACGCAAAATGTACCCCGTTTCACTCATCTCGACCAAAAAAGTAGACCGTCCCCGGCTGATGTCGTCGCTGGCCCCCGCGCGGACAAAAATGCGATCCACCAACCCAATGCGCGCCTCGGCCGCGGGGACAAAACTGCCCATTTGCGCCAACAAGGCGATCAGGGCCACCTGGCGGATGTAAACCGATTTGCCGCTCATATTTGGCCCGGTGAGGATCATCAGCCGCTCATCCGGCGTCAACGTCGTATCATTGGGCACAAACCGCTCCCCATCGGCAAGCGCGTGCTCGACGACAGGATGCCGGCCCTGGCGGATGACGATGGCCGCCCCCTCATCGACCGTCGGCCGGACATACCCGTAACGCGCCGCCGCCTCGGCCAACGCCGCCACAGCGTCCAACTCGGCCAAAACGCCCGCCGCGCGACTCAACGCTTCCGCCTCAGCCGCGACGCGCCTGCGGATTTGGGCAAACAGCTCGTACTCGCGCGCCTTACTCTCGTCCTCGGCCGTCAAAATCTCGATCTCGCGCGCCTTGAGCGCCGGGGTGACAAAACGCTCGGCATGCTTTACCGTCGCTCGCCGTTCATACTCGGCCGGCGCCAGGTGCAAATTGCTCCTGGTCACCTCGATAAAAAAGCCAAACACCTGGTTATACCGAACGCGCAAGTTCTTGATCCCCGTCCGCGCGCGTTCCTCCGCCTCGAATCGAGCCAACCAATCGCGCCCCGAGCCGGCGATCCGGCGCAAACGTTCCAATTCCTCGTCGTACCCGGCGCGGATCAAACCACCGCCCTGGAGCAAGATCGGCGGCTGATCGACGATCGAACGGGCGATCAATGCGGCGACACTTTGCAACTTGTCCAGGCTCAAACGAGCGCCAACACGCAGCCGCGCCGACCGCGCGTTGGATAACAACGCATCGATACGCGGCACACGGTTCAAAACACTGCGCAGCGCCGCCAGATCGCGGGCATTGGCGTTGCCAAAACCAATTCGCCCCACCAGACGCTCCAGATCGTACATACCATCGAGCAGATCGCGCAAATCTGAGCGCCACAAAGCCTGCTCTACCAACTCGGCCACAGCATCCTGCCGCTCGCCAATCGCATCGAGATCGAGCAGCGGACGCAGCAACCAGCGCCGCAGCAGACGACGCCCCATCGCCGTCAGCGTACCGTCCAACCGATCGAACAACGAACCCGCCCGGCGACCGTCGCGCCAGGTGGTCAACAGCTCCAAATTGCGCCGGCTCACATTATCCAACGTCATAAACGCAGCCAGATCGTATGTCGTCAGACGAACAATGTGCGCCAGTTCTGAAATCTGGTTGCTTTGCAGATAATAGAGCACGCCGCCGGCAGCGGTCACGGCCAACGGCTGCCCCACGCAGCCATATCCCTCTAGCGTGACCACGCCAAAATGCGCTTTCAACCGCTTCTCGGCCATCTCGAACGAGAAATCGAGATCGTCGATCGGCGAAATTCGTGCCGCGCGTATGCCCTCTAGCCGCGAGATCAGGCGTTCATCGCCGGCCTGCGTTCGCGCCAGCACGATCTCGCGCGGCGCGAGCCGCTCCAACTCTTGCCAAAACATCGACTCGGCGTCCGCCCCGGTCATCTGAGTCGCCCTAAACATCCCGGTCGCAAGATCAACCACGGCGAGGCCAAAACCCTCCGGCAACCCGCGTCGCTGCGCGCCCACGACCACCCCCACCAGCAAACGCTCCTCATAATCACGCAGCAGCGCCTCCTCGACGACCGTGCCGGGGGTGATGACGCGCACCACGTCGCGTTTGACCAACCCCTTGGCCCGGCGCGCGTCCTCGAGCTGTTCGACAATGGCGACCTTGAACCCCAATTTGATCAGCCGCGCCAGGTAACCGTTCAACCGGTGGTGCGGAATGCCGCACATTGGCAAACGCACATCCCTGGCAAAACGACGCGAGGTCAACACCAACCCCAATCGCCTGGATACCACCTCGGCATCCGCCTCGAACAACTCGTAAAAATCACCCAGCCGGTAAAGCAGCAACGCATCGGGATAACGTCCCTTGATCTGGCGATATTGTTTCAACATTGGCGTTTGTCTGGACATCACAACCTCGAACGTACTTGAAATGACCGGAGCGTCGAAAAAACGAGCAATTTGGTCACGCGGCTGAACTGTGTTAAAATCAAACCTATGAACAAAAAGTGGATAGCAAAATTAACGGCGGCAACGGCAGCCGCCGCCTGGATTTTGGCAAACGGCCTGGACATGCTGAGTATGGTCTTGTTTCTCCAAATGGGTGGACAGTTGGCCGTCGCCAACCTGAACATGGGGCGTCATCCGGTCGAATTTGCGCTCATTTACGTGGGCCTGCGCACCCTGGGCACATTGGCCGCGTGCCTGATCGCGGTTCTGGCCGAAAAACACAGCGCGTCGATAGCGCACATATTTTGGAATGCCCTGACCGCCGGCGCGATCGTCACCGCAATAACGGCGTGGCTGCGCATCTATTGAACACCCGCAAACCAGAGGCAATAACAATATAATTCAAACAAACGTAGCATCGCCCCTTGTGGGCGGCTGTGGGCGGCGCTCGGCCTGGATTGCCAAATCCAGGCCGAAAACGGCGAGGCGAGGCTGGTCGCATTTATCTTGTTCGGC
>CAYZYE010000298.1:0-3366 GCA_964481205.1 uncultured Anaerolineae bacterium | reverse complement strand
TGGCTCAGAATGACACAGATTACCCAGGTCTCGTTCTAGTCTAGAACCTGACCGCGTAACTCCTGGTGCTAGGTAAATGTGGAATTGACATTGAGGTCAAGACAGGAGGATGATCGACGATGATTATCGGTGTGCCAAGAGAGATTAAAAACAACGAGTACCGGGTGTCGATGACGCCGGGTGGGGTGCAGGCGTTGGTCAACGCCGGGCACAGAGTTTTGGTCGAGTTTTCGGCCGGCGATGGCAGCGGGTTTGCCGATCAAGAGTATGTCGAGGCCGGCGCGGAAATGGTACCGGTCGAGAGCGCCTGGGGCGATGCCGACCTGGTGATCAAGGTCAAGGAGCCGTTGCCCGGCGAGTTTGGTTTTTTGCGCCCCGGCTTGCTGCTGTTCACCTATTTGCACCTGGCCGCGGCGCCAGATTTGACGCGCGAGTTGGCGGCGAAACGAGTGACCGGTGTCGCTTACGAGACCGTCCAGCTGCCCAACCGTTCTTTGCCGCTGTTGATGCCGATGAGCGAGGTGGCCGGGCGGATGGCGGTGCAGGTGGCGGCCCACTATCTTGAAAAGATGAACGGCGGCCGGGGCAAACTGCTCGGCGGCGTGCCCGGCGTGCGTCCCGCCGATGTGGTGATCATTGGCGGGGGTATTGTCGGGATCAATGCGGCGATGATGGCGATGGGCATGGGAGCGCACGTGACCATCCTCGACATCAATCCCGACCGGATGCGCTACCTCGATGAGGTGATGCACGGGCGGTTGATCACGCTCAGTTCCAACCCGCGCAACATTGCCGATTCGGTGCGTTACGCCGATGTCGTCATTGGCGCGGTGTTGCTGCCCGGCGCCAAAGCGCCGCGTCTGGTCACGCGCGAGATGATTCGGACGATGAAGCCGGGCAGTGTCGTCGTCGATGTCGCGGTGGACCAGGGGGGGTGTATCGAGACCACGCATCCGACCACGCACAGCGACCCGATTTTCGTCGTCGATGGCGTCGTTCATTACGGCGTGGCCAATATGCCCGGTGCGGTGCCGCGCACATCGACTTATGCGTTGAGTAATGCCACGTTGCCTTATGTGCTGAAATTGGCCAATGATGGTTTCTTGGAAGCGGTCCGGTATGACCATGCTCTGGCCAAGGGTGTAAATACATATCAGGGACACGTCACTCATCAAGGCGTCGCCAGGGCGCACAATCTGCCCTGTACGCCTCTGGACGAGTTGATCGGCTGACCGGCGGCAAAGGCGCATCTGGGAGAACCGGTTGCCTGTCCACACGGACGTGTCATCATTTTTTGCAATGCCCCGGCTCAGGCGCCGGGCGCATGATCTGGAGAGGGAGCTGTACAGATGCGTGATTTTGTTTCGCGTCGTGTCGCCGGCATCCAGCCTTCGGCGATCCGGCGGTTTTTTGACATTCTCAATACGATGGATGACGTGATCTCGCTGGGCGTCGGCGAGCCGGATTTTGCCACGCCGGATCATATCAGCCAGGCGGCGATCGATTCGCTGCGCGGCGGTTGTACCCAGTACTCGTCTAATGCCGGGGCGATCGAACTGCGCGAGTTGTTGGTCGATAAATTGGCCGGGTTGTACGGCGTGCGCTATGACCCCGAGAGTGAGGTCGTGATCACGGTTGGGGCCAGCGAGGCCATTGCCGGGGCGATGACGGCGATGCTCGATCCGGGCGATGAGGTGATTGTGCCGCAGCCGTGTTTTGTCTCTTATGTGCCCGAAGTGTTGATCTCGGCCGGCGTGCCGGTGATCGTCGATACCTATTACGAGAATGATTTTGCCGTGACTGCGGCGGACATTGAGGCCAAGATCACGCCCAAAACCAAGCTCATTTTTCTGAGCTATCCCAACAATCCCACCGGCGCCGTTGTGCCGCGCAAAGAGATGCTCAAGATCGCCGCGCTGGCGCAGCAGCATGACTTGTTGGTGATGTCGGACGAAGCTTATGATCGGTTGGTGTATGGCGTCGATCACGTTTGCGTGGCCGCGCTTCCGGGGATGCGCGAGCGAACTTTGTTCGTTGGCGGGTTTTCCAAGGCGTATGCCATGACCGGCTGGCGGATCGGGTTTATTGCCGGCCCGAAGGCGCTTTTGGCTGCCGTGTCCAAGGTTCACCAGTACGATATCATGTGCGCGCCGACGATGGCCCAATATGCCGCGATTCAAGCTCTCAAGCATGGCGAGCCGGATGTGCAGCGTATGGTCGCCGAATATGACCGCCGGCGCCGGGTGGTGTACCGGGGGTTGAACGACATCGGTTTGCCGACTTTTGAGCCAAAAGGCGCTTTTTACTGTTTTGCCAGGGTCAACGGCGTGGGGATGTCCGATGTCGAATTCAGCGAGCGGCTGTTGTGGGAAGAAAAGGTCGCTGTGGTGCCGGGCAGCGGGTTTGGTCGCTGCGGCACCGGCTTTGTGCGCGTTTGTTACGCCAGCTCGATGGACAATCTTGAGGAGGCGTTGCTGCGGATGCGGCGGTTTGTGGAAAAATACAGTAAATAAAACAAATTGTCGTCTTTTTCGGAGGTGGCTGTGCGTTCAATTTGTATCATTGGTACGGGGTATGTGGGTTTGGTGACGGGCGCGTGTTTTGCCGATCTGGGCAACCGGGTCGTGTGCCTCGACATTGACGAAGCCAAGATCGCCAAACTCGGCGAAAACGTGATGCCCATTTTCGAGCCAGGGCTGGAAGAGATCGTGCGGCGCAACCAGCTGGTGGGACGTTTGCGTTTTACGACCAGTTACGAGGATGCGCTCCAAGACGCCGAGTATGTTTTTATCGCCGTCAATACGCCGGAGGGGATGGACGGCGAGGCCGATTTGCGCTATGTGCGCTCGGCGGCGGGTAGTATCGCCAGGGTGCTCAACCATGACGCGATTGTCGTCAACAAGAGCACCGTGCCGATCGGCACCGGCGATCTGGTGGCCAACATTTTGAAGCGCCAGAAAAAGCCGGATATTCAGGTTGCGGTCGTGTCGAACCCCGAGTTTTTGCGTGAAGGCTCGGCGGTGTATGATTGCCGGAACCCCGACCGCATTGTGCTCGGTTCTGAGGACCGCGACGCGGCGGAAGAGGTGGCCCAACTTTATCTGGCGTTGCGCTGCCCGATCATGATCACCGATCTGCGCACCGCCGAGATGATCAAATATGCTTCGAACGCCTTTTTGGCGACGCGCATCTCTTTTATCAACGAGATCGCCAGTATGTGCGACCAAATGGGCGCCGACGTGACCGAGGTCGCCGAGGGGATGGGTTACGATCAGCGCATTGGGCGCGCTTTTTTGAACGCCGGGTTGGGTTGGGGCGGCAGTTGTTTTCCCAAAGACGTGGAGGCGTTGGCCTATATGGCCTCGA
>CAYZYE010000297.1:0-3418 GCA_964481205.1 uncultured Anaerolineae bacterium | reverse complement strand
GGCCACTCGCAACGAGCAAAACCAAGTTTTTCCGGGCAGTCTGGGGAAAGGCGGTTGCGGGTGGTGGAACACAACCGCACCGCAATTCCCCCAGACGGGGGTTTTGGGGGACATGGTTGCCCACTCGATTGATTTTGCGCCGGCCAAAGTCAAATGTGTAGGGTAGCTAGGGGCAGGTGTGCCGGTGAGTTTTTCAGCACGCTTTTAGAGTGGATTCTAGAACAGAAAGTGGCCTATGAATTTAGCGATCAAATTTCAGTCCGTTACCCGCCGTTTTGGCGATCTGGCGGCCGTCGACAATCTCTCGTTCGATGTGCTGCGCGGTCAGGTTTTTGGATTGCTCGGCCCCAACGGGGCGGGCAAGACCACGGCCATTCGTCTGATCACCGGTTTGCTGCGCCGCGACGAGGGCGAGATCGGCGTGTTGGGTTTCGATCCGCAGCGTCAGGCGCGCGCCGTGCGGCAGCGCATTGGCCTGGTGCCGCAGGACACCAATCTGTACGGCGATTTGAGCGCGGTGGATAATTTGTGGCATCATGCCGCGCTCTATTGCCGCGATCTCGGTCCTGTCAAACGCAAGATCGAGGAGCTGCTGCGCCTGGTAGAGTTGTGGAAGCGGCGCAAAGACGCGGTGCGCACCTTTTCCGGCGGTATGAAGCGGCGGCTGGCGCTGGCGCGGGTGTTGCTGCATGACCCAGAGATCATTTTTTTCGACGAGCCGACGCTTGGCGTGGACGTGCAGGGGCGGCACGCGCTGTGGGAGCATATCAAGATGCAGCAACAGCAGGGCAAGACGTTCGTCATTTCGACCAACGATATGGCCGAGGCCGACGTTTTGTGTGACCGCCTGGTGATCATTGATCATGGGCGGGCGATTGCGCTGGACACGCCGGAGAGGCTCAAGAGCACGCTGGGCCGCGATGTGATCACGCTGCGCACCACTCCGGTCATTCAAGACCCGGCGGCGCTGTTCGACGGGCTGGATGTGCAGGCCGTGACCGTCCCTGCGCCGGGGGTGTTGCGCATCGAGGCGAGTTCGGCGGAAGCGGTTATGGGCGATCTCGTGGCCCGTGTGAGCGCCGCTCACCGCCTGGAGTCAATCCGCATGGCTCGCCCGACGCTTGACGATGTGTTTTTGCATCACACCGGGCGCGCGTTGAGGGAGTGAGCGATGAGACGGTTTGGGCTGTTGCTGCGCAGTGAATTCAACTTGTTTCGCACCGCGTTGCCGGTTCACCTATTGGCCGTTTTCCAGCCGACGGTGTTGTACCTGCTCATGTCGGCGATCCTGGTGCATCCGACCGCTGATATGGCGGTGCTGCGACCGGCCGGCGGTGAGGGGCGGGCGCTGCTGGCGGCGATGGCGCAGGTCGGCTCGCCGATTGGACAGCCCTATATTCATCTCGTTCTGGTGGACCGGACGCCCGATCCCCTGGTGCAGCTCGTTGTCGTGGAGCAGGGCGAGGACGGGACGGCGGCTGTGCAGCGCTATGGGCTGATCGACAGTAATCAGGTCAAAAACTATCGCAACCGGCTGACCGCGGCCGGGTTGCGCCTGTGGAACGATGCGCTGGGCGAGCGCGCCGTGTTCGTCGAGGAGCATCCCTTGCTGCCCGACGATGTGTCTTATCTGGTCTATTTCGGTATGGCGCTGCTGCCGCTGACGGCGTTTCTGGCGGCCTCGCTGATCGGCGGTTTTCTCACCGCTCAGGATTTCGAGACGCATGCCATTGATGAATACCGTCTCGCACCGTTGTCGATGGCCGTGTTGTTGGCGGCGCGTCTGACTCGCCTGGTGCTGTTGGCGCTGCTGTCGGCGGGCATTTTGCTGCTCGCCGTCGGCTTGCTCACCGGGGTCTGGCCGGACGCGGTGTGGCGCGTGGGGGCGATCCTGATCCCGGTTGCCGTGCTCGCCGGCGGGATGGGGATGACGGCCGGGTTGCTGCTGCGTCGCGTGCTGCCGACATTTATAGTGGCGCTGGTGACATCGATCGCCGGCTGGCTGCTGGGCGGTGCATTTGGCCTGCCGGGTGGGTTCGGCGGCCCGTACGAGCAGGTCAGCCGGTGGATGCCTAACACGTTTGCCGTTCATCTGTTGTTTGCCCGCTATTACGGCGCCGACATCGGCTTGCCGGTCCGTTCGGCGCTGGTGCTGGCGGCGTGGGGGGCGGGGATGCTGGCTTTGACGGCGCTTGTTTATCGCCGCCGGGTGCTGGGACAGGAGTGAGCGATGCGACGTTTTTGGATTTTGTTCGTCACCGAGTTAAAGGCATGGCGGTACGACCCATTGCCGACTCTGGGCGGGTTTATTCCCACGCTGACCGTGTTGATCGCTTTTGGGTTGCTGTTCGGCGGGCGGCTGACGTTCAAGATCGCGGTGTTGAACAATGACGCCGGCGTTTGGGGCGATGCGCTGCGCGGCACGTTCGCCGAGGTGCAGTCGCCGTTCGGAACGCCCTACTATGACGTGTTCGATCTCTCTGCCGATGAGGCCTGGTCGGCGTATCGCGCTCATCGTCTGGATGGGGTGTGGGTCATTCCCGCCGATTTTTCCACACGGCTGCAAGCGGGTCAACAGCCGCGCGTCGAGATCTATTTTGACAATTATAACGACGACCGGGCCAAGAATCATCGCATTTACGCCGCCGAAATTTTGTGGCGGTTTTACGAAAAGGCCGGCTTGCCCGCCCCGCCGCTGTCGCTGGCCGAAGAATATCCGCGCGACGAGATGGTCGGCTGGTTTCCGATCATTGCCGTGGGCGTGATGTTGTTGAGTGTCACCATCGGCGCAATGTTTAACGTCTTTTTGCTGACCAACAAAGAGTTGGTCTCTGGCATTGTGCTTGAATTCGGACTTATGCCGCGTTCGCTGGGCTGGGTGATGTTGCCCAAGTTGCTGCTCGCGCTGGTGATGGGTTTGTTTACCGGTGCGGTCTTTATGGGTCTTTTGCGCGTGTGGCCCGGCATCTGGCCGGGGCGTTATCTGTGGGCGGTGGGGTTGTTGTGCGGGCTGGTGGCGCTGTTTTGGATCGCCTGGGCGCTGCTGTTTGGGCTGCGCATGCGCGCCTATTTTGCCGGGGCTGCGGCCATCATTCTGACCGGCCTGACCGTGTTTTTCATCGGCGGCGGGATGAGCCCGGTGCGCGGCTGGGAAAGCAAGGTGTTGTTTGTGGCCTGGCTGTTTCCCAACACACACGTGATCGATGCGCTGCGCGACTTGATCTTGTTTCACACCTGGCCGGCCGATTGGCGCTGGGTGCTGCTCAAATTGATCGGTTTTGCCGCTGTGAGTCTGGGCATTGGTTTGGGGATGGCTGCTCGTCGCTTGCGACGGTGGGGATAGTAGATGTAGGGTGTGTTTCAGAGAGACACGATGATCGACATAGCTCAGATGGGTCAGGCGTTGCAAACAACCTTT
>CAYZYE010000296.1:0-3433 GCA_964481205.1 uncultured Anaerolineae bacterium | reverse complement strand
CCTCCTCAACCGCCTCGGCTGTTTCCGGCGCGGCAAATGTTGGTTCAGCCTCCACAGCGGGCGCGCCAACTTTTTCCAGTGGCGCGGCGATCTCCTCTTCCGGCTCAAGTTGCTGCAACCAGTCGGGCGGCTCGCCCCCATCGATCGCGCCGACTGTCTCCGGCGCGCCGCCTTCTTCCTCTGGCTGAAGCTGCTGCAACCAGTCGGGGATCGCTTCTTCCTGATCGGCCGGGATTTCGGCCACGGCTGTTTCTTCCTCTGGTTGGCGGGATGTCATCCAGTCCGGCATTTCTTCCCCGGCCTCGACAGTCTCGGCCGCCAATTCATCGACGACTTGGGCGACCGCAGAGGCCGGCTTGGAAGCGGGAGCCTCGATATTGATGTCGGCCAGCCAATCGGGTTGAGCCGTTTCCCCCGCTTCGTCGCCTTCCGCGACTGCGCCTTCCCCCTGAATGTCGCGCAACCAACCGGGGATAGCCGACTCGTCTTTTTGTTCGACCTGCAAGTCGGCCAACCAGGCCGGCGCGTTCGCCTCGGGTTCTTGCACTTCTTGGGGTGGGGACGCCGTTGCCTCGTCAGGGAGCGTCGTTGCTGGCAGTACTTCTTCTTGTGGCCACGCTTGCAACCATTCGGGCATCTCTTGTTCCTGCGCCTCGACCGGCGTCAACCCCTGGTCGGACCCGGCAATCTCACCGACCTGGTCCAACCAGCTCGTATCTTCGGTTGCCATGGTTTGATCAAGCGGCTGCTCAACCGGCTCGGCCGGTTTGATGGACTTCAAAAAAGATACCTGGACGTCGGTGACGGGAATGGGCGACAATTCACCAAACAACTCGAAAGCAACACGTCCCTCTGGGTCCAGCGCGAGGGCGGTGCGAAAGCAAGATGCAGCTTCTTTTTCCATTCCGGCGCGCCATCGAATCTGGCCGGCGATCAAGTTTGCTTTGAGGCAATTGGGCAATTTTTCCAACAAACTTTGCGACACCGCGTCCGCCGCCGGCGACATCCCATCGATATGCCACAATGCTTCGGCGAGGGCAACCTCAAGGTATGCGACGTGCAGCGGCGCCAGCTTGGATTTGTCTGCCAACAACTTTTCCAGTTCGTGAATCGCCCGTTTGTAAAACCCGCCCTTGGCGTACATTCGAGCCAGGGCGCTCATTGTCAACTTGATTCGCGGGCGGTCAACCCCATCCCGTCGGGCATACAACTGCCGTAGCTGGTTCCGTATCTCGGCGCTACCGGGGTTGATCTCAAAGGCCCGCTCCATCAACCAGGCCGCCTGTTCGAGTTCCCCCAGGTCGTCGGACAAAGCCGATAACCTGACCCAGGCATCGACATCTTCGGGGTCGGCGCTCAAGACACACTGGAAAAAATGTGAAGCATACGAATAGTCGCCTTTTTGCAGACATGCCAACCCCAAAAGTCGAAAAGCAGGCAAATACATTGGGCGTTGGCTCAAGATATGACGGCAATGCGCGATCGCTTTTTCGATCTCGCCGGCGCGAATCTGCTGCGTCACTTGCTCGGTATATTTTCTCAAAGTAATTTGGGACATGCGCTCCCTCCATTTGGGACAGGTGATTCACCGCCCCAAACGTTTCACCCCTAAATGCAAATTTGTCTTCATTGTAGCATGCCGCTTGTACTATGTCAAGCTGTTTGAAACCTGGAGGAGTACGGGAGTATTTCACTATATTGGTGACAAAATCTCTGGCGACGGCGACGACGGCAATCCAATGCCCTTTGCGGGGTGGTTTACGATTCTTGATCCGCTCATACATCAGAGTGTACTTGGCACAGAGCGCCGCAAGTAGCCGGCAAGGTTACAGACGGCATAGCGGCCATTACAGGTGCCTTATCTTCTGGAAATTCGACAAGCCAACCTTCAGGAAAGGCATACTCGTCAACAAAGAGTCCACTGACCGGAAGGCGCCAACCCAGCAATGGAGTGGGGGTCGGCTGTCGGGACAACTGACAGCTCGCTACCGCAATTGTCAGACACAATATCCCTATCAGTCTCAATCTAGTGTTCATGGCGCTGGTCTGTATATCCGTGAGAAATGGACTGGCTCGAAATGAATTAGAACAATACAAGATCGACCGTGCAGGACACAAACGTCCTCCAAGCTTCGTTCTCTGCACAGGCTTTCGGTATCGATCCCATCGCGAGTTGCCCGGCGTTCCTGGGGGCAAGTTCGAGTTGGACAAGAGCGGGCATTGTTGGTATACTTGAGGTATGGTCGAAAAATCAACGAGCAACAGACAATGGATGGATTACGCCACGGCCCTGTTTACCGCGCTCGCGCTGGTGATCATTGCGTGGTATGTGGTCATTTGGGTCGAACCGGACATTTTTGTCAATCCTTTTCCGCCCCACAGGCGCGCTGTCGCACCGGGATCGGTGGCGCGCGCGGCGGCTTTTGATCCCTCGCTCCCCACGGCGACGTTTCCTCCCCCCTGGACGCCAACGGCGACCTCGACGGTCACACCGACGCGCCTGCCTTCCTCTACGCCCAGGCCAACCCATACGCCGACGCCCAGGCCGACGCCGCCGCTCAACTATCCGCTTTGGATATCGGGCATGCGCGGGCGGCTTTATCCGGGCGGTCAGGTGACGTTACATGGTCTGTTTGGGCAAAGTGCCAAGTTTACGACCTATTTGATCTTTTATCCCAGCGAAGGGCTGAACATCAGTGGAATGATGAACGTGCCCAAGGGACGCGGGCCGTTTCCGGTGATCATTTTGTGTCATGGCTATATTCATCCCTCCAAGTATGCGACCGGCAACGACACCTGGCGGCAGGCATTTTACCTTTCCGAACATGGCTATATCACCATTGCGCCCGATTATCGCAATCACGCAGCTTCGGACAAGGGAGTGAGCATTTATCACATTGGCTATGCCCAGGACGTGCTGAATCTGATCGGTTCTCTGCACACGATCGGCAAGGCCGATCCGGGACGCATTGGCTTGTGGGGGCACAGCATGGGCGGCGGCGTGGCGCTCAAGGCCGCGGTGGTGAGCAAAAAAGTCGATGCGTTGGCGCTGTTCGGATCGGTGCATGGCGATGAGCGCGTCAACTTTCAGTATGGGATGGGCAACGGGCCGGGCGCGTATGGCGTGGATTTGTTCAGCACGCCCAATTACAACCGGCTCGAGTACAAACGTATTTCGCCGATCAACTACCTGCACCTGGGCCCGCCGTTGAGCATCCACCACGGCATAGCCGACATGATTGTTCCTTACCAGTGGTCAGAAGACTTGTTCAAGGCCGCACAAGAGCAAAAGGTCGCCGCCGAGTTTTTTACCTACCCGGATGCCGGACACACATTTTACGGCGACGACTGGAATTTGGCGATGGAACGCACGCTGGCCTTTTTCGACAAGTATGTCAAGGGAAAATAAGCGCCCGCGAATTGCCCGTCACAA
>CAYZYE010000295.1:0-3511 GCA_964481205.1 uncultured Anaerolineae bacterium | reverse complement strand
TATTCTCAGTGGCTATGCATTATAACACAGCGCACATTGGCTGTCAAAGAGATCCACGCCCTCATTCGACAAAACATGAAAATCAAGTACAATACCAACGCCAACAAGCCATCAGCAGAAAGGACTTGCATTCATGCACATCGCATCTTTGACCGTCGGAGCGATTCAAACCAACTGCCACATCATCGGCGATCAAGAAACACAACACGCAATGATCGTCGATCCGGGGGGAGACGTCGATCGAATTATGGCCGTGGTCGACGAACAAGAATGGGACATTGCGTATGTGATCAACACCCACGCCCACTTTGACCACATCATGGGCAACGCCGAGATCATGCGCACCTTGCGCAAACGCCAAAAGACGCCGCCCCAGTTGATCGTCCACCCCCGGGCCGTCCCTCTGCTCGAACAAAATGGCGGCGCCAGTCTGTTCGGCTTTTACTGCACGCCCAGCCCGCCGCCCGACCGGCTCATCGACGAGGGGGAAGAGTTGAAGCTGGGAACGCTCGTGTGGCGAATTTTGCACACGCCGGGGCACTCGCCGGGCAGCATTTGCCTGTACTGCGCCGCCCAAGACACGTTACTGTCAGGCGACGTGCTCTTTAAGAGAGGCGTGGGACGAACCGACCTGCCGGGCGGGGATTGGAACAGCTTGCTCGACAGCATCGAACGAAAATTGTTTACCCTGCCCGATCGCACTCGGGTTTACGCCGGGCACGGACCGCCAACAACCATCGGCGAGGAGAAAAAACTCAACCCATTTGTAACCTGAAGCGCCGTCGAACAGCGCCATGCTCCAACCGGGGCAGATCAACAGACCCGGCCAGTCGATACTCAAACGCCGCCATCGATCGGCCGGGTCTGCTCGTATTTGGATCGTCCACACCTCTAGCCCGATCGCCGCCAGGCAAAGAACAAGGCCCCCAGCAGCGAGATCAACAGCACCGCCGTCAGCCCGCTGCACGTTTCGGGACGAACCTGAATGGCGACGTTGGCCGCGCGCGTCGAACCGGGCGTCGCGGCAATCTGCTGCACCGTCGATGTGGCCTTGGGCACCGGAATATCGACCGCCCCCCCTTCTCCCTCGGCGACAACCTGGTAGGCGACCGCCCCCCGGCCATCACCGGCGTCGAGCACCACCAGCACCCGCTCGCCGATGGCAAAATAAGCGCCCCACTCGGAACGAACGCGCAGCAAATCAAAATAAGCATCGCTCATAAACCCAACCCGAACCGGCGTCATCTTGACGGCGTCAAAGGTCGTGTCGATCCACACCCCGTCGCGGAGCAAAAACGCCTTATCGCCAACCACCTTGACCGCCCCGGTCGTCGCCCCGGTTGCCGTGTTCGAGTGTTCCAGCACGCGCTGCGCCTCTGCGTCATCGACGGCGGCCTTGCCGCTGGGCGCAGCCGGCTCGGCTGTAGCCATCACCAAATATTCGCGCTCGGCCGTTTCCTTGCGCCCCTGGTCGCTGAACACCTCGGCATCCTCTTGTACCAGAAATGAGGTATAAGGAGTCATAATGCCATAGCGCACCGATAAATCGACAATCTCTTGAACCAGTTCCGGGGACTCGCCGTGCAGACGGATTTGATTGAGCAGATAGCCCACTTGGCGCGTCGCCCACAAGCGCGGGATAAAATCATCGCCGCCCTCATCGACAAAGCGCGCCCCGGCAAACTCGAAAACCTGACGCTTCCCGTTGACCGAGCCGCGCAAGGTAACGGTGGTCTCGCCTCCATTGCGGTAACGACCAACCATGACAATCTGCGTTCCGGCAAACAGGTCGGGCAACGGGTAAGGATATGTATCCTCGACCTGAACGCCGCCAAAATCGACGACAATGTCCGAAAGCAGCGGCGTGCTCACCTTGGCGTAAAACGCCGACACCTCCTGGTCGATATTTTGCCCCGGCCGGACATAGGCGCTCGCTCCCCGGTGCTCGCGCGCCATCCGGTCGAGCAGCAACGTATTCACATCGTCGCCCACGCCAAAGGTAAAAATACGCGCGTTCTCGGCGGCGGCCCGATCAATGTTGGTCAAGATCATATCAACATCGACCACCCCCTCGGTCGGCAGGCCGTCGGTCACAAAAATAATGATCGTCGGGCGCTCGCCATCGATCTGGGTCAACGCTTCCAACATTGCCCGGTTGATGTCGGTGCCGCCGCCCGCGCTCAGCCCATCGATCCAGCGGCCGGCCGCGCCCCGCGCTTCGACATCCACCAACTTGGGGCTGAACTGGCGCACACCGGTGCTAAACTCGATCACATTAAAGCGGTCCTCGTCATGCAAACTGGCGAGCACAAATTTGAGCGCCTCTTTGGCCTGAGACAACTTTTCGCCGCGCATACTGCCCGACTTGTCGAGCACCAAAATCACATCTTGGGCCACCACCTCGACCTCATCGACCTCGACGCGCGGAGCCAAAAGCATCACAAAAAAACCGTCCTGGTAGCCGTCCGAAAAAGAGAGCAAATTCAAGCCCACATCCTCTTGAGCGACGGTATAATAAAGATCGAAATCATTGTCGGGGCGAACGTCGACATCCTCATACCCCACCGCAACATCAAAATCGCTGTGACGATCGACGGCAATATCGTGACTGGACGAATAAACGGCCTTGATCGCCTCCTGAGAGTGGATTTCGACGTGAATGGACACATCTTGAATTGGCTCTGGGGAAAAACGCTCCGTGTCCAGCGGGTAGCGATAACGCACCAGGCCGTTGTCCAGAGGCAAAACCTCGGTATACTCGATCTCGACGCGCTTTTCAGCGTGCGGCTCGATGGGAAAAATGCGCGCGCGAAACATATTGCGCCCAATATACTCTAACAACGCCGGGTCGCGCTGCCGCCGAACAATGTCCTCGTAAATGCTGCGCGCCTCATCGGCGGGCAAAATCTCGCCCGACAGCCGCTTGCCATCGACCCACATGCCAAAATCATTGATCGTCGCCCCCTCGGGCAGCGGAAAGATATATGTGCCTTCGAGCCGGCGCGAGCTGGGGTTGACAAAAACTTGATCGACGCGGGTGGTAGCCACTTGATCCCGGATCGTGACCGTAACATGATGATATTTAACCACAAGATAAGGGGGCTGCTCCTCAATCGGCGGATCGATGATAATGATACCATCGGCGAAAACCGAGGTCGAAAAAAGCAAACTCGACACGACAACAACGGACAAAATCAATACAATGCGCTTTGCCGCGCAGGTGCGGGGCGCTGCCAACACGCCATTTTGTATCTTCATTGCAATTCCTCCTCTAAACAACAGGTCCGGTTCTTGCATTGTAGACGCCCGTCAGGGAAAAATTGTTCCGCTGAAAACACCGCCGCCCCGCGTGCGGGGGGCGATTAGCAGCATAGCCCCTTGTGGGCGTATCCAGTACCTATGGCGTCCGTCCAGCGCCGTCTGTTTACGGCGATGCGGATTGCAGGTTACTTGGTCCCCCCAGGGCTGTTCAATTCTACAATCCAGCGGTTGAAACCGCGTTGGGTGAGCC
>CAYZYE010000294.1:0-3559 GCA_964481205.1 uncultured Anaerolineae bacterium | reverse complement strand
ACCGAGTTTTCGTGTTCGGGCGATAAATTCGTGGCTAGAATACGAAAACTCGGTGAATCTCGGTGCAAGAAGCCAAGTGTCCGGTAGTGAAATGACACAGTGATGGGACGGCCGGGGTCAAGTCAGTGGAATGTTTGTCCCGCAAAACTGGCACTTGATGGCGGTCATCCCCTTGATCACCTGAACATCCAGGGAAGCGCCGCAGCTTGGGCACCTGGACGGCACCTTGACCGCCGCCTCTTGAGCCGCCTCTTGGGCCGCGCCGGCGACACGTTCCTTTTCAATATCACCGGACAGCACGCGGTTGATCAATGCGCGCCAGGCATCCGAATCCGCACTCAATTCGACCAGCGCCTCTCTGATCTTGGCCGGCGATTTGAATTCGAGGGTCAACCGCTCGCTCTTGAGCACCAACGCTTTGCGCTTCTCGGAGGCCTCGGCCTTGACCAATGCGCCCAGGGGCGCTTCCCACTGCAATTCTTGCACCTCTTCCGACGACGTCGTGATGAACAGTATCTTTTTCTTGGCAACTTTTTCACGCTGTTCAAAAAGGATACGCTGATCGGTGAGGAACAGGAACCCCTTGGGGCCTTCTTTGCGCCCATCCTTGATCCACTTGGCTTTGACCGCGTCAACCAGCGCCTCGCCGGGCCGAAAGCCAAAAGAAGCCTTGGCCGCCAGGTCCAGTATTTCGATACATTGATCGATCTGATAACCAATCGCATCGACATCGGACATTTTGCTGTCAAACATACCGCGCACGGCGTCATTCGCCGCGCTCACCCGCCGTTCGACGCTTTCCAACTCGCTCTCGACGCGATCGAGCGTCGATTGCGCCGCGCGCAGCGAACGCCCCTTGTACGACGACAACCGCCGCACGGCCCGCTCGGCGCGCTCGAGATCGTCTTTCAGGTCGCGCACACGTTGATCGATCTCGCGTTGCACCCGCTTTCGCAAACCCGGCCAATCGTCCTGCAAAGCTGCAACTTGGTCCTCAAAATAGCTCTTGAACACATAGCCTTTGCTTCGCATCTCTTGCAGCCGGGCCGGCAAATGAGACAACTTGGTATCGACATCTTCGAGGCTGTCACGGAGCGAGGTGAGCAAACCGGCCGTTTGCAGATCGCCCGCCTGTCTTTCCAAACTAGAGATTTTGTAATCGGCATTCTGATCTTCAGACATCGCAACACTTCCTTTCACAAAATAAACCTACCTGACTTGACTTCCTACCGTATGACGCAAATAAGCATCCATAAACCCATCCAGATCGCCGTCCAACACCGCCTCGGCGTTCCCGACCTCGTATCCCGTGCGCAGGTCTTTGACCATCTTGTAAGGATGCAGTACATAAGATCGAATCTGGTTGCCCCACCCGGCCTCGACATGTTCGCCTTTCAACTCGTTGCGCTCGGCTTGCTGCCGTTCGATCTCGAGCTGGTACAGTTTGGCCCGCAAGATTTTCAAAGCCGCCTCGCGGTTCTGCGTTTGCGAACGCCGGCTCTGACAGTTGATAATGATCCCCGTGGGCTTGTGAGTCAGACGAATGGCGGTGGCGTTCTTTTGCATGTGCTGCCCGCCGGGGCCGGTTGGCATACACGCCTCGACATCAATATCCTGGGGTTTGATCTCGATCTCGACATCGCCTTGAATATCAGGCCAGACCTCAACCAGCGCAAAGGAGGTATGCCGGCGGTGGTTAGAGTCAAAAGGCGAAAGGCGCACCAGACGATGCACGCCTCTTTCGGAGCGTAAATACCCAAAAGCATACGCTCCTTCGATGTTTAGCATGACTCGCTTGAGACCGGCTTCATCGCCGGCCAACGAGTCAATGATCTCGGCCTTGAATTTGTGCGACTCGGCCCAGCGCAGGTACATGCGCAGCAGCATCTCGCTCCAGTCCTGCGAGTCCGTGCCGCCCGCGCCGGCGTGGATGACCAAAACCACGTTGCAGTGATCGTGCGGCGCAGAAAAAAGCACCTGAATTTCCATCCGGGACAGGTCCAAAGCGATTGCCTGCGCCTCTTGCACAATCAGGGCGCTCGCCGCCTGGTCATCCTCGGCCGCCGCCAGCGCCAAAAAGTCAAGGGCATCCCTGACGCGCCGCTCAATGTCGCGCCACGGCGTCACCTCCTGGCGCAGCGCCGACAATTTCTGCATCACCTGCTGCGCCCGGCTGGGGTCGTCCCAAAAAGAAGGCGCCAACGTCTTTTTTTCCAGGTCGCCAATCTGATTTTCGCGATCGGCCAGTCAAAGCTGCTCGTGAATGGCTAAAATGCGCGCCAACAATTCATTCAAATGGCTCTCCAAATCGGCCGTATTGATCCTGTTTTCCATCCTATCACCTCATTATCCTATGAGAACAAACTGTTTACAAACACCTGGGCGTCAAACTCGGCCAGGTCCTCGATGCCCTCGCCCGTGCAGGCAAAACGAATGGGCAACTCTAGTTCTTTGGCAATTGCAAAAACAACGCCCCCCTTGGCCGTGCTGTCCAGCTTGGCCAGAATCAGGCCGGTCACGCCTACCACCTGTTTGAACTTGCGCGCCTGCTCCAGGGCATTCTGTCCCGTCGTGGCGTCGAGCACCAACCAGGTCTCATGCGGCGCGCGATGAACGTTTTTCTGCGCAACGCTACGCACTTTGATCAATTCTTGCATGAGATTATACTTGGTATGCAGCCGCCCGGCGGTATCGACGATCAAAATGTCGGCGCGGCGAGACTGCGCGGCCTGAATCGCATCGTAAACCACGGCGCCGGGGTCAGAACCGGCGCTGTGCGCAATGACATCGACGCCGGCGCGAGCGCCCCAGACCTTGAGTTGATCGACCGCGGCGGCGCGAAACGTATCTGCCGCCGCAAGCACCACCCGCTTGTCCAGATGACGGTAATAGCGAGTCAGCTTGCCAATCGACGTGGTTTTGCCGGAGCCGTTCACGCCGACGATCAAAATGACGGTCAAAATACGCGCTTGCAAGTCGTTTCGGGGGCGCTCAAAACTGAGCAAGGCCAGCAGCTCTTCGCGCAGCATCTCGCGCACACGCTCGGCGCGACGGACACGTTCCTTGTCTACACGCGCCCGCAACCGTTCAACCAACGCCAACGTCGTCTCGACCCCGACGTCGGCCAGGATCAGCAACTCTTCCAACTCGTCCCACATTTCGTCCGTAATATCATCGGCGCCCAACAAGTGCATAATTTGACCGAAAAAACCGCGCCTGGTTTTGGTCAAACCCGCTTCAAGCTTTTTTTTGCCCAACCCAAAAACCACACCATCCTCCATCACAACAAGTTCATCGTCAAAATCTAATGAGAACAAACAAAACCCAGATTTATTATACTACAGCCATATTGCCAGAGCAACTAGCCCGCGTTCAGGAAAATACTCGGAATCCCGTTTTGTGGCGACGGAATCCCGTTTTGTGGCGACGGAATCCCCATTCCGTCGCCCCCTGACCCCCAAATTGCAATGTGCCCCCGGATCAGGGCAATCGCATCTAAATTACTTGGGCGTGTTTCAAATGGCTTGAGCGTCCGGCCATTCCATCTGCTCCTGCCGGA
>CAYZYE010000293.1:0-3562 GCA_964481205.1 uncultured Anaerolineae bacterium | reverse complement strand
CGTAAGGGGACGACCAGCCAACGGCGCGTCAGGCGCGGTTTCAACCACTGGATTGTCGAATTGAACAGCTTGTAATCAAACGAGGATATACAATGAACAGTCAACCACAAATTATCGGTTTTGGTTTGGCTACGCTCGATGTGCTCATTCGTCTCCCCGAGATGCCGACTTGGGCACATTCTGGGTCGGCGGCCAGTTTTCGCTTCGATGGCGGCGGTATGGTTGGAACGGCGATGGTCGCCGCGGCCAAACTCGGCGCCAGGGTGGGCTTTGTCGGTACGGCGGGCAGCGATGACGCCGCCGAGTTCAAGCTCAAGTCATTCCGCGAGTGCGGCGTCGATTTGAGTCACCTGGTGCGGCGCGATGGGCCGGAAGATCAGGTGGTGATCGTCTATGTCCACAGCGAGACCGGCGAGCGCACGTTTTCGCTGGTTGGCGGCGGGCAGTACCAGCCCATGTCGCCGGACAAATTGGACAGGGCTTATTTCACCGGCGCCGACTATTTGCACATCGACGGTTTTCTACATCACGAGGCGATGCTTTGCGCTGCAAAATGGATGAAAGCGGCGGGCAAGACGGTAACGATGGACGGCTCCAAGACCGACGGTGTGGTCAGCGAGCAGCACCGTGAGCTGATTCGCTATGTCGATGTGTTGATCACCGGTGAGGGGTATGGGCGCGGCCTGACCGGCCTCGACGATGTCTGGGCGGCGGGGGAAAAGGCGCTGGAATTGGGACCGCGCGTGTTCATCGAGACGCGCGGCGAGCGGGGCTGCTTTGGCGTTACCCAGGCGGGAGAACGTTTTCACATTCCGGCGTTCGAGGTTGATGTGGTCGACACCACCGGCGCGGGCGATGTCTTTCACGGCGCGTACATTGTGGGGATGATGCGCGGTTGGCCGCCGCAGCAGTGTGCCCGGTTTGCCACGGCCGTCTCGGCGATCAAGTGTACCAAACTCGGCGGCCGGGCCGGGATTCCGACCTGGGAGCAGACGATGGCGTTTTTGGGCAATTCCAGAAAATAATTGCTCCAGATTAGCCTTTTGAAGACTGGAAAGGCCTTACCGTCGCGCGGCGTCGCGTGGTGGCGCGAATCAAATCCCAATGTTGCAAAGGGAATCTCTTATTTTATGTCAAATTCAAGCCACGAGATTTTTCACTGCGCCGCCTGCGGCGGCTGGCTCAGAATGACAGATTACCCAAGTCTCGTTCTGGTACTAGAATCTAACCGCGTAACTCGTGAATAAAATAGTTTGGAGTGAACAACGATGCCTTTGGTTTCAATTTTTGACGAACTGAAAAAAGCCCAGGCCGGTGGTTATGCCATTCCCTGTTTCGACACCTTTGAAATGCACGGCGCGCTGGGCATTTTGGACGCGGCCGAGGAGAAGCGCGCACCGGTGATGATCGGCTTGTACACGGCCATGTTTGACCGTCCCAATCCGCGCGCGTTGACCGATTATGTGCGCGCGCTGGCCGAGGAGTCGACGATGCCGGTGTCGATTTTGCTCGACCACGGCGCGAGTCTGGCGCATTGCGTCCGGGCGCTGCACATCGGGTTTACCGATGTGATGTACGACGGCTCCAAACTGCCTTTTGCGGAAAACGTCGCCACAACCAGGACGGTGGTGCAGGTCGCGCACGCGGTTGGCGCGGCGGTCGAGGCCGAACTGGGGCACGTCGGCGTGGGGAACAATTACAGCGAGTTTGGCGCGCAGGGCAAGGGTTTCACCGATCCCGATCTGGTCGAACGGTTTGTCGCGGAAACCGGCGTCGATTTTCTTGCCATTGCCATCGGCACGGCGCATGGCTTGTACGACGGCGAGGTCAACCTGGCTCTCGATCTGCTGGCCGAGATTCGCGCGCGGGTCGATATTCCGCTGGTGCTGCACGGCGGTTCTGGTTTGTCGGACGCGCAGTTTCGGGCCGTTGCGGCAGGCGGGATCCAAAAAATCAACATTTTTACCAATTTGGCGGTCGAGTCGAGGCGGTTGTTGTTGCAAGAAGCCCGCTCAGAAACGGCGTCATTGGCGAGTATGACGGCGCAAATTCGCGCGGCGTTTCGCGCCGAGTGCTCGCGGTTGTTCGACGTGTTCGGCGCGACGAACCGGGTTTGATCGCCCGGCGACCTGGCCGGCGTCGCGATTGCGGAATTGTTATGCCGTATCTGGCTTTGTGTGGTATAATGAAACCAGCAGGATGCGTTTCTCCGCTCGGTCGCCGATCGCCCTGGGTGGCCGGCAAGGCGGTTCCGAGTTTTGTGGGGGGTAATATGGGAGTATGAGGTTATGATCAGGCTGGATATTGCGGCTTGGAGCGATGTTGGGCAGCAGCGGGAGCTGAACCAGGATCGCGTATTTTACCAGGTTCTCCAATCGGCGGATGCCGATCCTGTGGCCGTGGGGATTGTTGCCGACGGGATGGGGGGGCATTTGGCCGGCGAAGTGGCCAGCCACTGGGTGGTCGAGACGCTCAAACGTGAATTGACCGATCAATTTGTTCCACCGGACCCCCGGCAAACCGTGCAGTTGACCAGTGAGCAGTTGAAAGCGATGGCGCGAGCGGTCGAGAACGGCTTGCGTCCATCTGATGTGCCGGTTATGCAACAATTGCGCAAGGCGGTTGACCGCGCCAATGCGGCGGTTCATGACTATGCGGCGCACCGTCCTCAAGAGGCAATGGGCGCCGGCTCGACTTTGACGATGGTTTTTGTAAAAGGAAAACGGGTTTACGTTGTAAATGTGGGCGACAGTCGAACCTATTTGCTCCGTCAAGACCAACTCGTTCAGCTGACCCAGGATCATTCTCGCGTCGCCGAATTGATCGCTGCCGGCCGGCTGACGGTCCAGGAATCCTGGAACCATCCTCAGTCCGGCCTGATTACCCGATGTCTGGGATACATTGCGCACGTCGAGCCGGACATCAAGGCGTATGATTTGGAATCGGGCGACCGGTTGTTGTTGTGTTCGGACGGCATCTGGGAGATGCTGCGCGAGCCGGCGTTGATGGTGCGGATCATCAAATCGGCGCCTGATTTGCGCACCGCCGCTTGCCGTCTGGTCGAGGCGGCAAACCACGCCGGAGGTCAGGACAACCTTTCTGTGGTGCTGCTTGCGCTGGTCGAACAGCCGGATATTTCTTTTTGAGGTCTGCTGACAACAGGCCGTCTCAAACAAACGCCCCCTCGGGATTCCCGAGGGGGCGTGTTGGTTTTGGTCGGTCAGGGTCAGGTTGTGGGGGCAGGGTGTTTGCCCAGTTTTTTGCCCACGAGCAGCCCCATAGCCAGGGCAGCGATCGACACGGCGCCGATGACAACCAACCCGGCGGTGCTGTTTTGATCGATGCTGCCGGGAGGCAGCGCCGCGCCGGCGACATTGACCGCGATCGGTGTGCGCGTGGGACGCCGCGTGATGGTGGGTGAGGGAAGCGGCGTCGGGCTGGACGTCGGCGTGGGTGACGGCGTGAATGTGGGGGTAAATGTTGGCGTCGGCGTGTTGGTGGGGGTGGGCGTGTTGGTGGGGGGGGGCGTATTGGTCGGCGTGTTGGTGGGGGTGGGCGTGTG
>CAYZYE010000292.1:0-3607 GCA_964481205.1 uncultured Anaerolineae bacterium | reverse complement strand
CGGCTGATGATCGACACCGAGCTGCCGCCCGAAGTGATGTTTTTCACGTCGATGCCCAATATTTCGGCTTATCCGGACATTCCGTACCGCGAGATGAGTCAATTTTGCCACGGTGGTTTTATGCCGCAGGCTTATGCCGCTTTTGGTTGGAACCCCCAGTACACCATCGACATTATTACTTATTACGAGTTTCAACTTTGGTCGCAGGCCAATCATCTCGATTTGCCAATTTACCCGATTTTGGGCTTTTATACCGACGATCATGGCGATGAAAAGCTTTCGTTGGACGAGATCAAGGTCTGGTTGGATCGTCTGGCGCGCTACAAACCAACTTTTATGAGCGTGTACCGCGCGGGGGTGTTTCCAGAGGAGGCGTGGCCGCTGTTGGCCGAGTTTCAGACGACGCCGGCCGGGCAATTGCCGCCCGCGCCGACCGTCGAGGGGAGTTATATTACCGTTCAGCGGGGCGACAGTATTGTCGGTTTGTGCAGCAAACATGGTTGCTCGGTGCCGCAGTTTTGGGACTGGAACGGGCATTTGTGGGATGCGGCCGGCAAGCCGCGTGAGCCGCGTTCGCTCGAATACGGGTGGATCATTCGCGTCGGATGAGGGGCAGGTGACATGAGACACTTGGTCGGCCTGGTGTTGTTTTATTTGGGCGTCTTGCAAGGCGCGCTGACGCTGACCGGCATCGACGGCCTGTCGCTCAGTGGGCGACGGCGCAGGTTGGGGTATGTCGTTTTTGCGTTGCTGCTGGTGGGCGGTCTGGTCGCGCTCGTCTTGGCCCCGTTGTTGTTGGTGGTCTTGATGACGCTTCCGGCGTTGGCGCTGGCGTTGGGCATTCTCTTTGCGGTGTCGTTTTTCTTGCGCCGTGATTTCGCGCCCCCGACCGCCGACGTTCCCGGTGTGGGCGATCCCTGGACGGCCGAGCCGGTTGTTTTTCAAGATCAGATTGGCGCGGCGGGCGGGTTGTTTTTGCGGGCGCGCCATCCCAACGGTGCGACCGTGTGCTGGGTGCATGGCGTTGGCGATGATAAAAGGAGCTATAAATGGGTGATTGCGCGTGCATTGACCCGGCGCGGGTTCAATCTTTTGACTTTTGATCTGCCCGGTCACGGCGAGCGGAGCGCGGAGCCATTTTCTTTGCCGGCCGGGTTGAGCGTCGTGCCGGCGGCGTTGGCTTATTTGCGGCAGCGGGGCGACGTGGATCCAAACCGGATTGGTTTGCTGGGCGTGAGCATGGGCGGCGCGCTGTCGATCCGCGCTTTGGCCGCCGGGCAGCGCGTCGATGCTCTGGTTTTGCTCGAAACCCCTTGCGAGCTGGGCGATATGGAGGCGTATCGTTGTCGTGAGGCTATCGGCTCGCTCTCTTGGCCCGCGCTCAATGCGTTTCGGGATTGCAGTTTGGGAGGCTTGCACGAGAATTGGCGCCCGCAGGGCGTGTTTGCCCCCGACTTGAAGACGGTTTTCAACCAATTGCGGCCGGATGAGTATATTGCCGATCTGCCGGCGATCCCGGTGCTTGTTGTCAGCGGCGGGCGCGACTCGATCTGTTTGCCGGAACACAGCGCGCGGTTGTTCGAGCGGGCCAAGGCGCCAAAGGCGTTCGAGATCATTCGTCCGGCGTCGCATGTCTCGTTGATTTTTATGCGCAAACCGGCGGATTTGGCGGCCGGCTGGTTTGCCAGGTATTTGTGAACGCGCCAGTTGCTCCCGCCGGATCGCCAGATCCGGCGGCCGGACAAGCTGAATATGACCGGATTTGCCATTTTGGGCCGGGATTGCCAAATCCAGGCCGAGCGCAAGGTGCAATTGTCCTGGGCGGCGGGGGGTTGACAATTCAATTGAGAGCGTGTACAATCTTGATACAAAATGCTGCCAATTGAGCCAGGTGCAAGTTTTTTGTGGGCAGCATCGCCACGATGTACCGCGTCTCCCGAACTCTGATAGCGAGGGCAGTTTCGCCAGCGAGCAAGTTGATTCAAGCCCTACAGAAATCTGTGGGGCTTTGTGTTTTAGGGAGAGACAACCAAGTTTGTGTAATCTTGAGTCCAAAAGGTGAGTGTGATGCGCGAGTGGTATGCGGTTCAAGCCAGGCCCCACAAGGAATTTGTGACCCGCGACGCTCTGGCGCGTATCGACGGCCTGGACGCCTATCTTCCGACCTGGCGCGTTGAGCCGATCAATCCCCGCGCGCGCAAAATCCACCCATTTTTCCCCGGTTATCTCTTTGTCTGCTGCGATCTCGATCAGGTCGGTTTGTCACGGCTCAAGTGGACGCCGGGGGTGGCGCGCATCATCGGCTGCGATCACCAGCCGACGGCCATTGATCCGTCGATCATTGAGCAAATTCGCTGCCAGGTCGACCGGGTGCAGCAGGATGGCGTATATGGTCTGGGGCAGTTCCGGCGTGGGGATCGCGTGCGCGTTGTGCGCGGGCCGTTTGCCGGTTTCGAGGGCATGTTTGATGTCCGGTTGGGCGACAAGATGCGGGTGCGGATTTTGATCGAGTTTTTGGGGCGGTTGACCACGGCCAAGGTGGATGTGCGCGACCTGGAAAAGGTCTCGCGGCGGGTCAATTGAGCGTATTGATTCGATAATTTTCATATCGATGGTACCCGGTAGACAGGCGGCGATGTCGAAAGGGCGGAGCGTGCCGGGAGGCCGGGGCGCAGATGAAATGGGTGTGTTTCGTTTGGCTTGTTCAGCCGCCGGATCTGGCGATCCGGCGGGAGCACTAGTTCTATCCGTCCACGGGTCGCCCACGAGGAGCGATGGTATGGACGCCCAAGTCGTTTGAAACACATCCATATAAAATGGAGATCGCTCGAGTTGCAGCCGGCACAGACGCGCATCAGCGGTGGGTTAAAATTGTATCTGCGTCGCCAGGCGGACCACGCCGGACGGTATATTTGGGAGCAGGGCTTGCAGGCGGCGGTCGGGTGGGTGCCGACGATCGTGGGGATTGGGGCGCGGGCGTTGGTTTACCGGCTGATGCTGCGAATGGATGGGTGGGCGGCGATCGAGAGCGGCGTGCGACTGCGTTTTGCCAATCACATCCGCCTGGGCAAGGGGGTTTATCTCGATCAGGGGGTGTACATTCACGCCTGTCCGAACGGCGTCCGGATCGGCGATGGCACGCTGGTGATGCACGGCGCGGTGCTGCACGTGTACAATTTTCGAGGTATGCCTCATTCCGGCATTTCGATCGGCGGCGACAGTTTGATCGGCGAGTACACGGTCATTCGCGGGCAGGGGGGCGTCCGGATCGGCAGTCGCGTTTATACTTCGCCGCTGGTGCAGATTTTGGCCGTCAACCACGTGTTCGATGATCCCACCCGCTCTTTTGTCGAGCAAGGTATTACCGCCGAGGGGATTGTCATCGAGGATGATGTGTGGATCGGCGCGGGGGCCATTGTCACCGATGGCGTGCATGTGGGGCGGGGGGCGGTGATCGCTGCCGGGGCGGTGGTGACACAAGATGTGCCGCCGCACGTGGTGGTGGGCGGCGTGCCGGCGCGTGTGCTCCGGCCGGTGGATGGGTAGGGCTGTTCAATTCTAATTTGTGAAAGTCACCGCTGGTGAGGACTCGTCGCCGTAGGGGGAC
>CAYZYE010000291.1:0-3611 GCA_964481205.1 uncultured Anaerolineae bacterium | reverse complement strand
GTGGAACACAACCGCACACCGCCTTCCAGACTGCCCGGAAAAACCTGGTTTTGCTTGTTAGATCAACAAGAATGAGCGAGGGACGATTATGAATGACCGTGGTAAAAAGCGATGAGACTGAAAACAAACAGGGATATTGGCGCCAAACCTCTGACCTGGTTTATTTTGTTGGGGGTACTCCAAGGCTACATATCTAGCCCCTTGTTTTTTCTTGTATTAGCCAAATTGGGTTTCAAGAAATATTTGCACAGTTTTACACTAGATTTGCCGCAGGATTTTATCAATGAATATGCTTTTGTTGCCTGGCTTTATATAAAACTGGCAGAAAAGACAGGCAAGAAAACAGCATTTGAGATACTGCGAGCTTTGATTCTAACCACAGGAATTGCTGTTCAACAAGCAAATTTTAGAAATGTCGAGGCCGAGAGAAGTTTTGAAAATCTGGTGTTTTTCCAGAAACGAACCCAAGAGAGCGCAAGTACAAAATTAAACAAAATGGAAATTATCTCGGAAACGGAAAACAGGTATGAATTTAGAGTCACAAAATGCGCCTTTTATGAACTGTTTAGTTTTCTTGGTGTTCCTGAATTGACAACAATATTTTGTTCTATTGATAATGCAATTTTCTGTTCATATCTTCCGGAGAAGATAATTTTTCATAGAAACGGGATTGGAAATACGATTGCCGATGGAAACGAGTATTGTGAATTTGTAATTGAGCAAAAAGAATTATAGCCAGGAGCGCAATAATTCGACGTGTGTCGACGACAGTTTATGTTGAAACGAGATCGGAGAATATGAAAATCATCGTTACGGGACATAAAGGACAGTTGGGGCGGGCGCTGCTGGCCGAGCTGCAACAGGACGAGGTGTTGGGGCTTGACCTGCCAGAGGTGGATATTACCGACGCGCAGGCGACCAGGCAGGCGATCTGTGCGTTTGAACCGGCGGTGGTGATTCACACCGCCGCGTTGACGGATGTCGACCGCTGTGCGCGGGAGCCGGAATTGGCCTTAAAAGTGAACGGCCTGGGTACGCAGAATGTCGCTTTGGCCTGTTTGCACTGCGGCGCGGCGATGGTCGCGGTCAGTTCGAATGAGGTGTTTGACGGCAAAAAGGGCGCGCCGTATTTCGAGTACGAGTTTCGCAACCCGATCAATGCTTATGGGCGCTCCAAGTTGGCCGGCGAAGTGTACACTCAGATGCACTTGTCGCGCTATTATATCGTGCGCACGGCGTGGTTGTATGCCTCCGGCGGGCGCAATTTTTTGCACGCCATTTTGCGCGGCGCCGAAAAATATGGCAAATTGCGCGTGGTCTGCGATGAGGTCAGTTCGCCGACCTATGCGCCTCATTTGGCCCGGGCGATCGGCGCATTGATTCGCACCGAACATTACGGCATTTATCATTTGACCAATGAGGGGGTTTGCTCCCGGTTCGAGTTTGCGCGGCGCATTTTGGCGCTGGCCGGATGCCCAGATGTGCCGCTAGAGCCGATCACTTGCGATCAGTGGCCTCGCGCCAGTGTGCCGCCGTTGAATTGTGTGATCCGCAATTTTGCCGCCGCGCAGATTGGCATCACGCTGCCTCATTGGGATGAGGCGTTGAGGGCGTATTTTGAGTAGGCGCGTTTCGGTGATCGTTCCAAATTGGAATGGCGCGGCTTATCTGCCAACTTGTTTGGACGCTTTGCAGCGGCAGACGCAGGCCGATTTCGAGGTGGTGGTGGTCGATAACGGTTCGCGCGATGGATCGCTGGATTTGCTCAGGCGCGATTATCCAGAGGCGACGGTGATCGCCTTGCCGCGCAACCTGGGCTACGCCGGTGGATGCAACGTTGGGCTGCGGCAGGCGGCCGGCGAGACGTTGTGCATTTTGAACAATGACACGGAGGTCGATCCGACCTGGTTGGCCGAGTTGTTGGCTGCGCTCGACCGCCATCCCGACGCCGGGATGGCGACGCCCAAAGTCAAATTGTTTGACGAGCGGGCGCGGTTGCACACGGTGGGGGATTTTGTGCGGGTCGATGGCACGTTTGACAGTCGCGGCGTGTGGCAGCTCGATGAGGGACAGTTTGAGCAGGAGGGGTATGTTTTTGGCGCGGCCGGCGTCGCGCCGGCGTTTCGCCGCGCCATGTTGGACGACATTGGTCTGTTTGACGCCGATTTTCATAGTTATTGCGAGGATGTGGACCTGAGCTGGCGCGCCCAATTGGCGGGGTACAAGTGTGTGTACGCGCCGGGGGCGGTGTTGTATCACCGGGTCAGCGCGACCGGAGGCGGGGTTATGGCCTCGTTTTATGTGGCGCGCAATACTATTTGGACGTTGGTCAAGAATTTGCCGGCCGGGTTGTGGAAAAAGTATCGTTCGCTCATCGTCGCGGCGCAGTGGCGGCGTTTTGTCGAGGCGGCGCGGATGTGGCGCGGGGCGGCGGCCAGGGCGACGATGCGGGGGCAGATCGCCGGGGCGCTGGGTTGGGCGCGGTTTTTGCCCAAGCGCCGCGTCATTCAGGCCGGGCGGCGCGTCAGTGAGGCGTATATCGAATCTTTGCTCGTGGCTTTGTGATTGGTTTAGGTAGACAAGGAGTTGGCGATGACCGATCCACCATTTTTGTCTGTGGTGATTCCAACGTGGAACGAGCAAAAGCGAATTTCGGATACGTTGAACAAGGTGACTCGATACCTGGGCCGGCAAGAGTATTCGGCTGAGGTGATTGTTGTCGATGACGGCAGCGCCGATGACACGGTGTTGATGGTCAAGTCGTTTATCGACGCTTATCGAGGTGCGATTTCGGTGCGGCTTATCGAAAACGATCATCGCGGCAAGGGCTATGCCGTGCGTACCGGTATGTTGCAGGGTCGAGGGAGGTATATTCTTTTTACCGATGCCGATTTGGCGACGCCAATCTCCGAGGTGGGCAAAGTGATCGGCGCGCTAGAGTCTGGGGCGGATGTGGCGATGGGGACGCGCCAGGGGATCGGCGCGCAGCGGCTCGACGAGCCGTTTTACCGGCATTTGATGGGGCGGGTGTTCAATTTGTTGGTGCGGCTGCTTTCGGGTTTGGATTTTCAGGATACGCAGTGTGGGTTCAAGGGGTTTCGTCGCCAGGTGGCCGACGATTTGTTTCGTCGCGTTCAATTGTACGGCCATGACGCCAGACCGCTCAAGGGTGGGGCGGTGACCGGTTTTGATGTCGAGGTGTTGTATCTGGCTTTGCGGCGCGGGTATCGCATCGAAGAGATACCGGTCAAGTGGCAGTATGGCGCGGAGAGCAAGGTGAATCCGTTACGGGATTCGGTTCGGATGCTGGGTGATGTGCTGCGGGTGTGGCGGATGGCGCGCAGAGGTGTCTATGATGAACGATGACGGTCGTCGCCGGAGCAAACGGCCGGCGGCAATTGATCGGCAGCAACCTGGATCGCCTGGAGTGTTTTTTCCGGGCGATGTTTTGTTTATCGGGCCGTCGAGTCAATGTTGTCGCCGGAATCGGGGTGGGCCAGTTCGATTTTGCGCACGCGGTAGAGGGTGTCTTCGAGCAGGCGGCGATTGGCGGCCAGCAGATCGGCGACCAGGCCGAGGATAAAGACTTGAAAGCCGATGATGAGCAGGAT
>CAYZYE010000290.1:0-3612 GCA_964481205.1 uncultured Anaerolineae bacterium | reverse complement strand
ATCGACTTGATTGAAACCCAGCCCGTCAGCATCATTGTACAACTGCGTTGGAAATCTTTCAGTATCCTCGAACGGATCGACTTGATTGAAACTCGCTAGACGATGAGCGAATGCGCGACGCGGCGGTCGCTTTCAGTATCCTCGAACGGATCGACTTGATTGAAACCCCGCACATCTCGAACAGAAATGGCTTTTGACAAACGCCCAGGCCCTGTTTGTGAATATTTGCGCACATTGGCAAGAAAGTGCGATCAGTCTCTTGCGCCATCATTGTACCATACGACAAAGCCTGGGTCAAAAAGGGCGAGAACCGATTTCTGTACCAAAAGCGGGGTGATTCTCGAAACCATCACGCGCAGCAGCGTTTTACATATCATTGCAAAACCGGCGGAACTCGCAAGCCACACATTTTGCGCGCCGCGAGGTCGCCAGAGGCATCGACTCGGTGCGGACCATCTCGCGCATCTCGACGATCTGGCGACGGACCTTGGTCATCAATGCGGCCGTCATCGACATTTCTTGTACCTGGCGGGTGGGAATAAAATACACAAACGCGCGTCGCACGGGCAATTCCCAGATCTCTTGCAGCAGCAGCGCATAGGCCGCCAACTGCCGTTTGACATGTGTGCCCGCCTTGCGACTGTGCTTGTATTCGACCGGGATCATTTCTAGCGCCGGCTTGTCGATCCGGATCGCCAGATCCATTTTGCCGCTCAAGCCCAACGTCTCCGAGATCAAACTCAAATCAAAGTACCGCTCACCTTCTGGCAAGCCGTATATCCGTAGACTGCGCCGCTGCTCCCGTCTCTTTTCTTCCCGGTGAACGACGACGCCTTCCTGCATCTTGAACGTCGTCGGCCTCAACAGCGGCAAACAGTATGTGTAATAGACGATGCGTGGGCAATAAAGATATTGTCTCATGTCGGTGACGGTGAACATTAGCGTGTCTGTTTCAAAAGGGGACGATTTCGTCAAGGTGCTCCTCCCAATCTTGCTCATCGCTGCTCTTCCTGCCGGCATTGCCTTGCCCACCATTGCTCTGTTTGACCGTATCGTCTTGCTCTTGCGCTATGACCTGACGCTGCTGCCAGTCCTTTTGACAGATGGGATAAAGCTGGATATTGCCCGCTCGTTTTCCCAATTGACGTTTGATCTTGAGCATCAACTCTTCCTGGTGCGTGCGGATCAATTTGCCCAAAAATGCGCTGTACTGAATGCGATCCAGGCCATAGTCCAGGCAAATGTCGGCGACTTTGCTCCTCGTGCCGTCATGCGGAATGTCATAGACAACCAAACAATATCCCATAACCCCTCCGGCAGACGCGAATGCACGATCACCAACTGACGGTAAAAGGCGTATAGCTATCTCGCTGCTGGCGGACAAAGGTGGCGACGTGTCGCGCCTGCTGCTGGATGATGGCGCGCAGCGTGTGCCGCTTGCCCTCGTAACGTTCCGGCTTTTCCAGTCGCCCCAGCACTTTATCGGCCAGCATACGCCGTGTCTCCTTGTCCAACAGACCTTGATCATCCTGCTTGATCTCGGTGCGCCTGTTGACCAACCCCACGATCACCCGGTCGACCACGGGCACGCGAAAAGGTTCGATCAAATCGAGCACCAGACTCGGCTTGCCGGGGCGGTCGACATGCGTGAACCCGCCGTAAGGATCCAAACCGGCCAGCACCGTGGCTCGCTCGATCTGCCCGTACAAGATGCCATAACCATAGTTCAAAGCCGAATTGACCGGGTCTGTCGCACCGCGACGCTCGCGTCCCGGCCAGGCATATTCGGGTGGAATCACCGCCTTGAGCGCGCTCCAATAATAACTGGCCGCGCGCCCCTCGCACGAAAGCAACCGGTCGCGAAGCTTGTCGATGGCTGGCGCACCCAAACCATCCAATTCATCGAGATGTGTGCGCACCTGGACAACCCCCTTTTCGAGCGCCTGCGCGCTATCTGGATTGCTCTCTTTGCGCTGCCGGGCCAGGTATTTGAGCAACGCCGCCTGGTTGTGAATCTTGGCCCGCGCCAGAGCCAATGACAGCGCCACGCCGCGCGCATCCTCGAACGCCGCCAACTGCGCGCGCCGCGTCTGCACCGTGCCGGTCAACCCTGCCGAATACAACCCGGCATACGGCTGTCCCCGCCCCGTGACAAAGTGAATGGGAATGCCGTTTTCACAGCAGGCGCGAATGGCGTCACTGGACAGGCTGACACCATTACTGGCCACCAGCACACTCTCCAGGTGCATCAAGGGCGCCTGCTGCACCATCCGCTCCGAAGGCGTGCCCTTGCCAATGCGCATAACCTGCAAACGGCCACTCTTTTTGCCGACATGCACGCCAAATTCATCGACGATCAAATGTTGAATGATAGGCATAAAACCTCCCCAAAACAGCGCGATTCGCGCATCATACTTGACCACTCGCTACGCTATACCATCCATTCCCCTTTACCGCATCTTTACCCACATGCGTAAACTGCCCCCATACCAACCAGAGCAGAAAAGGAGACCAATCCTCCGCCTCCAACACCACCTCCCCCAGCAGCCCCGACGTAGGCGACTCGGCCCGGCGGCGCGTCGAATAACTACGCAACTCTTCCCACCGCAGCCGATTCTCCACCACGCGCACCTGACCCGCTGCCGCAATCAACCCCTTGGGATCGTCGAACACCAGCGGCGTATCGGAAAAATCACGGCTCAACGACTCTAACCGCTCCATCAACCGCTGGAAAAGCACCTGAAACCGAAACTGGTCTGGCTTGACCAACCGCTTCCGCACCACCAACCGCGTCGGCGTCCAGAACCGCACGGTCACTCGCCCATCCGCCATCTGTCCATTCACCCACTCGTCCACCTGATGGTGAGTAATGGGAACATCCGGCATCTGGACCATCCTGTCATCTGCCCGCATCACCAATTGCCGCTCCCCGGTCAGCGGATTCTCTGCCCGCACCTCGCACACCCTTAACGTCCCTCGCTGCCAGCGGCCATCCGCCTGCCGCGTCCTGCGCCCGATCCCACTACGCTCGAACTCTTGCACCACCAACACCACATAGGGGAACAACTGCAACGCCTGAGCGTACAAGGTCAACCCAAACTCGAACCGCTCCCCCGGCCGGTAGCGAAACACAACCCTACCATCCGGCAGCGCTGTCGGGTGTCCCGCGCCACCACCATCTGCCGCCGGTGGCTGAATGGTGTATGGACGCGGCACATTTTGCCCGCGCGTCCCCTGCGGATTCATCGTGCTGACCAGCGCAGCGACCGGACACGTAGCCACCAGCGGGCACGAATCACACTCGCGCGCCTGCCGGTTGCCACAAAACCGATTCCGCAGCGCGTGGAACAATGACCCACGGATCGCCGACCCCTGATGCTCGTTCAATTCAATCACCCCCTGCGCCTCTGTCACAAAACGCAGACGGTGCGCGGTAAAATTTTCCATCTGACCTCCCATACATTCCATATCGTACCCCATCGTGAACCCGGTATGGGCACGGCTTGCCCGTGCCCATCGCCCCGTGCCGCGCCACCGGGCACACAACCCACACAACGAACAACCGTGAACCCGGTATGGGCACGGCTTGCCCGTGCCCATCGCCCCGTGCCG
>CAYZYE010000289.1:0-3612 GCA_964481205.1 uncultured Anaerolineae bacterium | reverse complement strand
TTCGCCATTTTGGGCCTGGATTTGGCAATCCAGGCCGAGCAAACCGTGGCGGCGGAATGGGGATTCCGCCGCCACCTAACCCTCAAATTGAAGTGCTCCCTGCCCCGATTTGCTGTTGACCTGGGAAGTAAAAACGTGTACAATGGGCATGTTTGAACCGCCAAATTTTGCAACGAGGACAAATAGATGAAATACAGTGAGCAAGTTATTGAACACTTTACCAACCCGCGTAACGTGGGGGTGATTGAAGACGCAGATGGCGTCGGCAAGGTCGGCAACCCGGTCTGCGGCGATATGATGGAGATGTCAATCAAGATCGATGACGAGGTGATCACCGACATCAAATTCCGCACCTTTGGCTGCGGCGCGGCGATCGCCACCAGCTCGATTGCCACCGAGTTGATTATGGGCAAAAATATCGACGAGGCGCTCGAGCTGACCAATCGCGCCATTGCCGAGGCTCTGGGCGGCCTGCCTGCGGTCAAAATGCACTGCTCAGTGCTGGCCGCCGACGCGCTCAAGATGGCATTGGCCGACTATTATCGCCGCCGGGGAGACCTGGAACGGGCGCAAGAACTGGGGGGCGAGGAACAAGAGGCCGCGTGCCCGGTCATTCCTCCAGAAGAACAAATTCCGCTCCATTGGTCGAATTTGGAACAAATCGCCGAGCAACTGGCCAAAGGGTATCCCGACGAAAACCCGCTCGATTTGAGCATCCCCAACGTCTTTCGCCGTATCTTGAGCCTGCCGGGTTTTGAAGACGACCCCGACGCAGCGACCGAAGAAATCCTGGAAAAGATACAAATGTTTTGGTACGAAGAGGTGAGCGACTGATTCCCCGGCCCGAACGGACGACACGCGCCAAGTGGAGAAACGTATGGCTAAAAAAGCCCTGTTGACCTGGAATATTCGGTCGGGCAACGAACGAGACCATTTCAAGCGGGTTCGAGAGTTTGTCGGCAAACTTTCGACCTTGGGTCTCGAGTTGGAAGATGCATGGTATACGGTATATGGCAGCGCGCCCCAAATCTTGCTGGGCATTGTCGAACGCGACAAACAAGGCGATCACCTGTACCAGATATTGACCAGCGAAGAGTGGGAACAATTGCTTGGCGAGCTGAAACAATACATCACCGGATACGCCCAACGGGTCGTCGATGGCGCAGGGCGCTTTCAAATCTAGGATCATTGCCATGGCGCAGCATGTGGTGGGCCTCAAATGTGTCTTGTGCGCGGCCGAGTACCCGGCCCAGGCGCATCGTTATGTTTGCGACCACCACGGCGACCGGGGCATCCTTGACGTTTTGTACGATTACGATGCGATCCGCAGCGTATTTACCCCCGAAACACTCCAACGCAGCGCCGATGCTTCAATGTGGCGATATTTGCCGCTTTTGCCTCTCGACCCCGCGCCGGTCGGCCGCTTGCGCGGGCCGGCTCTACGGCATCCCCTTTTTGGCGTCGGCTGGACGCCGCTCTACCGCGCGCAACGCCTGGCCGAAATGCTTGGCCTCGAGGCGGTACACATCAAAGACGACGGGCGCAACCCCAGCGCGTCATTCAAAGACCGCGCCAGCGCGGTGGGAATCCTCAAAGCGCTGGAATGGCAAGCGCCGGCGTCCGGGCTGCCGGTCATCGCTGCGGCCAGCACGGGCAACGCGGCCTCGTCGTTGGCGACACTCTCCGCCAGTTTGGGTATCCCCAACATCATCTTTGTCCCCGAAACCGCGCCCCGCGCCAAGATCGCCCAGTTGTTGATCCACGGCGCGACGGTGCTGCCGGTGCAGGGCACGTATGATCAGGCGTTCGATCTGTGCCTGGAGGCCTGTCGCGCTTTTGGCTGGTACAGCCGCAACACTGGCTACAATCCCTATCTGTCGGAAGGCAAAAAGACGGCGGCGTTAGAGATTTGTGAGCAGCTGGCCTGGCAAGCGCCCGACTGCATCCTGGTCTCCGTCGGCGACGGGTGTATCATTGGCGGGTTGGGCAAGGGGCTGCGCGATCTGTATGCGCTGGGCTTTATCGACCGCCTGCCCCGGTTGATCGGCGTGCAGGCGCAGGGGTCGGCGGCGCTGTACCGGGCGTGGCGCACCGGCCAGATCTTGCCGGTGACGGCCCACACGCTCGCCGATTCGATTGCCGTCGATATGCCGCGCGACGGCGTCAAGGCGCTGCGAGCCGTGCGCGACACCGGCGGGGCGTTCCTGACCGTGACCGACGACGAAATTCTCGAGGCGATGCGCACGCTGGCGCGCCGCGCGGGCGTCTTTGGCGAACCGGCCGGGGCGGCGAGTTTTGCCGGCCTGCTCCAGGCGCGCCGTGAGGGGTTGGTGGAGAAAAAAGAACGGGTGGTCGTGCTCGTCACCGGCAGCGGCCTCAAAGACGTGAACAGCGCGCTCAAGGCGGTGGTCGAACCGCGCGCCATTCCGCCCAGTTTGGACGCGGTGGAAAAATTTCTAGGAGGCCGCTGAAAAGGTCCCGGCGCGTCCGCCAACCGCAAGGTCGTAAAGAGATAAAACACCGAAAGGCACTGCCGATATTCACACAAAGTACTTGGTGTCCCTGGCGGTCGATATTGAATTGGGTCTTCAGGACTTGGGGATTTTGCTCCAAAGGGATTGGCAAATCCCCTCTGAGCAGGGACGCGCCCACGAAATCATCAAGAGCCATCATGGAAAAGGCCGCTGACATTGTCAGCGGCCTGATTTCATCTTGTTTGTTTTCCGGCGTTTAGCCGTTGCGCACCTTGGCCTGCGCCGCGGCCAGTCTGGCCACGGGCACGCGGAAGGGCGAACAGCTGACGTAATCGAGTCCGGCGCGGTGGCAGAAATCGATCGATGCGGGATCGCCGCCATGTTCACCGCAGATGCCGATTTCCAGATCGGGGTTGACGGCCTTGCCATCGTCCACACAAATCTCGATCAACCGGCCCACGCCAACCTGGTCGAGCGACTGGAAGGGGTTCTGAGGCAAAATGCCTTGTTCGACATATTGCAGCAAGAACTTGCCTTCAGCATCGTCGCGGCTGTAACCATAGGTCATTTGCGTCAGGTCGTTGGTGCCGAACGAGTAAAACTCGGCATACTCGGCAATCTCGGCCGAGGTCAGCGCGGCGCGCGGCACTTCGATCATTGTCCCAAAGACGGCCGGTACCTCGATCTCTTCTTCCTCCATCACCTGCTTGGCGACGGCCTCGAGTTTTTCGCGCTCTAGTTTGAGTTCGTTGACGTGACCGACCAGGGGAATCATGACCTCTGGGTGAACCTCGACGCCGCGTTTGGCGCAGCGACACGCAGCCTGAAAGTAAGCGCGTGTCTGCATTTCGGTCAGCCCTTTGTACATAATCCCCGCGCGGCAGCCGCGCAGCCCCATCATCGGGTTGACTTCCCACATACCCTGCACAACGCGCAGCAGCGCCTCTTTTTCGTCCAACTCGACGCGTAGCGCATCCAACGCTTCAAAGGTTCGGGTCTCGGTCAACAACTCGAGTTTGAGGTTATAGACCTCTTCGGTCAGCGCCTCGGCGCTGGGCAAAAACTCGTGCATCGGCGGGTCGATCAGGCGCATGATCACCGGTTTGCCGTCCATCGCCTCGAAAATGCCCTCGAAATC
>CAYZYE010000288.1:0-3627 GCA_964481205.1 uncultured Anaerolineae bacterium | reverse complement strand
ATATTCAAAGGTCGAGGGCATAAAGTATGTCGCTGGGAAAAGAGGCGTGGTACTCGTCCATACAAGTCGTATCACTATGACTTCCCCAGCGATCGCGTATGTATGCGCTACCTGCGGTTATTTTGAAAACTATATTGCTGACCAGCGCAAACTGTCCGAAGTGGCAGAAAATTGGCAGCAAGTGTCACCTGACAAATAGTGGTTTGACCAACATATCTGCAAATCGGCGGCGCTGAAATCAATCTTTTCAGCAAGCTCCTAGCCAAACTCGGCCAGCAACGGTTGCAGCGCCCGCTCGACGGCCTGGTATGAGAAATGCTCGGCGGCCAACGCATAGTTCGCTTCGACCACCCGCTGCCGCCGCGCCGACGGCGCCAACAGCGCGCGTGTCGCCTCTACGGCCGCAGCAGTGACAACGCCGTCGATCTCGACAAACTCGAACCCCAGCGGCGCAATATCCTCCACATACACCGAATAACGGTTCAAAAACACCGGCAACTTGAAATAGATCGCCTCGATCAGCGCATTGCCAAACCCCTCGTATAAACTGGGATAAGTGACAAAATCGGCATGCGGATACACATCCCACAAGCCGTAAATCTTGCGCCCGTCGCGCCTGGTTCTCACACTGTCAATGTGCTCGATCGGCACGCGCATATCGACGCCCCACTTGACGGCGAGCGCGCGCAGTTTGGACAGGTAATCCGGATCGACGTCGGTGGCGTGCGAGAGCACCAACTTGCAGCGCGGGTCGTCGAGTTTACCCACCAACTCGATCGCCAACTCGATCCCTTTGCGCGGGATGATGCGCGTCGGCTGCAAGATCAAAATGTCGTCCGGGGTCAGACCAATCGCCTCGCGCAGATCGACGTTATAAGCGTCAATGCCCGGCGCAGGCGCGGCAAAGTCGAACACGTTGGGGATCACCACCGCATCCAGGCCAAAACGCTCCTTGAGCGACCGTTTGGCGGCGGTATTGATCACCGTGTGGCGGATCGAGGGCAGCGCCGGCGGGAAACAACGATCTAGAATATCTTGAATACATGTCGTCGCGTACACGGCGCGCTCCCAATAAAAATCGTGGTGGTGGGCGATGGTGGGCAGCCCCGTCTTTTCGATCAACTCGGTGAGCGCCACCGCCAACGCGATCTGGATCGGCACGGTGAGCGCGTTTTCGGGCACAATCAAGTCGATATCGAACCGGGCGACAAACTCGGCCAGCCGCTTTTCGAGAAAAACGGCCAAATCGTCGATCCGGGAGCGCAGCTCAGGATGCGCCTGGGTCGTCCCATAAGCGTGATCGAAAATCCAGTCCGCTTCGGCAGTGTGAAAATACATTCGCGGTTCAAACAGCGCGGGCGGCCCACCCTGCTCTAACTCGCCGGCGCAATAAAACACCTTGTGCCCCAACTTTTCTACCACCGCCGCCCACTTGGCCGTCTCTAGCGAGACGCCGTCGGTACCGGCCAAACGCCCGGATACAAAGCCGATATTCATCGTCCTCCCCTTTCCTCAAAACCCAAGATTTACCCCGGCGACCGCAGATTTTGAACCTCGTTGATAAAGATTTGCAGCTGCGTCTTGTCTTCCGTCGTCGCCAGCGGCGAGGCCAGCGCTTGCTGCGCATACGAGATCGCATCGTCATAACGCTCGAGCTGGCGATAAATGATCGCCAGGTTTTTCAACGTCGCAAAATCGCCGGGCACCGCGGCCAACACGATCTTGTTCTCTTGCTCGGCATCTTCCAGACGCCCTTGCTGGGCATAGATATAGGCCAAAGCGCTGTGCGCAACAACCAAATTGGGGTTCAAATTGAGCGCCTTGCGATACGCCGCCTCGGCCTCGGCCCACTGTTGGCTGTTCAACGCCACCTCGCCCTCTGACAAAAACTGCTGCGCCGTCAGATCGGCCTCCGGCGCCGCGCCACCTTGCGTCAACTGAGCGATCAATCCCTGAATCGCCGCGCGTTCGTTCTCTGGCGCCAGGGCCAACGCCTGCTGCGCCGCCGACATTGCCTGATCGAGTTTGTCGCTCGCCTGATAGTACAATGCCAGATTCTTGTAGCTGTTGTACACCAGACGTTGATCCCTGGTCAAATCGAGCACCTTGAGCGTTTCCGTGATCGCCTCGTCGATACGATTTTGGCGACCATACATATACGCCAACACGCTGTGTACCTGGGCCATATTGGGATTGATCTCGACCGCCTTGAGATAGGCTTGCTCGGCCTTGTGCTCATCCTTGACCGCCATATAAGCGTCGCCCAACGAAAGATAGGTATTGATATACTCGGCGTCGATCGCCAGCGAATACTCGTACTTGGCGATCGCCTCGTCATACTCGCGCATCACAAAATAAACCAATCCCCACTCATCGAACAGATGCGCGGCATAAGGGCTGAGGGATGTGGCTTGCGCATAATACTGCAAAGATTTGTCAAAATATTCATACCTTTGCGCCGGATCGGCCTCCAACTCGGCGCGGGTGCGATACAACCGCCCCAGATTGGCCGAGTGATCGGTATTGAGCGGATTGATCTGGCGCGCGCGGTGCAAAACGGCATCGCTGCAATTCAACAGATCGCTGCGCGACAGCTCGTCCAACTGCTGCGGCGTCATACTCAAAATCTCGGACATCTTGAACACCCGCGCCAGGCGCTCCGAGGCCGGCGCCGACTTGGACTTTTCCAAAAACGCGCGCCCCAGGAACAAGTAATAAAAATCCTCCCTTGGCACCAGATCGATGGCCTGCTGGTGCAAAACGATGCTGAAATCCCAATACTTTTGCCGCTCATAAGGCTCGGCCTGTTTATAGATCATATCGGCGTGAACGACCTCCAGATTGCTGTTGACAATGATCAGGATCAAGACGATCAACAGCACCGGATGAATCCACACATACATCGACTGCCAAAGCCGGGCGGGCAGCTGCGCCTCGCGCATCAAGACCAACGCCGTGGCGATGATCAAACCAAAGACGATCAAATAATAACTGGTCAACATCCCGGTGATCAACCGGGCAACCGAAAGCAACTGTTGTTGTCGCCCCACGCTGGCCAGCCGCCCGGACAAAACCATTGCAAAGAGAAACGCGATCACGATGGCGATCGACAGGCACATCCCCAACAACCGGCGCACCGGCCCAACGCCGCCGCGCCGCCCCCATTCGAGCACAATCACCACGCTGCCCAACAGCCAGGTGATCCCGATCATCTCGATGACGCCATAAGAAGTCACCTGCTCGCCCCTGACCAGGCGGCGGGTCAAGGCCGTCCACAATACCTGCTGCGGCGAGCTGGGCTGCTTTTGGTTTTGCACCAGGTCATAAGCCAGCGTCACCAAAATCAAGGCCAGAATCAGAGCATAAGGAATGATCGCCTCCCAGTTTAGCGCCGCGCCTTGCTCCTGCGCGGCCCCGCTGCGAACGCGACCGTGCCGCCCGGCGCGACGTTTGCGGCGTCTGGCCGACGCCTCCCCCTCGACCGCGCGCTGCACCGCCACCTGCCGGTCGATCTCCCATTGACGGGGCAACAAATGCCCAACCGCGACCAACAGACCGGCATAAGCCCAAAAATAGGTCCGCGTCGAACCGATCGCGATCCCAAAGTGAATCTCGACAAAGTGCGCG
>CAYZYE010000287.1:0-3651 GCA_964481205.1 uncultured Anaerolineae bacterium | reverse complement strand
GTTACTGTCATTCGTTTTTCGCCAGCACCGCCCGCGCGGGGATGAATTCCCCGCGTTACTAAAAAACAAGATTAACGCAGCGGCGCAAAGACGCAGAGATACGACTATAACATACGCAGAATACCGCTAACCTTCTTGCCCATATCTATCGGCTCTGCGACTCGGCGTCTCTGCGTTGAATTTCCAATTCTACCAACCAATTTTCCATTTACCGAGCCTGGCGACTTTTGCCGGGCAAAGTTGCAATGGCGAAAACTTGACACTAACGAATTGCCTAAATACGAATAGGAGACACAATGTTGGAAAGACTGTTGTACTGGTTGGGATGGCCGTTGATCAGGCTGTATGCCTGGGTAATGCTCAAGATCGACGTGTGGGAGCACGCGCCGATGCCCGACGGCCCAAAAATTATTGCCGTCAACCATCCAAGTTGCACCGATCCTTTTTTGACTCCTTTGTTGTCTTCGCACCGGGTCAGCATCTTGATTACCGAAAAAGCGTTCCAGGTGCCGATTTTTGGGCACTATTTGAAGCGGTCGGGCCATATCTGCGTTGCTCCAGGCAAAGGAGAGACCGTATTGGAAAAGGCCGAACAATTGCTCAACCAGGGACGCACGGTGGTTATTTTCCCCGAAGGGCACATCAGCCCCAAAGATGGCGGCTTTCACCCCGCGCGCACGGGTGTGGCCCGGCTGGCGTTGCGCACCGGCGCGCCGGTGATTCCAATCGGCATTCACCTTCCCCGCGAGCGGCTCTATTCGCTTACATCCAACATTGAGGGCGAAAACGCCTTTGGCGACTGGTATTTTCACGGCCCCTATCATATCACCGTGGGCAAACCGATGCGCTTTGAAGGCGATATTCGGGATCGAGAGCATGTTGTGTCGGTTTCCAGGACGATCATGCAGCATATTATTGGCTTAGCGCAACAGAGCGCGGCGCGCATGCAAGCGATGCTTGTCTGAGCGCATTTGGAGAGGAGATCGCTATGCACATTGTCACCGACAGCGGAATGGACATTTCACCGCAGCAAATGGAAGGATTGACCATTCACCAGGTGCCTTTGACAATCACCCTGGATGGCAAAACGTATCGCAGCGGCGTCGACCTGCACCCGCAGGAATTTTACGAGGTGTTGGCCCAGGCCAAAGGGCTGCCGACTACGTCTTTGCCATCGCCGGGAGATTTTGTCGATCTGTATCGCAAACTGGCTCCAGACGATCCCAATATCCTGTCCATCCATATCTCTTCCGGGTTGAGCAGCACCTACGGCGCCGCCCATACCGCCGCGCAGATGGTGAGCGAGGCCAATGTCGTCGTCGTGGACACGCTGACCTTGTCCGGCGCGCAGGGATGGCAGGTCGAAGCGGCGGCGCGTGCGGCGCGGGCGGGCTGGTCGCTGGCGCAAACCGTCGAGCTGATTGAACGGGTGCGCACGGCGACGGAAACCGTGTACACGCTGCCCGATCTCAAATATTTGATCCACGGCGGGCGGATCAGCCATCTCAAGGGATTGATCGCCTCGGTGTTGAAACTGGTGCCGTTGATTGGCGTGAGCAAGACGGACGGCAAATACTTTACCCGCGCTCAAAAGCGCACCTTTAAGCGCGCGCTGCCGGCCATTGCCGACATGATCGCCGCCGACCACTCGCCGGGCGCGTCGCTGCGCGTTCAGATCGCGCACGCCAACAACCCCGCCGGCGCAAAACGTCTGCGCGAGGTGCTGGACAGTCGTTTTCAGTGCGAGTTTCTGCCGGCCTGTTCGATTGCCCCCGTGCTGGGCGCGCACACCGGGCCGGGGCTGGTCGGCGTCGCCTATGCGTCGTTGGCCGCGTTTCCGGCGCTTCCGTGAGGGCGCGTCGGCGAATATTTTGAGGAGAAATGGCTTGATGAACATTTTAATGATCTATCCCGAATTTCCGGATACCTTTTGGAGTTTCAAGCACGCGCTCAAATTTGTCCGCAAAAAAGCATCGTCGCCGCCGCTGGGGCTGCTCACCGTCGCGGCAATGCTGCCCACCGATTGGAAGATTCGGCTGCGCGATCTCAACGCCGGGCGAATGACCAACCGCGACCTGGCTTGGGCCGACTGCGCCTTTGTCAGCGCAATGGTGGTGCAACGCGAAGGGGCGCAAAAAGCCATCCAACGCTGCAAAACCGCCGGCGTGACCGTCGTCGCCGGCGGGCCGCTGTTCACCGGCGAACATCAAAAATTCCCCCTCGTCGATCACTTTGTCCTCAACGAGGCCGAGATCACCCTGCCCCAATTTCTCGCCGACCTGGAACGGGGCGCGCCCAAACGGCTGTACGCGACGACCGGGTTTCCCGACATTCGGCAGACGCCGGCGCCGATGTGGGAGCTGATCAAGATGAAACATTACGCATCAATGAGCATCCAATTTTCACGCGGATGTCCCTTTGACTGCGATTTCTGCAACATCACCGCCCTCTTTGGCCGCCGGCCGCGCACTAAAACGGCGGCTCAATTGATCGACGAGCTGACCAGGCTGTACGATCTGGGCTGGCGGGGCGCGGTTTTTGTCGTCGATGACAATTTCATCGGCAACAAAAAATTGCTCAAAAACGAAATTTTGCCCGCGTTGATCCGCTGGCGCAAGGGCAAGACGGGGATGCCCTTTAACACCGAGGTTTCGATCAATTTGGCGGACGATCCTGAACTGACGCAGATGATGGTCGAAGCAGGGTTTACCACCGTGTTTGTCGGCATCGAGACGCCGGACGAGGACAGTCTGGCCGAGTGCAACAAGTTTCAGAACAAGGGGCGCGATCTGGTGGCGAGCGTCAAGCGCTTGCAGCGCGCGGGCTTGCAGGTTCAGGGCGGGTTCATCCTCGGCTTTGACAACGACACGCCGTCCATTTTCCAACGGCAGATCGATTTTATCCAACAGAGCGGCATCGTCTCGGCGATGGTGGGTCTGTTGCAGGCGCCTTATGGCACCAGGCTCTACCGGCGGATGGAAAAAGAGGGACGGCTGCAAGAGGAAATGTCGGGCAACAATGCCGATGGTTCGACCAATATTGTTCCCAAGATGGATTTGGAGTTGCTCAAAGAGGGCTACCGGCGCGTGCTGCACCAAATTTATTCGCCCCGGATGTACTATGATCGGGTGATCACTTTTTTGAACGAGTACAAACCACCCCAGGTGCCGTTTCATTTTGACTGGGAACAGTTGATGGCCTTGTGGCGTTCAATCGTTCAACTGGGGATTGCTGGTCAGGAACGTATCTATTATTGGCGGCTCTGGCTGTGGACGCTGCTCAACAAACCCCGGCTTTTTCCACAGGCGATTACTCTGGCTATTTATGGCTACCACTTTCGCAAAGTGTGCGAACTGCACGTGTAAATCAGCGCCCACAAGGGGCTAGGCTACGGACGCCCACATTATTTGAAACACACCTAAATCAAACAACCCCTTGACGTCTGGAAAACGTCAAGGGGTTTGGGGTATTTTGATGCCCCCGACGGTTTGCGCCAGATCGTGATGCTTTTGCGCAGTGCGGCGCGGCCATATTTGCCCATCTGTTGGCTGCTGTTTCCTTTGCGTTGCGGCAAGACATAGATTTTGACTGGCTCGTTATCCTGGCAAGAATGAAAACCCGGTCAGGGCGCGCTGTATGATCTCGATCCAC
>CAYZYE010000286.1:0-3704 GCA_964481205.1 uncultured Anaerolineae bacterium | reverse complement strand
GATTCCGCCGCCACAGGATGGGGATTCCCCCCCCAGAGGCGCAGAGGCCAGAGATGCGCCCAGAGCACAGAGGAACCCGCCCCTACGGGGCGGAGACGGGGGACGCCACCACTAGACGAAATCCGAAGTCCCTGAGGCTGCTGCCAGGATAGTACCCGTAGCGGCAGGCGCAACGCACAGCCCTGCCGCCATTGCTGAACGCGCCCCCGCGCAGCACGCGGCGAAGTGAGCCTGATACATCGTTATTATTCTTGTAATTACTATAATCACTCTCCCATTCGGTTGAGCACCACTCCCACACGTTGCCGCCCATATCCAGGCAGCCATAAGGGCCGGCGCCTCGAGGAAAGCAGCCCACCGTGCTGGTGGCGTCTATGCCGGTCTGGTCATAGTTGGCGCATTCTGGATCGCTGCGATCCTGCGCCGGCGCTGCTCCCCACGGGTAGCGGCGGAACGGGTTGGGGTTGTCCACAAGCGGCAGTGCAGCCGGACGAGCCAGATCGCCGGACACAAGCGGGCGGGCGGGAACGCGCAGCCCACCGCGAGCGGCCTTTTCCCATTCGGCCTCGGTGGGCAGGCGCACCTGGCAGTTTGCGATTTGCCATTTCCCGGTCAACCACGCGCAAAAAGCCGCCGCTTCATACCAGGTCACCCCAACCACGGGGTGGTTGGGCAGGTCAAAATGGCTGCTCAAGCTAACCGGGCCGCTGCGTCCGTATTGCCGTCGCCAACCCCAGCCGCTTTTCGTCCACCAATCGGCGTTTTCATAGCCGCCATCATCTATAAAACACCGAAACTGGGCATTGGTGACCGGATAGCGCGAAATCCAATAGTCATAAGGGATGTCGCGGATGTGAACCGGGCCCTCGTCGTCATACGCCTGTGGGTCGGGGGGAATGGTCATGGTTTCGCCGGTGGCGGGGTGGGTCAGCGTGGTCGCTGTCTCGGACGCGCCGATCGCAAAGGGGCCGGCGGGCACAAGGCAGCAGACAATCTCTGGCGCGGCCTCTCTGGCGCCAACGCCGGGGCGCGGATCGCCCAACACGGCCAGGGCGCGGCCGGCGGCGGCGCGCTCGGCGGCAGGCAGGGGGCTGTCTTGCAGGATATGCCACAGCCAATGTCGTAGCCGCTTTAATAAGGGGCGTTGGCGCTCCGGTGGGCGGCGGTGCTGTCCGGTTTCAATCACCGCCTGCGCCGCCCGCAGCGCGGCGTACCAATCGGCGGGCAGCGGGGCTTGGGCCGGCGGCCAATCGTGCTGGCAAAATGCCGCAACCAGCGTCCAAACCGAAGAGGGGGCGCCGCCTACCGCCTTGGCCGCAGCCAGCAGGGCCGCCTCGCGCCAGCGGGCGTCATCCTCGCGCAGCCGGTCGGCCAGCATATAGGGGTAATCCTGGTCGGTCAGGTAGCAGGCGGCCAGGTATTCCTGAAAAGTGCGGTGTGGAAAGGTATAGACGCGGCCTTGCTCGCGCTCGATCAACAGGCCGGCGCGGTTGATCACATAGTCAATGATCCGCTGTTGGTCTCGCGCCTTGCCCGGATCGGCGGCCTCGAACAGCGCCCCCGCCAGGTCGCGCGCGCGGATGTCGTGGGTGCCGGTCAGGGTGGGTTGTTTCCAGTGGGCCTGATAGGCCACATCATTCAGCGCGCGGCGCAGCCCCTCTTGGGCAATGCCCAACTCGGTAAAGACATCATATTCTTTGCCGGCCGGCTGTCCTTGCGCGTCGAACAATTGCTTGGGACGCTGCCACAAGTCCAACAACAGGATCACGCTCTGCTCGTACAATTCCTGGCGTTTTTCGGGCAGACTGCCGCCCTCGCGCCAGCGGTGCAGTGAAGTCATCAAGGTCAGCAGCAGCGGGCTGGGGGCCAACGCCGCCAGGCGCGGATTATGCTCGATGGCATGGCTCAACTGCTCGGCATAACGGGCCGCATTGTCGGGCCCAAGTGCGGGGTCTTTGGCCCCCACGTGGGCATACCAACGTGGAATAAAGGCTTTGATTTGTTCCTCGCTAAAGGAGGCCAGGGTGCGTATCTCGAAACCGGTCAGGTGAGCTTGCGGGTTCTGGTAAGCATAGGGGCGGGTGGTCACGAGAATGCGGCAGTGCGGAAAATCGCGGGCAAACTGCTCCACGGCGTCTTTGAGGCGCAGGCGCCAGGTGTGCGCCTCCGGCACTTCGTCCAGCCCATCCAGGAGCAGCAGCGCGCCATCGCGCCGGTCGAGGTAGGTTCTCAGCGCCGGCAGACAGGCATCCAGTGTGCCGTCACAGGTCTCTATCCGCGCCAGTTCAGTCTGGATAAAAGACCACAAACCCTGGTTGGCGGGCAGCCCGCGCGCGGCGTAATCGCGCAATATGACGCGCACCGGCAGCAAGCGCGGCAGTCGCCAGGCATCGCCCAGGCGGCGCAGGTTGGCATCCGGCAAATTGAGCCAGTCTCCGGCCAGGCAAACGATCACAAAATTGACCAGCGTAGATTTGCCCGACCCGGCCTCGCCGCGCAGCACCAGGCGCGGGCAGCGCGAAAGCGTGTCCAAGGCCGGAGCACGGCGCTTCGCGTCCATGCCCTCTGGCAACGCTGAATCTTGTTTGCGTCGCTGTTCGTCGCCATCGTACACGTCCAGATCGGTAAAGACGGCGGCCAAATCGAGTTCGGCGGCCTCCTGGCGGGTCGCGGCCTTGAGGTCGACGGTGGTCATTTTGAGATAGGCGCATTGCCCGATCAACTCGCGCAAATAACGATCACGCAGCGCGTCGTGGGGGAGGGAAACTGGATGGTTGGGTTGTGGGGGAGCAAGTGGTCGAGCGTCCGGCGCATCTGGTGCGGGCGTTTTTGTATCCTTTTTCGCGGCCAGCCGGGCTGAAATTGCAGGTTCAAAAAGGCCGACCAAAAAGGCCAGAAAAGCGAGGACGACGATCGTATACAACAGCCCGCGCCCGCCTTTGTCCAGCCACTGCGGCGCAAACATCTCGGCCAAGATCGAGATCGCCAGGATGAGCACGCCGAAAAACAAGAACTGGTTTTTGAGTTGAGCGGCCGCCTCGATGATGCGGCTCAACAAAGCGGCAAAAGGTCGAAGCGGGTCAGGCGCAGAGGTCTGTTGGGAATCGTCGTTCATGATCGTCTCCTGGTCGCTGAGGTGAAATCAGACGAGATCAATTGTGGCTTTTCTGAAAAATCAGCTAGCAGTCACCCTACACTTTGTCATTGCGGGCGCAGCGAAGCAATCTCCAAGTCCAGATGTAATATGACCTGCGTCTATCTGTGATGCTTGGGGATTGCTTCAGGCGCAAAAAACGCGCCTTCGCAATGACATTGATAAAACTGTAGGGTTGCTAGAAAAATCAGTAGACTTGGTGGAATTTGAAATTCAACGCAGAGACGCCGAGTCGCAGAGCCGATAGATATGGACAAGCAAGTTAGCGGTATTCTGTGTATATTATAGTCGTATCTCTGCGTCTTTGCGCCTCTGCGTTAAGCCTATTTTTTGCAGCAAGGTGGAATTTCCATCTACTGAGACTCGATTATAACACAATGAGTGTCAAAGCACCAAGTCGGATGCATGTGGGCTTTTGGAGCATAGGGCAATCATAACAAGAGTTGCGCAGCAGACACTCTTGCCAGGATTGGACCGCACCTTTGAAAAAGGCATTTTTCGTCAGGTTGGCGGCGCCCCAGCGGCAACCGCTTTGGCCGCGGCCGCGGCC
>CAYZYE010000285.1:0-3705 GCA_964481205.1 uncultured Anaerolineae bacterium | reverse complement strand
CCGTAGGGGGACGACCAGCCAACGGCTCGCCAGGCGCGGTTTCAACCGCTGGATTATAGATTTCCAAGTCCTGAGAAAGGATGCCCAATGAAAGCGATTATGGTCATGTTTGACTCGCTCAACCGCCGTATGCTGCCCCCCTATGGCTGCGAATGGGTGCATGCGCCAAATTTTGAACGTTTGGCGCAGCGTACCGTCACCTTTGAGAACAGCTATGTTGGCAGTATGCCCTGCATGCCCGCCCGCCGTGAACTGCATACCGGGCGTTACAACTTTATGCACCGCAGTTGGGGGCCGCTCGAACCCTTTGACGACTCGATGCCAGAGATACTCAAACGCAACGGCGTCTATACGCACCTGGTCAGCGATCACTATCATTACTGGGAAGAAGGCGGCTGCACCTACCATACCCGCTATAGCAGTTGGGAAATCTCGCGCGGCCAAGAGGGCGACCCCTGGAAAGGTCAGGTCGCCGATCCGGACATCCCCAAAAGCGTCGGCGACCGCTCTGGCGACAGTTGGCGGCAAGATTGGGTCAATCGTAAATACATGACCCGCGAGGCGCTTCAACCGCAGGCCAAAACCTTTGCGTTGGGGCTGGAATTCATGCGCGCCAACGCCGATCAAGACAACTGGTTCTTGCAGATCGAAACCTTTGACCCCCACGAGCCTTATTTCACCCAGCAGCACTACAAAGACCTGTACCCCCACGATTACGACGGCCCCCACTTTGACTGGCCGTCCTATCGCAAGGTCGAGGAAACGCCGGAGCAGGTGCAACACGCCCGCTACGAAAACGCGGCATTGATCAGCATGTGCGACACCCATCTGGGCAAGGTACTGGACTTGATGGATGAACTCGATCTATGGCAAGATACGATGCTGATCGTTTGTACCGATCACGGATTTTTGCTCGGTGAACACGATTGGTGGGCCAAGTGCGTGCAGCCGTTTTACAACGAGGTCGCCCACTCGCCGCTCTTTCTGTGGAACCCGAGGGTCGGTCAGCAGGGTCAGCGATCCACTGCTCTGGTGCAAAACATTGACTGGGCCCCGACGCTGCTCGAATTTTTTGGCCTGCCCCTCACCAGAGACATGCAGGGCATTCCCCTGACCCACTCGCTGACCGCGCCCGCGCCGCTGCGCGAGGCCGTATTGTACGGGCTGCACGGCGGTCACGTCAACGTCACCGACGGGCGATACGTCTATATGCGCGCGCCGGCCGCGCCGGAAAACGCGCCGCTCTACAACTATACTCTGATGCCCACCCATATGCGTCACACCTTTGCCGTGGGCGAGTTGCAAGACATTCGGCTGGCCGAGTCGTTCTCATTCACCAAGGGCTGCCGGACGATGAAAATCGACGCCGGAACAAGTCGTTGGCTCGACGTGCATCGCTTTGGCACGCTGCTTTTCGATCTGCAAGCCGACCCCAAACAAGAACATCCCATCGACGACCCGAAAGTCGAACGACGAATGATCGATCTGATGGTCAAATTGATGCGCGAGAACGACGCGCCGCCGGAGCAGTTTGAACGATTGGGACTAATAAGAGAAATCTAGGGACAAGGAGGTTCAATGACGGAGCAAATTCTCAAACCGTTTCAACGGTTGCTTGAAAAAAAGCGCCGGCTGGCCGCGCAGATCACAACCAAGGAACAGGCCGCCAGACGCGCCCAGGATCAAGACATCGTCGCCGCCGCCTCGACCGTCACCGTGGAAAGCATTGTCAAAGACCTGGCCGACTTGCAGTTGTCCTTTGACCGCGAGATAGACGCATTGGCCGCCACGCTGCGCGCAGAGACGGCCAAACTGGAACGGCTGTGTCGCGCCATCGACGTTGAAACGCTGCATTTGCAGGAACTCGAACACATTGAAATCGCCGCCGCCGCGCTCGACATTCTCCAGCAACAGCAGCAAGCCGAAGCGCAGGCGTTTCAGGTCGAATCTGCCAGCGCGCGCGCCGACCTGGAACAACAGATCGCCTCTTTGCGCGCCGCCTGGCACAAAGAAGAGCAAGAACATCAGGCCGCCGTCGCCAGTGCCGAACAAGCGCGGCGCAAAGAACGCAGCCAGGCGCAAGCCGATTTTGCCTACGACCTGGAACGCAAACAAAAGATCGAGGCGGACAAGTTCGAGGCCGAGAAACGCGCCGCGGAGGCCCGGTTGGCCGAAACGGAGCGCGAAAAGCAAGCCCAGTGGGCCGAACGCGAAAACGTCATCGCCGCGCAAAAGGAAACGCTGACCGCGTACCGCGCCCAGGTCGAGACGTTTGCCGCCAAACTACAAACAGCGGTCCAGCAAGCCCGGGAGCAGGCCTACCAGAATGCGACGCGAGACGCGCAGGTCAAAACCGACCTGTTCCACAAAGAGATTGAGGCCAACCGCCGCGTGCGCGAGCTGAACATCCAGACCCTTGAGGAAACCATCGCTCAACAGGCGGCGCAAATCGAGGTCTTGTCTGCCGAGCTGCGCCAGGCCCATCTACGCGCTCAATCCCTGGCCGCACAAGCCATCGGCGGCGCAAGCGGCGAAGCGTTCTCGGCTGAACAACCGGAAACCAGGGGAGGCAAGTGATGAGTGGGCAAATTTCAGCCAAAAACACCAAGGCCCAGATACTAGAGGCATACGATCGGCTGACCCAAGAATATGGGCAGCTACAAAGTCAACGTGATCGCTTGCTCGGCGACAAAAAAACGCTTGAGCAAAAACTCGGCGCCGCGGCGCCGGCGGCCGCGCCGGGCGAGTACACCATCGACGTCATCCTCGCCGGGCTGGCCTCGCTGCGCGCCGGCCTGGGCAGCGCCGTCAAAGAACTGTCGGCGAAACTGACCGCCAGAGCCGCCGAGTTGGCTGCGCTGCGTCAAAGCATCGCCGGCAAGACCGCGCAGCTGGCTCAACTCTATGATCTCACCGTCACCCCGGACACACTTGATCAATTGATTCAAACCTATACCGAAACATCGTCCGCTTTTCAAGCGCAAATGGCGCAAAAACGCGCCGCCTTTGAGCAAGAGATCGGCGAGAAACGCGCTGCCTGGAAACAAGAGCAACAAAACCACACGCTGGCGGTCAAGGAACGCGACGCCCGGCTGAAAAAGGAGCGCCAGCGCAGCGAGCAGGAATTCAAGTACAACCTGGACATAGAGCGGAAACGGGACGCGGAACAGTACGAGCAGGCCAAAAAAGAACGGCGTCGCGCGTTGGAAGCATTCATCGCGGCCAAAGAGCAAGCCTGGGCCGAACGCGAGCAGACCATTGCCGCGCAAGAACAGGAATACCGGACCCTCCAAGATCGGGTCAGCGCCTTTCCCGATGAACTCGAGGCCGCCGTCAAGCGGGCGGAAAAGGAAGGCGTCGATCTGGCGCGCAAGCAGGCCAAAATTCAGGATGACCTGCTTGCCAAAGAGGAACAAGGCAGCAGTCGTCTGGCCAAACTCAAAATCCAGGCTTTGCAAGAGGCGATCGACCGCCAGCAGCAGCAGATCGCTTTGCTCTCCGCCCAACTGGATGCCGTGATCAAGCAAAGCCAGACGCTGGCCGAAAAAGCCATCGAAGGCGCGTCACGAGAAACCAGCTTTCAGTCGATCCGCGAGATCGCCCTCGAACAGGCCAAACGCCCGCCGCAGGGACAGTAAACGAGTTCGCTGAGGAGTATTTCAAATGCCAATTTACGAATACCACTGTACAGATTGCAATAACAAA
>CAYZYE010000284.1:0-3787 GCA_964481205.1 uncultured Anaerolineae bacterium | reverse complement strand
CAGGTAAAGCAGTTTGATCCCGGCGGCAAAGATCATGACCAGCCAAACGAAAAGCAGTACCAACGCCGTGCCGAGATCGGGTTCTTTGTAGATGAGCAAGACCGGAACGGCAACGAGTACGGCTGAAATCACAAAGGTCGAAAAACGATCAATGTTTTCCTGTCGCCGCGCCAAAAAGGCGGCCAGGACAATGATCAACAGCGGTTTGCTCAACTCGGAGGGCTGCAAGTCAATGATCCCCAGATCGATGGATCGCTGCGCGCCAAACGTCACCTTACCCAGAATCAGAACGGCGACCAGCAAGACCACCACCAGCGTATAGATGGGGGTCACAAAAGAGTCGAGCAAACGATAATCAATGGCGGTAATGACCAGCCCCAACGCCACCCCGCCGGCCGCAAAAATGGCCTGCCGGATGGCCGAATGTTGAATCAATTTGACATCGTGCGAAGCGCTATAAATCATCGCCACGCCATATATCAAGAGCAACAATGTGGCGATGAACAAGACCCAATCGTAATTATGCCAAATTCGTCTATTCATACCCGGCCCGAACGCGCTTGCACATTTTAATGAGCCATCCGCCGCCGTCGATTTGGCATCAAGGGAATATCGGCCTGGAGACGGCTTTGACGGCGATTTTGCGTAAACGTGATTTCGACGCCGTCGCGCTCGATTTCGACGTACCGCGAAATGACCTCAATGATCTCGTCCTTGATCGTCTGCAACACTTGGGGCGAAATCTGGGCACGATCGTGAACCAGAACAAGCTGCAAACGTTCTTTGGCGATCGAACGGCTGGAAGGTTCTTTGGTTTTGAACATTCTGCGCAAAAACTCCATTGTGCTTTCCTCGCTACATCAGGCCCAGGTGGTTCGATCTAGGCGGTAAAGAAACGTTTGATCCGGGTAAACACGCTCTCTTTTTCCAAAGAGATAAGCGGCACATCGTGGCCCATGATCCGGCTGGCGATATTGTTGAACGCCTGCCCGGCCAGCGAGTGGTTGTTCATCGCCAGAGGGTGCCCGCGATTGGTCGAGACGATGATCTTGTCGTCTTCGGGAACAATGCCCAACAAGTCAATGGCCAATACATCCAACACATCGTCGATGCTCAACATGTCTTCGCGGCGAATCATTTCGGGACGAATGCGGTTGATCACCAGCGACATCACTTCTTTTTCACTGGCCTCAAGCAGCCCAATGATGCGGTCGGCGTCGCGCACCGCAGACATTTCCGGGGTGGTGATCACCACGACCTCGTCGGCCGGGACAACCGCATTGCGAAAACCTTGTTCGATGCCGGCCGGCGAGTCAAGAATGATGAAATCGAAATCGGGACGCAGTCCCTCGCACAATTCGGTCATTTGTTCGGGATTGACGGCGTTCTTGTCTCGCGTCTGCGCGGCGGGCAGCAAGTACAACTCGGAAAGCCGCTTGTCGCGCACCATGGCCTGGCGCATACGGCAGCGCCCTTCGACCACATCAACCAGGTCATAGACAATCCGGTTTTCCAGTCCCATCACCACATCGAGGTTGCGCAGCCCAATATCGGCGTCGATAGCAACCACGCGCTGCCCATTGATCGCCAAAGCGGCGCTCAAATTGGCCGTCAACGTTGTTTTGCCCACCCCCCCCTTGCCAGATGTCACGGTAAGGATTCTTGCTGCCATACCTACTCCTCGCTCTTTCGATCAAACACGTCCCTTATTTATCGCACATTCTTGAGCGACGATCTGCCCATCGCTGACAAAGGCGCGTTCGGGGCCGTATTTTTTTCTTCTCCGTTTGTTCTCCGGCGGACGCGCAATGTGGTCGCCAATGCGCAACTGGGTTGGTGAAAGCGCCAGCGCGCAAATACACCGCTCCTGGTCTCCGGCCGCGCCGGCATGAACCACCCCCCGTAAATGTCCCCAGACGATAATGTCCCCATCGGCGACCACCTGGGCGCCGGGGTTGACGTCGCCGATAATGACCACGTGCCCGGCATGGTGGATCGACTGCCCGGAGCGCAAAGTGCGTTTCAAGAGAATCCCGCCCCGTTCGTGAGAAGCGACCTGGATGGGAAATTCGACCTGGGATTCGGGCGCCGCTTCCTGCGCCGCTGCCTGGGGTAATGTGGGCGCGTCGCCGCTCAAAATGGCGCGTACCGATACGCCATATCGATCCAGGATGCCCAATGCACGCAACACGTCCCTCGAGGCGAGGCGGTGCCCGCCAAATTGCAACGTCACCTCGCCGCCGCGAAAAAACGCCTCTTGCCTGGCGATCAACGTTTGTAATTCGGCCAAGAGGAGGTCCATCTCGCCAACGCCAAAGGTGATGAACAACCCGTCGCGTGTTCCTCTAATCGTCACCGCCGAACCCGTCATTTGCACTCCCACACCAATATTGGACAACACGCAACATCACGTGCATTGTTTTTCATTATAGCATACCTCCTCTATTTTGGAAACTGCTTTCCGCTCCCCCAACCGTCGCCGGCAAAGGGCTTGGCGTTTTTGACAATCTATGATAGAATAAATGTTCTGCAATCAATCCAGCATTGTTTTGGGAGGTTTTTGTTGATGAGTCGTGTCGTCCAGACTGCAAGCGTTGGTCGAGAACGTAGCCAGCATCGACGCACCATTGCCGAGGCGCTACGCCGCATGGTGCGTAAAACCAGCTTTGATCGGGAAAGTCAAGACCTGGCCGCGTTGATTGTTTTTTCACTGCGTGGCATCGAACGTGGGGTAGAGCAAACGGCGACAGCCTGGGAAAAAAGGGATTATTTTCTCAAGGCCGACCGATTTCGCCGCCAGTGGGCGTGGGTTCAGGATACCGCTTTTGAACTCGAAACCGCACTGCTCTTGGGGCAATTTGACAACATCCCGCCCATTTTGGGGCGGCTCATTCCGCAATTTTCCGACATTACGGTCAGCCGCTATACCCGGTCGCCCGATCTGTGGCAGGGATGTTATCAACGCCTGGTGCAAAACTGACCTCAAGCCGCTGATTGACGGCCGCCGGTCTGGCTATTCTACGCCTGGTCACTGCAAGCGCGGCAAAGCCAGGTGCGCCCAGACGATGCTTTACCAACGCGGCCAGTTGGGGATCGGTTTGGCGTATTGATCGCTGCGATAACCAGACAATAAAACAGCCACATCGGTGTGGCTGTAGAATGTGTTCTGGTTTTGAAAGACAAAACAATGATCAGCGCCAAACTGATCCCGATCACAATGTCAAGATGTCGTTTTTAACCTTTTAAGCCGCTCTCGTCTCTCAGGTTTTCTATCGACTTTTCTTCGAGCCATTGATCCAGCGTCTCGCGTTTGATGCGCCATTGTCGCCCCACTTTGAATGTCGGAATCTCGCCGGCGCGCGCCAGACTGCGTACCGTGAGCGGGTGCAACTGCAAATAAACTGCCAGTTCCTCTATGGTCATGATTGGATCTGCTGCATCCATTTTTTTATCCACCTCCCTTTTTAACCATGTTTCCTTTGCTGTGTCTATGGTATATATTTTATCAAAGAAATCAAAAGAGGTCAAGGCCGACTTTGCAACTTGAAATCTGGCTTGATTCGGGTTACAATGAAAAAGCCCGCGAGGGGTTACGCTACCGAACCATCAACCTATTTGGGATGCGCAAAAATCAAGAGGGTGTGTTTCAAATGCTTTGTGTGTCCGTAGCATAGTTCCTCGTGGGTGCAGCCGGCGCCGTCTGTTTACGGCGGCGCAAATGCTTTGTGTGTCCGTAGCGTCGCCCCTTGCGGGTGACCTGTGGTCGGGTGGAACAGGCAAAACAGCC
>CAYZYE010000283.1:0-3807 GCA_964481205.1 uncultured Anaerolineae bacterium | reverse complement strand
ACGACCAACAGTTCAAGCAACGCGAAATTCGCTACTTGCAGCGCAAGGCTGCTCGATCGCGCCCCATCAATGGGGCTTCAAGCAGGATTCATCCCCGCGCGGGCGGGCAGTATGTTCAGAACCGCCACAAGGCGCCGATGCAGCCGACCTCTTGCAGCGCGTCATCTTGCACAAAGGCAATCTCGACGTCGTTCAAAATGGCGCTGTGGACCAGAGTGTCGATAATATCCTCCACCCTGTGCGCGCCGCCGTCGCAGATTGGGCAGTCATCGACCGCCTGCACGGTAATGTACTCGCACTTGTCGCAGACATAGCCCGGCGCAGCAAAACCCACACAGATCGCCAGGGTTTGCACGCGCTGTTCCTGAATCGCCATCAATGTATCGGCCAACCCCACCGACCCGCTGCCCTTGTGCGCCGCCGTGACGATGCTCTGCACCAAATCGGCTTTGCGTCTGGCGACAGATTGGTTTACGACCTGGAGCGATCGCTCCAGGACAGCGAGCACCGAGGCCGACATGTCGATTGAAAAGCCGCCCACCACTTTGCTTTGCAGGTCTTTGGGCAAAAGCCCCATAAACCGCGCGCGATTTTCATCTGTGCCGGCGAGAATGATCCGTTCGCACTGCCCGGCTTTGTAAAACGTCTGAGTCAGCCCAACCACTTCGCGCAAGTTGCGGTTGGTCACTTGATCGAGCCGGTTTTCCAGATTGGCGGTCCAATCTCCCTGCACGCCGCGCCCAGAGCGACCGCCGCGCCCGGCGGCGTCGCGGATCGCTTTACGCAACTCTTCGCCAAACGTACCGGTGACATCTTGGAGCGCCCCCAGATAAAAGAGATACAGCCGTCCCCCTTCACGGTCGACCATCACCACGCCATAGCGATCATACGCATCCAAAATATCGGCCATCTGCTTGATAAAAGGGCGCGGCGAGACATAGACCTCGTTGCTCACCGAAACGGCAAGAGAGTAAACGCGCCAAAAGTCCTGGTCGGCGCAACTAAAAATAACCAGTCCCTTGCTCTGTCTATTGTATTGTAAATCGACATACTTGGCTACCCGCTCCAGGTCTCGATGATCCGCCTTGCCGGCCACCGATTTCAGCATTCCCTTGAGAGCCAGTCGATATTGCTCGGTCGTAACTTGCGTATGATCTACATCGAGATATACGCAAAGCACGGGCGTCGTTTCACTCTTGTACGCGGCAAGCTCTTTCAGTTCATGTTTGCTGAACATAATACCTCCTTAATTGTGTTTGCGCATTCTTCATCGAATGCGGTGATATAAGACACTCGCAGCAAAACGAGCGTTTGTTAACGTGCAAATATCCGTCAGTGTTGCGGGCGCTCCCCCAACTCGACGGGGATAGTCGTCTCTTGACCATCGCGGATGACGACGAGATTCACCTGCTGACCCACCCTGGTCTTTTGCAAATAGGTGATAATATCGTCCATACCGTGTACCGTCACCCCGTCGATGCCGACGATAATGTCGCCGCCGGTCGGAATCGGTTCCGGGTAGCCTTCCACCTCGACATTGTCGGAGCCGCCGCGCACGCCGGCTTGATCGGCGGGGCCGCCTTCAACCACCTGAGTGACCAGGGCGCCCAACTCGACGGGCAAATTCAGCGCGTCGACCAGCTGCGGGTGCAAGGCAAAGCCGGTGATCCCCAGCCACGGATGGCGATAACGTCCGTGGGCGATCAATTCGGGAACCACCAGGTTGACCAGATCGGCGGGCACGGCAAAGCCAATGCCGATCGATCCGCCCAACGGATTGGATGGCCGGTAATAGCTGTTGACGCCGATCACCCGGCCGTTCGAGTCGAGCAACGGGCCGCCCGAATTGCCGGGATTGATCGCCGCGTCGGTCTGAATAACCTCGGCCACCGAAAAGTTGCTCTCCTGGCGCAGCACGCGCCCCAACGCGCTGATATAGCCCACGGTGAGCGTGCGCTCATAGCCATAGGGATTGCCGATGGCGATGGCCGTTTGCCCAACCTGGAGGTCGCCCGAACTGCCCATCTCGACCGGCGCCAGAATTTCCTTGGAAACATCCACTTGCAAAACGGCCAAATCCGAGTCGTCGTCCAGACCCAGGATTTCGGCCTGCGAAACCGTATCGTCGGAAAAGTAGACGCGCACCAGATCGGCGCCGCGCACCACGTGCGCGTTGGTCACAATGCGCCCCTCGGTATCGTACACAAACCCCGCGCCGCTGCCCCCGCCCTCTTGAGAATCAGCGTCGATCATTTCGACATAGACCACCGCCGGCGCAACGCGCTTGTAAACGTCGATCACGATCTGCTCCTGAGTGGCCGGCGAGGACGCATCAGGCGGCAACGCCGGCGTGGCGGTCAGGACATCCGGGCCGGGAGTCAGCTCCTCTTGAGAAACGAGCGGGGTTTGCGTGGGCAGCATACATGTGCAGCCCAACAAAAGTAAAAGCAAAATCGAGATGCCCAATATGATACTGCGAATTGAAATTTTTGACATAGTTGCCTCGGTACCAGAAAACCCGGCCCGGCCAGGTTTGCGTCGTTGGAGACAAACCTGCACACAAGACCGGGTTGATGTTATGATAATTTTACTTGACGCCTTCGGGTCCCACGCTCATATATGGCATGAGGCTGTTGGGAGGCATGATCCCCCAGGTGACGTTGCTGTCGGGGTCTTTGAGCGAGTTGACGAACTCGAGCTGAATGATCGAGGGATAATTCTCCAAGATTTTGCCCTTGAGTTCAATCGCGGCGGCTTCGGCCTCGGCGATCAGCTTGATCCGCTCCGCGTTACCCACAGCAAGCAGTTTGATGCTTTCCGCCTCACCGCGTGCGTTCTCGATCGCCGCTTCAGCCTCCCCTTTGGCCGCTTCGATCGCGCTCTGCGCTTTCCACTTGGCCTGTTCGGCGCGGTTCTTTTCTGTGGTCACGTTTTCGGCCTCGATCTGCTTTTGCTCGATCGCCTGGACATAATCCTGTTGAAAATCGATCTTGCGCAACCCAAACGCCTCCAGGATAATGCCTTTTTCCTCCAGCAAGGGGCGCAATTTTTCCTCAAACATGTCTTGCACCTGCTGAATGTTGCCGGTGTACAGATCGAGAGCGGCGTACTGTTTGGGAATGTTGCGCGCCAAAATCCGCGAGTGGAATTTGACCACTTTTTCCACCAACTGTTCCTCGTTGCCGATCTCGTTGGCGATCTGGGTGATTTTCATGGGGTCGATGCGAAAACGCACCGAGTATTTGACCGTGATCTGCTGCCCATCCGCCGTGGTCGTATCGGTCGGATAATCCTGGTATGTACCATCTTTGTGCCTGATGTCTTCGGTCATCTCTTCGGTCACATAAATCATCTCTTGGGTACGATAAATGACCACATGATCGATAAAGGGCGCTTTCCAACTCAAACCTGGCTGCATCACCTGCCCGGTGACGCGACCAAAACGGGTGACCATTCCCACCGTGCCATATTCGATCTGGACATAGCTGCTCATCAGAGCGATGAACGCAAAAAATAAAAGAACACCGACGATAATCAAAATACCTACCGTGCCTGAATGTTTCACCGAATCAACCTCCTTGTTTGTCTTTTTCCTATTTTCAGCCCACATTTTTACTTGCCTGCTAGCGATTTGGCTGGGGTCGGGTGCATTTGCCGTTGGGGACAGCGGATTTATCACCGGCGTTTTGCCGGGAAAATGCCGTTTTTAAGGCCAGATCACGACAAAAGCACTGTTTCTTCAGCCTTTGGTGTGCAGGGCTGTTCAATTCTACAATCCAGCGGTTGAAACCGCGTTGGGTGAGCCGT
>CAYZYE010000282.1:0-3807 GCA_964481205.1 uncultured Anaerolineae bacterium | reverse complement strand
GCCCGCCAGCAGTGACTTTAGTCACAAATTAGAATTGAACAGCCCTGACTTTTCACCAGAATGACAGAGCGTCAACGGCACAGCGCGATCGTCTGCCGTTTCGATCAGCTCGGTCAACACGCGCCCCGTGCTTTTGGGGTGCAAAAAAGCAATCCGCCCCTCTGCGCCATCGCGCGGCGTCTCATTGATCAACCGAAAGCCCTGATCTTTTAACTCGTCCAGCGAGGCCTGCACATCATCCACCTGGAGCGCCAGATGGTGCAGTCCTTCGCCTCTTTTCTCCAAAAACCGGGCCACGGCGCTGTCCGGCGAAGTCGGCTGCACCAATTCAATCGTGCTTTCGCCGATCGGAATCACGGCCACACGCACTTGCTGCTCCGGCACATCAATGATTTTTTCTACGGTCAGGCCCATCGCCTGGTAAATTTTGGCCGTCGCTTCCAGGTCTTGCACAGCGATGCCGAGATGATTGATTTGAGTTGGCTTCATTGTATCCTTTCGATCAAATTCACTGAAAAATTAAAACACACACCACCCCAGGGCTGTTCAATTCTACAATCCAGCGGTTGAAACCGCGTTGGGTGAGCCGATTGAACAGCCCTACACACCACCCATTGTGATCGTCCACTAGATTTCAAAAGCAGGGCGATACTCGCCAAATACGTCACGCATCACGTCACAGATTTCTCCCAGCGTGGCATAAGCGCGGACGCAGTCGAGAATGGGCGGCAGTAAATTGTCGTCGGTCTGTGCGACGCGGCGCAACGCCGACAGCGTCTCCCGCACGCGGACATTGTCGCGGTCGCGTTTGAGTCGAGCCAGCCGGGCACACTGCGCCTCGCCAACAGCAGGATCGACGCGCAACATGTCCAGTTTTTGTTCTTCCTGAACCACAAACCGATTCACGCCAACCACAACCTGCTCGCCGCTTTCGACCGCCTGCTGCGTTTCATAGGCGCTGTTCTGAATTTCACGCTGCACATAGCCGCTCTCGATGGCGCGCATCATCCCTCCCAATTCGTCGATTTTGTCGAGATAAACCATCGCCCGCCGTTCGATCTCGCCGGTCAGGTACTCGACAAAATAGCTGCCCGCCAGCGGGTCGACAGTATCGGCAACGCCGCTTTCGTGAGCAATGATCTGCTGCGTGCGCAGGGCAATCTGCACCGATTCGGCGGTGGGCAAACACAACGCCTCATCGCGCGAGTTGGTGTGCAGGCTTTGCGTGCCGCCGAGCACGGCGGACAATGCTTGCAGAGTCACACGAACGATATTGTTGTCCGGCTGCGGCGCGGTCAGCGTCGACCCGGCGGTCTGGGTGTGAAAACGCAGCCGCATCGAACGGGGGTTCTGCGCGCCAAAACGCTCTTTGACCAACCTGGCCCAGATACGCCGCGCAGCGCGAAACTTGGCGACCTCTTGAAACAAGTCGTTGTGGGCGTTGAAAAAGAAACTGAGTCGCGGCGCAAAGGCATCGATTTCCTGCCCGCTTTGAATCGCCGCCTCGACATAGGCGATGGCATTGCCCAGGGTAAAGGCGACTTCTTGCACCGCCGTCGCCCCGGCTTCGCGGATGTGATAGCCGCTGATCGAGATCGAGTTCCAGCGGGGCAAATTGGTCTTACAGTAGGCAAAAATGTCGGTGATCAGACGCATGCTCGGCTGCGGTGGATAGATATACGTGCCACGGGCCACATATTCCTTGAGAATGTCATTTTGAATCGTCCCACGCAGCGCCGCCGGATCGACGCCTTGTTTTTGCGCCACGGCGACATACATAGCCAGCAGCGCCGCTGCCGGAGCATTGATCGTCATGCTGGTCGAGACCTTGTCCAACGGGATACCGTCAAACAAGGTTTCCATATCGGCCAACGAGCAGATCGAGACGCCCACTTTGCCCACTTCGCCCTCGGCCAGAACGTGATCGGCGTCATAGCCGATCTGGGTGGGCAGGTCAAAGGCGACCGAGAGGCCAGTCTGGCCCTGCGCGAGCAGATATTTGTAACGCTGGTTGCTTTCCTTGGCCGTGGCAAAACCGGCATACTGGCGCATCGTCCAAAACCGTCCGCGATACATTGTCGGCTGGACGCCGCGCGTAAACGGGTACTCGCCGGGAAAACCCAGATCGTTCAAATAATGACTTGTAGGCGCATCATTGGGGGTATAAATGGTATCGACGGGGATACCAGAAGAAGTTACAAAGCGGGCGCGTCGCTCGGGAAAGCGATCGGTGACTTTTTTTAGCGTGGTCAAACGCCATTTCCGTTTGCGGTTGAGAATGGACTCGACCGTCTTGTCATCTGCCATAGACGACACCTCCTGATTAAAACGGTTCACTATGAACCGGTGGACAAGATACGTTGAACATGCCGCCCGAGTTCTCGAACCTTGTTACTCACAACATCCCAAACAATATCATAGTCAATGCCAAAATATCCGCGAACCAGGTGATCGCGCATCCCCATAATCGCACGCCACTCGATCTCGGGATGCTCTTGGCGCACACTGGTGGGCACTTTTTTTGCGGCCTCGCCAATGATTTCAATGCTACGGACAAAAGCGCGTTTGAGTGTTTCGTCCTGCAAGAATTCGGATTTGTCAATATTTTGTGAATGGGCCAATATATATTGTACCTCGTCAAGGATATGACGCAGGTATTCACGCGCCGACGGTGACATATTCCACCTCGCGCAAGATGTGTGGGCCGATATATGGACTGAGCGATTCTAGAGTCACCAAATCAACTTTTCTACCCATCAAGTCCTCCAAAAAGAAAGCCAGGTGGATAAAATTATCGAAGTTCTTTTGATCCGGGACAAACTCGACCAAAATATCCACGTCACTTTGCACAGACTGTTCCTGGCGCAAAAATGAACCAAACAATCCGCATCGTCTCACACCAAAAGCCTCAAGTCTTTGTTTATTTTCGTTCAATAATTTGAACAGCTCGCTCTTATCCCGCACCATCTTGACCGCCAAAAGGCAAAACATTGACCGCACACACAAAGAACTCTGGTTTCGGTCAGGCTGCACAAGAAACCAGAGTTCTCATCTACAAATTTACGCTATTTTCCACTCTGTTTCATACAACTTGCCGGCGACAATGGCGAATCCATCGGACAAGGACGCGCTGAACGTGTCATCGCCGACCTTGACCCCGTTAGCGGTGATCTCGATGGCAAAAACGTTGCCGTCGATCGAGATCATACCTGGACTGGGCACATCAACCTGATAATCTTTGCCGTCGATATTGAGCGAAAACGATTTGGAATTTACCATTTGGGCGTACCTCCAATCTTGCGAATGCGGGGCCGGCCGGCAGTGCGCCACGCCGACGGGGTGACGGCGATATTTAGCTGCGGGCGGTCCTGCTCGGCGGCAGGCGGCTCGAGCAGACCCTCCTCGTCGGCGACCAGCGCGGCGATCGCGGCGACAACCGGGTCGGTGGCGGCCATACCGCCGTTTTTGCGCTTTTCCATAAAGTCGCGGGCCACGGGGCCAAAGATGGCAAAAGCGATCACGTCCTCTTCGCTCTGCGCCAGGTCGCCCAACTCAACGCGCGCCTTTTCCATCTCTGGCTCAATGTCGTCGGCGGGACGGTGATCGACCGGTTCTTCATCGCCGATTGCCAATTGCTTGATCTCTGGGTTGACCTGCCCCGGAGGGCGGCCATACATCCCCCGAAAATAGTTTTTGACCTCGTCGATAATGATCCCATAGCGTTTGCCAGTGAGCACGTTAAAGGTGGCCTGCGTGCCCACAATCTGGCTCGACGGCGTGACCAAAGGCGGATAACCCAGGTCGGCG
>CAYZYE010000281.1:0-3852 GCA_964481205.1 uncultured Anaerolineae bacterium | reverse complement strand
ACGGACGGCGCTGGACAGACTTGAAACAGAGACGGCGCTGCCAGCGCTGGCTCTTTAGGCAGAGAGAAAAAAATGATCACCCAACCCAAGGTCTTGATTTTACACGCCACCGGCACCAACCGCGATCACGACGCGGCGTGGGCGGTCGAGCGCGCCGGCGGGCGGCCCGAAATCGTGCATGTCAACTCGCTACACGAAAATCCGACGCGCCTGCACGACTTTCAAATGATGATCCTGCCCGGCGGCTTTTCCTACGGCGACGCGCTCGGCGCGGGCCGCCTGTGGGCCTCCGACTTGCGCTGGTTGTTCCAGGAAGCGCTGACCCGCTTTATCGAGGCCGGCAAGCCGGTGCTGGGCATTTGTAACGGCTTTCAGGCCCTGGTCAAAAGCGGCTGGCTGCCGGGTTCGCCCCCCCTCTCATCCCCCCCGCATCAGGAAGGGATGAGCAACCCCCTTTCTGGCGACTCCCCCGCCGCTATGCAAAGGGAACAAAAAGCAAGCGCCACCCTGACCCGCAACGCCTCGAACAAATTCGAGTGCCGCTGGGTGTGGCTGGAAGCAAACCGCGACAGCCCGTGCGTGTTCACGCGAGGGGTGAGCGAGCGCATTTACTGTCCGGTGGCGCACGGCGAGGGGCGCTTTGTCCCGCAAGACGCCGACACGCTGGCGCAGCTGCAAGCGCAGGGGCAAATCGCGCTGACCTACGTCCACGCCGACGGCAGCCGGGCCGATTATCCCGCCAACCCCAACGGCTCCATCGCCGGCATTGCCGGGGTGTGCAACGCGCGCGGCAACGTCTTGGGCCTGATGCCGCACCCCGAAGACCACGTCATCGCCGAACAACACCCGCAACGCAAACAGGGTCACCTGGGGTTGACACTGTTTGAGAACGGGATACGATACGCAAAGGAAATATAAGACGTGAAATATGCTACGTGTTGCGTGCCAGATTTCACAGATCACGAAAGGAACACCCGATGTTGAATAAAGCCGCCATCCGCGCCCTCATTCCCCACGCCTTTACCGGCATCGACCTCCCCCAACTTGGCACGCGCATCAAGGGCAAAGTGCGCGACAATTTTCTATCCGGCGACAAGCGCGTGCTTGTTACCACCGACCGCCTGTCGGCCTTTGACCGCATCCTCACCGCCATACCGTACAAGGGCCAGGTGCTCAACCAACTCTGCGCCTTTTGGTTCAAAAACACCCAGGACCTGATCGACAACCATGCACTCGGCTTTCCCGACCCCAACGTCACCGTCGCCGTCGAGTGCGAGCCGTTCCCGGTCGAAGTGATCGTGCGCGGCTATATCAGCGGCGTCACCGGCACGTCATTGTGGTACCGCTATTCGCTGGGCGAACGCCACATTTACGGCTATGATTTCCCCGATGGAATGAGCAAAAATCAACCGCTGCCGGAGCCAATCATCACCCCGACCACCAAAGGCCGCGCCGGCGAGCACGACGAGCGCATCACCTGCGCCGGGGTCGTCGAACGCGGCCTGCTCGACACCGCGACCTGGGAGCAGGTGCAGGCGGCGGCGCTGGCGATATTCAAACGCGGGCAGACGATCGCCCAACAAGGCGGGCTGATCCTGGTCGACACCAAGTACGAGTTTGGCCGCACCCCGGATGGTCAGGTGGCGTTGATCGACGAGGTACACACGCCCGACAGCAGCCGTTTCTGGATCGCCGACACCTACGAGGCGCGACTGGCCGCCGGACAAGAGCCGGACAACTTTGACAAGGAATTCCTGCGCCTGTGGTACGCCGAACGCGGCTATCGCGGCGACGGCGAACCACCCCAGGCCACAGACGATCTGATCGTCCAGGTCAGCCAACGCTATATCGCCTGCTATGAAAAACTGACCGGCCAGACCTTCGAGCCGGCCGCATATCCGGTCGAGGCGCGGCTGCAAACGCTGAAACTATAAAGGTGATATTTTATGTCTATTGTCGTCATCTTGATGGGTTCCAAATCCGACCTGCCTTTTGTAAACCAGATCACCACCGCACTGGATGAATTCGGCGTCGATTACGAGCGCCGCATCGCCTCGGCGCACAAGAGCGCCGCTTACCTGCTCGACCTGCTGGCGCGATACCAGGCCGGCGGACGGGTCGGAGCATACATTACCGTCGCCGGGCGCAGCAACGCCCTCAGCGGCATGGTCGACGCCAACGTGACCGCGCCGGTGATCGCCTGCCCGCCCTACTCGGACAAATTTGGCGGCGCCGACGTGTACTCGTCGCTGCGCATGCCCTCCGGCGTCGCCCCCGCGCTGGTACTCGAGCCGGCGGCGGCGGCGCTGCTGGCGGCCAAAATTTTGGGACTGCAAGACCACGCCCTGCAAGAGCGCGTCCAAGCGGCGCAACGCGCCCAGGTCGAAAAACTGGAACAAGCCGATCACAAACTACAAATCGCAAATTGAAAATGCAAAAGAATATTTGAGGTATTTTTATGCTCCTCTGGGACGATTCTCCCCGTGAAGCCTGCGGCGTCTTTGGCATCTATGCCCCCAAAATGCAGGCCGCGCGGCTGACCTTTTTCGCACTGTATGCCTTGCAGCATCGCGGGCAAGAAAGCGCCGGTATCGCCACCTTTGACGGCCACGTCGCGCAAATTCACAAAGATGTCGGCCTGGTGGCACAGGTGTTCAAAGAAGAAAACCTCCACCATCTGCGTGGACACCTCGGCATCGGCCACACCCGCTACTCGACCACCGGCGCGCCCCATCTGCGCAACGCCCAGCCCTATCTGATCGAGACCGCGCTGGGGCCGTTGGGCATCGCCCACAACGGCAACCTGACCAACGCCCACGCGCTGCGCCTGAACCTGCTCAATCGCGGCGTGGGGCTGACCTCGTCATCGGACAGCGAGGTGATCACCCAGATGCTTGCCGGCGCAACCGGCAAGACCTGGCGCGAACGGATCGCCGATTTCATGCAGCAGGCCCAGGGCGCCTACTCGCTGACCATCCTCACCCGAGGCGCCGTCTATGCCGCGCGCGACCCGTGGGGCTTTCGACCGCTGTGCATCGGCAAGCTAAACGGCGCGGGCTGGGCCGTGGCCTCCGAATCCTGCGCCATGTCGACCATCGGCGCGACCTTTGAGCGGGAAATGCGCCCCGGCGAGATCGTCCGCCTCGACGAAAACGGCCTGACCTCGTGGCCGGGCGTCGAGCCGTCTGGCAAGCAGGCATTGTGCGTCTTTGAATACATTTACTTTGCCCGCCCCGATTCCGTCCTCGAAGGACGCTCTGTACACCGCGTGCGCCGCAAATTGGGCATGCGTCTGGCCCAAGAGCACCCCGCCGACGCCGATATGGTCATCGGCGTACCCGACTCGGCCACCGCGCACGCCATCGGCTATGCCTATGCATCGGGCATTCCTTTTGGCGAGGGGCTGATCAAAAACCGCTACATTGGCCGCACCTTTATTCAACCCGACGACCGGCTGCGAAAATTGGGCGTGGCCCTCAAATACAACACCTTTCCCGACCTGCGCGGCAAACGGATCGTGATGGTCGATGACTCGATCGTGCGCGGCAACACCAGCGGCCCGCTCGTCGCCCTGCTGCGCCAGGCCGGCGCCGCCGAGGTGCATATGCGCGTCGCCTCGCCGCCAATCCGCTACCCCTGCTTTATGGGCGTCGATATGGCCACCAGGCAAGAACTGATCGCCGCCAATATGAGCGTCGATGAAATCGCCCGCCAGATCGACGTCGACAGCCTGGGCTACCTCTCGCTTGAGGGACTGCAAGCATCGGTCACCCAACCGGGGTGCGGGCACTGTATGGCCTGCTTTTGCGGCGACTATCCCGTCCCGGCCAACGTCGACGCAGGCAAAGACAT
>CAYZYE010000280.1:0-3896 GCA_964481205.1 uncultured Anaerolineae bacterium | reverse complement strand
AACATGGCTATTATACGCCAACGCCCCCTTTTTGGCAAATTGGGGGAGAGCAGAGTGTGTATTTCACTTTTGGGGCGAAACCGGGCCTCGGAATAGGGATTCCGAGGCTGCGGATTGGACAAACCGTGGCGGCGGAATCCCCACCTGTGGCGGCAGAATCCCCATTCCGCCGCCACCCCCTGACCCCCAAAATGAAATGCTCCCGAGAGCAGACAAAGGAGGAAAATCGAATTTGGAAACCTCTAGGATCGCCGCAACGCAATTTAGCCCTGACGAGATTCTCGACGTGCGGGAATACGGCAGCGGCAATGTCAACGACACCTTTATCGTCACCTGCAAAACAAGCGCGCCATTCATTCTGCAACGCATCAACACACACGTCTTTCCACATCCAGAGTATATTATGCTCAATATGCGCACTTTTACCGAGCATGTCCGCGAGCGGCTGGCGCGCGAGCCGGCCCAGGATGGACGCGCCTGGGAAGTGCCGCGCGTCTTTGCCGCTCGAGACGGACGAGATTATTTCATCGACGCCGACGGCGCATTCTGGCGAGCGATCAGTTTCATCGCCAACGCCGTGTCGTATGACGAGATCGTCGGCCTCGATCACGCGCGCGAAGCCGGTTACGCCTTGGGCCGGTTTCAGGACTTGATCAGCGACCTGCCGATCGACCGGCTGCGCGACACACTCGAGGGCTTTCACATCACCCCGCAATATCTGGCCCAATACCATGTCGCAGCGCAAAAAACCGGCGTGACCGACCGGGACCCCAGGGTGAGACACGGACACCGGTTTATCGCCGACCGCCAGGCCTGGGCCGGCGTGCTCCAGGAGGCCCAGACCCGAGGCGCGCTGTTCCTCCGCCCGATCCACGGCGATCCCAAGATCAACAACATTATGATCGATCGCGCAACCGGGCAGGCAATCAGCCTCGTCGATCTGGACACGGTCAAACCGGGATTGATTCACTATGACATCGGAGACTGCTTGCGGTCGTGCTGCAACCCGCTCGGCGAAGAAACGGAACAGATCGCCGACGTTCGTTTTGAAACCGACCTCTGCCGGGCGATCTTGCAAGGCTATTTGTCGGTCGCCCAACAATTTTTGACCGAAAACGACTATGCTTATCTGTATGACTCGATCCGCTTGATCGCCTTTGAACTGGGGCTGAGATTTTTCACCGATTATCTCAACGGCAACATTTATTTCAAAGTCAAACACGCCGAACACAACCTGCTCCGGGCGTTGGTGCAGTTTCAAGTGACGGCCAGCATCGAAGCGCAAGAAACCGAGATCCGCGCCATCATTGACGAACAACGCCCAGATTTCCAGCGTGGTTCAATCTTGTAGACCGAAACACGCCAAAGAACAGTGTAAACTATGTCCGATATCGAGTTTCGACCGCGCCCCGCACAGCGGGATATATTGGCCTACAGCGGTGGGCGAATGGGCGTCAGCGCCGTGCCCGGCGCCGGCAAGACCTTTACCCTCTCCAAACTGGCCGCCGATCTGGTGGCCACGGCCATCGACAGCGAGCAAGAGGTATTGATCGTCACCCTGGTCAACTCGGCGGTCGAAAATTTCAAGAGCCGTGTGGCCGGTTTCGTCAAACAACGCGGGCTGCTGGCAAACGTCGGCTATCGCGTGCGGACACTGCATGGCCTGGCGCATGACATTGTCCGTGAACGCCCCGGGCTGGTGGGGCTGGCCGATGATTTTCAAATTGTCGATGAACGCGAAACCTCCCAGATGCGGGAAAACGTCGTCGAAATGTGGCTGCGCGGCCATCCCGATGCGGCGGATGCGTTTTTGAGCCTTGATTTGCGCGACAAGCAACGCGCATGGACGGCCACCAAGCAGTGGCCTGAAGCGGCGCTCAACATCGCCGGCGTGTTCATCAAACGGGCCAAAGACCTGGAATTCTCGCCCGAAACGCTGCTCGCGCGTCTGGAGCCTTACGCCGACGACCCCGCCTTTGCGCTGGCGCGCATGGGCGCAGAAATGTACGCCAACTATCAAAAAGCACTGCATTATCGCGGCGGCGTCGACTTTGACGACCTGATTCGGCTGGCCTTGATCGCGCTCGAGCTGGACGATGGGCTGCTGGCCCGGCTGCGCCATCGCTGGCCGTTCATCCTCGAAGATGAAGCGCAGGACTCGAGCCTGTTACAAGAGCGCATCCTCGACAAATTGGCCGGGGACGACCCCGCGCGCGCCGGCAATTGGGTGCGCGTCGGCGACCCCAACCAGGCGATCAATACCACGTTTACCACGGCCAATCCCAAATACCTGCAAGCGTTCATCGCCCAGCCCCACGTCGCCGAAAAACACCTGCACAACTCGGGGCGGTCGCAGCCGTACATCATCGACCTGGCCAACTATTTGGTCGAGTGGACAATGACGGCGCACCCCGAACGCCGCGTGCGCGACGCCTTGATCGCCCCGCCCAGGATCACCCCCGCCCCGCCCGGCGACCCGCAGCCCAATCCACCGGCCAACCCGGCGGCGATCTATCTGTTCGATCGCCAGCTGTCGCCCGAAGCCGAGATCAAGACCGTCGTCGAATCGCTGCGCCGCTGGCTGCCCGCCCACCCCGACGACACGGTCGCCGTGCTCGTGCCGCGCAACCAGCGAGGGTTCGAGATGACCGACGCGCTCAAGCGCGCCGGGCTGCCCTATGTCGAGCTGCTGCGCTCCACCACTTCGACGCGCAAGACCGCCGGCGCGCTGGGCAACGTGCTCAAGTACCTGACTCACCCCACCTCGGCGCCGCTGCTTTCGCGCGTCTTTGAGGTTTGGCGTCGAGATGACGGCGAAGACCAGGATGCAGCGCAGCGCGTCAAACGCCTGTCGGCCTTGATCCGCAAATGCAAGTATGTCGAAGATTATCTGCAACCATTCGCCGGCAACGATTGGCTGGAAAACATCGACTGGGAAAATGACGAGGCGCCGGCGGCGGGCGATCTCGAACCAGCGCCGGGTTTGGGGGAACAGGAACCGCCCCCTGGCAGCGACCACGACCTGCTGGCCGCGTTCCGCGAATTGATCCGGCGTTGGCAAGCGGCAACCGTGCTGCCCATCGACCAACTGGCGCTGACCATCGCCCAAGACCTGTTCATCAAGCCGGGCGAATTGGCGCTGAGTCACAAACTGGCAATGATGTTGCGCTCGGCCGCCGACGCCCACCCGGCCTGGCGGCTGGGCGAGCTGACCGAAGAATTGGCCGTCATTGCCCGCAATCAACGCCGCTTCCTGGGCTTTGATGACGAGGATGCCGGCTTTGAGCCGGAACCCGGGCAGGTCACCGTCTCGACGCTGCACAAGGCCAAAGGACTGGAATGGGACCGCGTGTACCTGATGGCGGTCAACAATTACAACTTTCCATCGGCGCAGCCCTATGACGAATATATTAGCGAAAAGTGGTTCATCCGCGATCGCCTCAACCTGGAAGCCGAGGCGCTGGCGCAGCTGCACGCGCTTGAACATCACACCGCTTATAATGAGGGACATGCCACCCGCCAGGCGCGTCTGGACTATGTTCGAGAGCGGTTGAGACTGCTTTACGTGGGTATAACCCGCGCCAAAAAAGAACTGATTCTCACCTGGAACACCGGGCGCAGCCGGCAAGCCAAACAAATGGCCGTACCGTTCATCGCTTTGCACACCTGGTGGGAAGAAAAACACCCAAACGACGCCTCGATTCTCCCCGAAAAATGACCCTCATCAACCGCCATTGCCTTGATCATCACAGCAGCCACCATACGTTCTGTCATCAAACCAACCTGCGCGCTGGCCTGCCATAGACGCGCGACAATCGATCGCCGCGCGTCAGGACAAATACTTTTGCCCCAGCAAAAGAATACGAATTCTGTATTGCCCCCCTTGCTTGTGAGAA
>CAYZYE010000279.1:0-3908 GCA_964481205.1 uncultured Anaerolineae bacterium | reverse complement strand
CTTGTCCACGCATATTGTGGAAGACGTGAACCAGATTTGCGCGGATATGGCGGTCCTGCACGAGGGGCATTTGCGGTTTCACGGTTCACCGGATGAATTGATTCATCAAGTCGAGGGTAGAGTATGGGTCACAGCGGCAGACGTGCCAGAGACAGCCGTCATTTCGGCCCGGCGAACCGATGCGGGGCTGGTACAGCGGGTGTTTTCAACCACACGCCCCGATCCTTCCGCGCAGGCCGTCGCTCCCACATTGGAGGACGCCTATCTGTGGTTTGTGCGGCAGGCTGAAAAAACTGAATGCTAGATTCCCCGCCAAGAACACCCATCAGCAAGGTGAACGGGACGTTTTTAGCGGTGGCGAGTGATCCTCAAGCGGGTGCGGTATTGGGCAGCCCTGGAAACTCTGACTTGACAAATCACCGTTTCAAAGGTATAATCGGTACAATCTATACAAACTTTGGCCGGGGTCAGGGTTATCAGAGGCAGGAGCAAAGATATGAACGGTCACGAGCCATTTTCCATTCTCCAATATTTGATCGATCAAGGCCCCCAAGAGGGCCAGGAAGCGATCAAACTGCCGCCGCTGGGAGATTTGGCTAAAAAACTGGGCATCAGCCGGGGCAAGCTGCGCGAGGACCTGATCATGGCGCAGGCCTATGGGCTGGTCGAGATGCGCCCCGGCGACGGCACCTATGTTCAGCCGTTCAATTTCTATACCGCCATTCGCCCGGCCATATTGTACAGCATTGCTTGTGACAAGCAAAATTTCGACCGCTTTTACCATGTACGCGCCCAGTTGGAACTCGCTTTTTGGGACCAGGCCGTCCGCAAACTCGCTCAACCCGAGCTGGACGCGCTGGGCGAGGTGTTGGTTCGCGCCGAGCGCAAATTGTCGGGCCGCCCGATCGAGATTCCGCATCTCGAACACCGCGAGCTGCATCTGCGCATTTTTGGCCGGCTCGACAACCCCTTTGTGATTGGTTTGCTCGAAGCGTACTGGGATGCCTATGAAGCTGTCGAACTGCACCGTTATTTTGATTTGAGCTATTATGAACAAATGTGGTCGAGTCATCGCCAAATGATCGACGCGATCATTGCCGGCGACTATCGGCGCGGGCGCGACATCTTGCTCGATCACTTTGGCATTTTGGAAAACCGTTTACAAGGCAGCGATAGCACATAATCTATCATATTCGATCATAAAATGTTCTCTACTGTCATCATTTAGAAGGGAGGATGGCCGGGGCGACCCGATTTCACGAAATCCAGTCAGGGATATTGCCGATTTTCCACGCCGCTGTGAGTTGCAATTCACCAACCATTGCAATTTACGGCGGCGTTTTGTATCTCTGATTGGCGCCGGGCGACCAGGCTGAACAAGATGCCCCTGAGTTTATTGACCCCCGAATTTATCATCGAACGAGACGACAAGCGTTGCATCGCCTGTCAGGTTTGCGTGCGGCAGTGTGCCAACGACGTACACCGGTACGACGCCGACGACGACGTGGTGTACAGCGAGGAGCGAAACTGCGTTGGCTGCCATCGCTGCGTCACCCTTTGTCCCACTCACGCGCTGACCATCCGCCGCACCCCGCTCGATTTTCGCGCCAACGCCAATTGGAGCGCCGCGCGGATCAATGGAATTTACAAACAGGCCGAAACGGGCGGCATTTTGTTGAGCGGCATGGGCTGCGACCAGCCGCAGCGCATCTATTTCGATCACTTGCTGCTCAACGCTTCGCAAGTAACCAACCCCTCTATCGACCCGCTGCGCGAGCCGATGGAACTGCGCACCCACATTGGGCGCAAACCGGATCGGGTCGAGATCAAGGTCGGCGAAAACGGCGCGATCGATCTCAAAACCCGGCTCGGACCGCAGTTGGTGCTGGACACGCCGATAATGTTCTCGGCAATGTCCTTTGGTTCGATCAGCTATAACGCTTGCCTCTCTTTGGCCCGCGCTGCTCGAGACAGCCACATCATGTACAACACCGGCGAGGGCGGCCTGCATTCCAGCCTCTACGAGTACGGACCGTGGACCATCGCCCAGGTTGCCTCCGGGCGCTTTGGCGTCCACCCCGCCTACCTCAAGGCGGCTGCCGCACTGGAAATCAAGGTCGGTCAAGGGGCCAAGCCGGGCATTGGCGGGCACCTGCCGGGCGAAAAGGTCTCGGCCCAGGTCTCGCGCACGCGCATGATCCCCGCCGGCAGCGACGCGCTCTCACCGGCGCCGCACCACGACATTTATTCGATCGAAGATTTACGCCAATTGATCTTTGCGCTCAAAGAGGCGACCGATTACGCCAAACCGGTAGGGGTCAAGATCGCCGCCGTCCACAACATCGCGCCGATTGCCAGCGGCATTGCCCGCGCCGGCGCCGATTACATTGCCATCGACGGGCTGCGCGGCGGCACCGGCGCCGCGCCGACGATCATTCGCAACAATGTCGGCATTCCCATCGAAGTGGCGATCGCCGCAGTAGATCGACGTTTGCGCGAGGAGGGCATCCGCAACCAGGTCTCCCTGCTTGCCGCCGGCTCGATCCGCAACAGCGGCGACATTGTCAAGATCATTGCCCTCGGCGCCGACGCGGTCTATATCGCTACCGGTGCGCTGGTCGCCCTGGGCTGCCATCTGTGCCAAAAATGCTACACCGGCAAGTGCAACTGGGGCATCGCTACCCAAGACCCCTACCTGACCAAACGCCTCAACCCCAACATTGGCGCGCGGCGACTGAACAACCTGATCCGCGCCTGGTCGCTGGAAATCAAGGAAATGCTCGGCGGGATGGGGATCAATGCCATCGAGAGTTTGCGCGGCAACCGCGATCATTTGCGCGGCGTCGGCCTCAACCAGGTCGAACTGGACACGCTGGGAATCAAGTCGGCGGGGCAGTCGTAACAGGAGAAATGATGAAGCGTATTTACGTAAATGAAGAATACTGCATTGGCTGTCGCTTGTGCGAGATTCACTGCCTGACCGCGCATTCGACATCCAGGAAAATCATCAAGGCCTTCAAAGAAGAAGCGCCGCGCGCCATGTCGCGCCTGGTGGTCGAAGAGGAAGGGCCGCTTTCTTTTGCCATGCAGTGTCGTCACTGCGTCGAGGCCAGCTGTGTCGAGGCCTGCATCACCGGCGCGATGCACCGCGACGAGGAAACGGGCGCCGTGCTCTGCGACACGGATCGCTGCGTGGGCTGCTGGACATGCGTGATGGTTTGTCCCTATGGCGCGATTCAGCGCAACCTGGTCGGCGCCAAGGCCGCCTCCAAATGCGATCTGTGCTACGGCAACGAGACGCCCGCCTGCGCCGCGCATTGTCCCAACGAGGCATTGGTCTATGAAGAAGAAGAGGCGTTCAAAAAGCGCATCTCGGTCAAAGCGTTGTTCAAATGACCTGGCCTCTGTAGCGCCGTCCACAAGGGGCTATGCTACGGACGACCAAACCATTTGAAACACATCCATTTGAAATTCAACGCAGAGACGCCGAGTCGCCGAGTCGATAGATAGGGAAGTTTAGCGGTATTCCGTGTATATTATAGTCGTATCTCTGCGTCTTTGCGCCTCTGCGTTGAACCCATTTTTTGCAGGGTGGGATTTTTATCTACTGATTTTGCCCAATTTTCCGCGCCGGCCGGGATTTGGCAATTCCCTTGGAGCGCCGCCCACAAGGGGCTATGCTACGGACGACCAAACCATTTGAAACACACCCATTTGAAATTTAACGCAGAGACGCCGAGTCGCCGAGTCGATAGATAGGGAAGTTTAGCAGTATTCAGTGTATATTATAGTTGTATCCCTGCGTCTTTGCGCCTCTGCGTTGAACCCATTTTTTGCAAGGTGAAATTTTCATCAAGCATCGCTGACATTCAAATACATGCGACAACCCTGGCGTCCTCTGCGCCTAG
>CAYZYE010000278.1:0-3911 GCA_964481205.1 uncultured Anaerolineae bacterium | reverse complement strand
TTATCCTGGCAAGAATGAAAACCCGGTCAGGGCGCGCTGTATGATCTCGATCCACAAAGGGGCGCTCAGAAACAGACGCCCGACCAGCCACAGGGCGCCAAGTCCGAATCCCAGGTCGATCACCACCCGCAGCCGCCGGTAGCCGGTTTCGCTCCCGACGGCCTGTTTGGGCGCGCCCAGGCAGGCCAACAGCCCGCTCACCGCGCCGGCGGCGACGCCGCCAGAGGCGAGAATCAAAATCCACGCGGTTTTGGGATCGGATTCGAGCAAACCAAAAATCAACGGCCAGCGCCCTATGGCGCCCGGCGTCAGCGGAAAGCCGGCGAGCGAGAGCAGCCCGAGGGTCAAAGCCAGCACGTTCAGGGGGCGGCGATAGAGCAGCCCCTGGCACTGTGCCAGATCGTCCTTTTTGCCGGCGGCCCGAAACAAGACGACCAACCCGCCTCCCACCAGCAGCAAAGCAAACGCGCGCCAAACGATCATCTGCGCCGCCTGCGACAGCCCGGCCTGGGTTCCCTGGCCGATGGCGATCAGCCCCGCGCCCCAATCGACCAGCGCCGCGTACCCGACGAGCGATCCCCAGCGGCGCTGCCCGACGGCGGCGATTCCACCCAGCATTACCGCGCCAACGCCCATCCAGCGACACAGATCGAACATGAACCCGTCTTCTAACCAAGGCGGATGAGCCTGTCCCAGCAAAAAAAAGGCGTACAAGATGAGCGGTGAAAACGCGGTGAGGATCAAGGTCAGGGTCATCGGGGCGGCGTGCGCGGCGGCGGCAACCAGTTGCCCGTGAAATGGCGGCAGCATGAGCAAGATGCTGAACCCAATGATGTTCAAGACCGAGGCGGTTCGCAAGAGCACCGCATTCGCCTCGATCTCGATAAAATGGGACGCCAGCGACAACGGCATTACCGCCAGCGTGGTCAGCGCCAGAAAACGGAATGCGCCCATCGTCGCCCCCGGCCTTCCCCCCGAGAGCACAAACACGGCCAGATTGGCGGCCAGCCATAAAAAGAGCAAAAGATAGAGATATTGCTGTGCGGTCACGGCGAGGGTCAGTACGCCCAAAACACCCATTCCAAAAGGATAAAACGCCCAGCCCTGCGAAGCGGGAAGCGCCAGCAGAAAGGCCAGGCCGGAGAGAGCAAAGATAAAGGCGAGGATTGCCGTCGCCGGCGTCGTCAAGACCCACTCGCGGCCAAATATTTCCAGCGAATGTCCCAGGAGCAGGGCGCGCCCGAAAACGGATACCGGTTGTTTTAGCAATAGTTGCAGCGCGATCCAGCCCAGGAACAGGCTGCCGGCGGCGGAAACCAGCCCGCTCAACGCCGGCCAGCGGTGCAAAAGGTAGGCCAGCGCGGCGATGCTCAACGCTGCTGCAAAGAAAAAGAACGGCCCCGACAAGGCCAGCGGCGATGCGTTCATAGCACCTCTCCGGTCAGCGCCTCGACCGTCGTCAGGTACGAGATGGCCAGCCCCATCACCAGATTGATCATCGCAAAGACGCCCACGCCCATCAGCCCAGGCGAGGTCGCATCGAAAAACAACTCAAATCCCGAGGTCAGGGTCAACAAACCCATCCCCGCCGGAAGCGGGTTCGAGGTCAGCACCAGCGTCAGGAGGCCGATCAACCACAGCCACACGCACGCCGGCGCAATGTCGGCGGCGATCAGCGGCAGCGAAAATGCGCCGGACACGCTGTACAAGATGACGCCCAGCAGGATCACCACCAACAGTCGAAAAATCCAACTGGTTGGCCGCACCGGCCACGGCAGCGGCGGCAACGGCACTTGGCCCTTTTCCCGCGCGATTCGCTGCCGTTCCAGTTCGGCCTTGTGGACGCGCTCGCTCTCGACCCAGCGCGCGGCCCAATAGATCATCGGGCAAACCAACAGGCCGACCAATACTTTGATGAGCGCCAATTCGACCGGCAGCATACGCAGGTGCAGCGCCCCCAGCAAAACATATTGGAGCAGCAAAGCCCACAGGCCAAAGCGCCAGTCGCGCACCACGGCGATCACCGATGCCGTGATCACCAGTCCGAACACCAGCGGGATGCCGGACAGATTTGACAACCGAGACAATAGTTCCATAGATAATGATCACCTAAACTCGACGCGAAACGATAAACAGCAGCATTACCAGGCAGGCCAGCAGTACCCAGGCCATATAGCCGGCCCCTTCGACCACGCGCGTGGCCCCCCAAACCAGGGCGCGCAATTGCCCCACCGCCTTTTCGACGGTGCGATAGAGCCAGTCCAGCGCGAATATGCGTTCGGACAACGGCCACCACGTCTGGACCAGGGACACGACCGCGTCTTGCTGCCGGTAGATGACCACGCCGCCTACTACCGGCAGCAATAACGCCGCCCACACCGGCAGTCGCGGCAGCGCAAACCAATGTTTCATTCCCTGCGCCGCGCCATCGACGGACAACAGACCGGGCGCAATCCCCAAAACCACCAGCCCAATTGCCAGGCCGAGCGCGCCGGCATAGCCGGCCGCGAGTCGCCAATCGATCTGGCCGGCCAGCGTCGTTTTGACCCAGTGAACGATGGCCCGGCGCCGCGATGTCGGATTCGGCCCGGACGTTTGCCACAGGGCCAAGAACGCTTGCCAATGCGCGGCGTCTGGCGCTGTGCCTCCTTCGATGCCCAATAAAATTCGCAGCAGTGCGCCGACAAACAAGGCTTCGGAAATCATTACCAACAACATCAACACCCAGCGTTGATCGTCGAAAATGGTCCAATAAACGGCGACCCGCGCCGCCAGGCCGACGGTGAGCGGCGCGCCGGCCAGCGTCAGAATGGCCAGCCCGGCCGGCAGCGCCCGCCAATACGAGTGGACGCGATGCACGGCCAGGTATTGGCACTGGCGCCACGAGAGCGACAAAACGACGATGCTCCAAACCACACTGACGCCCGCGATCAACTGCCACGTCGCCGGAAGCCCCAGCCCAACGGCGAGCAAAACACAACTCACGCCATAACCACGGAGCATAGCGATCAGTTCTTCCGGGCTGCGCGCGTTCCACGCCTTGAGCGCATAGGCCACCATCCCCGCGCCGGCCCCAAACCCCAGCCAGCCGATCCACCGCGCGTCCAACGCCAGCGCCGGCCACTGCGCCAGACGAACCCCAAGCACGATGCTCAGGCATGTGGGAATGACAAAAATGATCATGCGGTCATAGAGTTGCCGCGCCGGGCCGTCATTTTGCTCGGCCACGGCCGGCCAGGCCGGCAGTGGAAAGGGCAGCAGTCGCAGCGCCACGGCGCCGATCGCCAGGCTGGCGACCAACGACTGCGACGCAGCTTGCTGCTGCAACAGAAAAGCGACGCCCAGGATCGTCGCCCCGCTCAAACTCAAAAACCCCGCCCGTTTGAGCGCGAGGTTGTTTTGCGTTTGGCCGAACGCATAGATCAGGCCGGCGTCGACCAGCACCCAACTGAGCGCCATCGTCCCCCAATCGCCGGAAAAGAGAAACAGCAGCGCCGCGCCAATGGCGACCAGCCGCCCGGCACGCCCGTCGACGCCCGTTTCCCCGGATGCCAGCGACGTCGCCAACATGCTGCCCAACAGCAGCAGCGCCAGCCGCCACGTTGTTTGTTCGACCACGACAAAGGACGAGAGGGACGTTCCCTGCGGGACAAGCGCGATCTCGCTCAACGGGATGGGGAGATCGAGATGTGCGCGCGCGCCAAACATCGAGATGACGGCCAGAAAAAGCGTTACGCTCTCGGCGGCGCCACGGTCTCGGGCCGGCGGCAAAAAGCGGTCGGATATATAAAAGACCAGCGCGCCGATCCACAGGACGACGATCGGGCCAAATAATGTCGAGAATATGCTCACGATAAACGACCTCCAAAGCGGCTCGATTCTACCACAAGCAGACAAAAAGTACCAATTTT
>CAYZYE010000277.1:0-3938 GCA_964481205.1 uncultured Anaerolineae bacterium | reverse complement strand
CAATAATCTAGATGCGATTGCCCTGCCTGCGGCGCAATTGACCTTTTTCCCGGCCAAGTTTATAATAACATCAGCGACGCTGCCAAAAAACCCGCTTTTTCTTTGCGATCTCTGAGTTCTCTGAATGACCGAACGCGAACAACTCGGACAAGCAATAGCCGCCCTCAAAGCACAACGCGCCATCCTGGGCGACGCGGTAGCAGACGCCGCCCAGGCCGCATTGGCTCCGGTGTTGGCCTATCTGGCCGATAACCCAACGCTGAACGGCCCAGAGCATCCATACCGGATATCGCTCATTTGCGGTGAGGTGCTGCTGGCCGAGGGCAAAAGAAACCAGGCCCAAGAGATCGTAGAGGCGGGGCACACCCGGCTGGTCGCTCAGGCAGAAAGGCTGTCGCCCCCCGACGCTCAAGAACAGTTTTGGCAGACGCCAGAATATGCCGCCCTACGCCGCCTATGGGCCGAGTTGGCGCGAGAGAAAACGCCGGATGAATGAATACAAAGGATAAGACGCGCCGCCAGACGACATTTTGACAAAAGGAGGAATGATATGGGACGAAAAAAACAATCGCGGGGCAAATGCGCTTTTTGCGGGCGAGAAATGAGCAGAAGCGGTCTGACAAGACATTTGCCGGCCTGTCCACAACGCCAGGAAGCGATCTCGGCTGCCGGCACCAAGCCCGGCCAAGATCAAGTGTTGTACCACTTGCAGGTGCGGGATGCGTGGCGGGGTGATTACTGGCTCCATCTAGAGATGAAAGGCGCTGCCACGCTGGCAGATTTGGATTACTATTTGCGGGTCATCTGGCTAGAATGCTGCGGGCACCTGAGTCAGTTTTCCATTGGGGGCTGGCGCGGGCAAGAAATTCCGCAAGAGCGACGGATAGAGCAGGTATTTGAGCCGGGAGTCGAGCTGACGCACATCTATGATTTTGGAACCTCATCGGAGACGTTGATCAAAATGGTGGGAGTGCGGACAGGCAAACCGCTGACCGATCACCCGATCTTTTTGATGGCGCGCAATGATCCGCCACAAGCATACTGTATCGAGTGTGAACGGCCGGCGTCCTGGCTGTGCATCGAATGCTTGTACGAATCGGACGGGGAGGGAACACTGTGTGATGAGCATGTCGTGGACCATCCGCACAATAACTATGGGGAACCAATGCCGTTGGTGAACTCGCCCAGGGTGGGAATGTGCGGTTACACTGGGCCGGCCGTGCCGCCATACTGAGGGACAGGCGCAAAGCCGCTCAAAAACTCGACGCCAGGTTGGAGCACAGCTTTACGGGTACTGCGAGGCGCGCCGGTCAGCCTCTCGCACGCGAAACAAAAACGAACCGCCCAACACCACAACACCCATCAGGCCAAAGGCCCAAGTCAGCGAGCGGTCGCCGATGCGACCGATGAGCAGCCCCATCACCGCGACGTACAGCCCCGAAAGCATACTGATCAGCGAAAGCACCGTCGCCCGGTTCCGGCTCTCGATGTGCGGGTTCAGACGCCCAGAGAGCAGGGGCGCGCGGAGGCTCATCGACCCGGACAGCAGGCAAAAGGCCAACGCCGAAAACGCCGGGTGGACGGTCGCGGCGGCGATCAGGTACAGAACGCCTGGCAAACAGGTCGCCAGCAGCAATCCGGCGTTGCCGCCCAGCCGCTCCGCGATCCAGTAGGCGTAACGCGCGCTCAAGATACTCAAAGCAGCGGCCGCCGCCTGGATCAAACCCAGCCCGGCAGGCGTAACCCCCACACCGACCAGACGAGACTGGTACATTCCCAGATAATCCCGAAACGGAATCGTCGCCAGCGCCAGCAACGTCAGACGCCACAAACGCGGGTTGGCGCGCAAGGCCTCGACGCCGTCCAACAGCAATTGGATCGAGCTTGTTCCCGACGCCGGGCGATCGTGCGGCACCGGCTTGAGGGTCCAGGTCATCAACCACCCGGCGGCAACCGCGCAGGCCGTCGCGACAATGGCGCGCACAAAACGCGCCTGGGTGAGCACGCCGATCAACACGCCGCTCAAGGCAAAGGCGATCAGATTGGCGGCGCGCTGGGCGGCGACAATGAACCCCATCGCCTTGCTCATCTCTGCTTGCCGCCCCATCGCCTTGAGCGAATCGTAGGCCAGTGCCTCGACGCAGCCGGAGGCAAAAGCAAACCCCACACCTGCCACCACCGACGTTAACGCAAAGAGCGCGTAACAGTCGGCCAAAACGTACATTACTTCGCCCAACAATTGGAGCGCCAGAGCAATGACAATTGCCTTTTTGTGCCCCAGCCGGTCGGCCAAAATGCCGGTGGGCGCTTCGGTCAGGAACATTGTGCCGACAATGATCCCCCACAACGAGTTGATCTGCACATAATTCAGGCCCTTGTCCTGCAAGTACAGCGTGCCAACCGGCAAGTAAAAATACAAATTGGAGAAAAAATAGGCAATCGCCAATTTGGTGATGTTGCTCCAGCCAAAAGGAAACAAGTTGCGGCGCAGCGCGCCGAACCGACGTTTCCAAAAAAGCATATCGCCCTCCAAGCCCGGCCGCCGGCGCGGGCGGTTTGGCGCCATCGTCAACGGGTATGTTTCAAATGGTTTGGGCGTCCGTGGCCGCACCCCTTGTGGACTATGCCTCAAATGAACTGGCGTCAGGGTCAAACATTAAAGCGGATGTTGAGCACATCGCCATCGCGGACAACATAGTCGCGTCCTTCGAGACGCAGTTTGCCTTGTTTGCGCGCCTCGGCCAGCGAACCGGCCGCGATCAAGGCCTCGTAACCGACCACCTCGGCGCGGATAAACCCTCGCGCCAGGTCGGAATGGATCGCGCCGGCGGCCTCGACGGCGGAGGCGCCTTGCGGGATCGTCCACGCGCGCACCTCATCCTCGCCGACGGTAAAGAACGAATGTAGACCCAGCAGGGCATAACTCTGCCGGATCATGCGCTTGAGGCCGGGTTCGGCGATGCCATATTCGTCCAAAAACAACGCCGCCTCTGACTCGTCCAACTGGGCGATCTCCATTTCCAGCCCGCCGCGCAAACAGAGTACCTCGCTGTGACGGTGGTGATAATCGACATAGGCGGCAGGGTCGTCGCGGCCTTGATCGCCGATGTTGAGCACCACCAGCGCCGGCTTGGCCGTCAACAGCTGATAGCCGCGCAGCCGTTTCTCTTCTTCCGGGGTCAGCTCCAGGTCACGAATCGGGATTTCGCGTTCCAGATTTTCCTTGATCCGCAGCAGCAGATCGAACTCTTGGCGGTCGGCAGGCCGGCCGGCATAGACGCCCCTTTTTGCCAGATCGCGCGCCAGGCGTTCCATCCGCCGCTCGACGATGATCAGATCGGAGAACAAGAACTCGAAATCGAGGGCCGCGAGGTCGCGCGCTGGGGACACCGATCCTTCAGGATGGGGAATGCTTTCATCCTCAAAGGCGCGGACAATGTGCAACAGGGCGTCGTTTTGCGAGATCGCGTTGAGCAGTGGGCCGCTCAGACCGCCCTCGCGGCCAATGCCGACCTTGAGGCCGGCAATATCATTGTACTCGATGCGAGCATAGCTCGTTTGGCGCGGGTTAAACATGTCGCGCAAACGGTCGATCCGTTCATCCGGCACCTGGACAATGGCCGTGTGGGTTTCGATCTGGCCGGTGCTGTACGCGGCTGTTTCGACCTGACTTTTGGTCAGCGCGTTGAAAATGGTGGTCTTGGTGCTGTTGGGCAAACCTACGATACCGATTTGCATAACTGTTGTCTCCTCTGGGCAAAATAACAGAGTTGCCACGGGACACCCCGCACGCAACTCTAGCGGCCGCTATTTTAGCACAGAGCGGTCATTTTGCCAATTGCCCGGATTGACAAGGTCGCCCGCAAGGGGCGACGCTACGGACAACCAACTCATTTGGGCGTGTTTCAAATGGCTTTAACGTCCGGCCATTCCATCTG
>CAYZYE010000276.1:0-3946 GCA_964481205.1 uncultured Anaerolineae bacterium | reverse complement strand
GTCGAGAACCGGCGAGGTATAGGTATCTTGGCGATATTCCGGCGTGGAGAACGAGTGGGCAATGCGAATATGCGGTGTACGACGTCGGTCCGCCCACGCGACATAGACTGTGCCTCGCCTATCCGCAACAGCATCGACGCCCTGGTTCCGCAACACCCCTTCTCCGTCATTCACCCGCCCGGTCAGTGCCCACGTCGCTCCATTATCGTCGGAACGAGCCGAATAAACACCGAACCTTCCCTTGAACAAACCGATCCACATTGCGTACAATGTACGATCGGCGGCAACGGCGAGAACAGGTGCTTGTTGCTGTGTCACATTGGCGTCATCACTCACCAACAAATCCGTGCCCCAACTCGCGCCGCCGTTGGATGAACAATCCACATAGATGCCCTGATCTCCGTTACGTATGTCCAACCATGCTGCACACAGTGTGTTGGAGATAACGGCGACCGTCGATTGCATGGCCATGTTGGAACTGTCGTTAATCTGAGTGCTCGTAATCCACGTTGCCCCACCGTCAAGGGAACGAGAGACCAGGATGTTGCCACCCCAGCTGCCCGCGGCCGTCCACACCGCATAGAGCGTCCCCTGACCATCCACTGCCAGGTCGGGACGACATTGATCTGCTACCGATCCTGCCGTGCTGTTTACCCTAACGCCGGCACTCCACGTTGTTCCTCCATTGGCCGAGCGGGAAAAATAAACATCGCCGTCGTTATCCCACACGATATAAAGCGTGTTCGAAAAGACGGCAAGCACCGGTGCATATTGTGATGTGGTCACGACGCCGCTATTGACCCTGACGTTGGTACTCCACGTTGCCCCGCCGTCTATCGAGCGGGCAAAATAGATATCGTTGTCGCCATTGCGCCCATCGGTCCACGCGGCGTAGAGCGTGTCCGAAATAGCAGCAAGTACCGGAGTGCTTTGCAATGCTGCGCCGACGTCGTCGTTCACCCGTGCGCCGGCGCTCCACGTCGTCCCGCCGTCGGTTGAGCGGGCAGCATAGATATCGTAATCTCGGTTGCGTTTGTCTTTCCATGCGGCATAGAGCGTGCCATCTCTGGCTGTGGCCAGAGCAGGATCGCCCTGCAACATTGCGCCGAGATCGTCGTGGGGCCGCTTTTTCGCGCCCCAGTGCATCCCGCCGTCCTCCGATCTGGCAAAATAGATGTCGGGATTAAATTCATCCAGAGAAGAGCCTGTGTCCGTCCACACCGCACCAAGTTTGCCGTTGCCGTCCAAAACAAGAACCGTCTCGAGTACCCGTATCGATCCAAGATCGCCAACCTGGACGGCTGCGCTCCAGGTATCCCCTCCGTCAGTAGAACTGGCAAAATGGACGCCCGCGGTCTCTATCCATACCGTATAGAGATTGCCGTTACCGCCCGCAACAAGCGAGGGGGCATAGATAGCAACCGAAACTGAACCGGTGTGTACCTTGGTATTGGCGCTCCACGTTATGCCGCCATCACCCGATCTGGTGCAATAGATGTCGTTACCACTACCACTGCCGAGATCACCCAGCCACGCGGCATAGAGAATACCTTGTCCATCCACAGCCAACACCGGGGACTCTTGCCATGCCGACGTGCCGGCATCGTCGTTCAGCCGCACATTGGCGCTCCACGTCTTCCCGCCGTCGGTAGATTTGGCGAAATAGACATCGCCATCGTCGCGGCGTCTGTCGGTCCACACAGCATAAAGGACGCCCTGACCGTCCACGGCCAGAACCGGATCGTGTTGATATTCAGTCAAGACATCATCGTTCACGCGCGTGTTGGCACTCCACGTTGTCCCGCCATCGATCGAGTGGGCGACATAGACGTCACCCCAGTCGCGCCGATCATCACTCCATGCAACATAGAGCACTCCGCTGTCATCCACAACCAGCGCCGGTTTCCACTGTTGCGCCGCACCGTCGTCGTCGTTCACGCGCACGTTGGCGCTCCACGTCGCTCCGCCGTCTGTCGATGTGGCGAAATAGATGTCGCCATCACCATTGCGAGTATCTTGCCACACAGCATAGAGCGCGCCGCTGCTGTCCACGGCCAACGCTGGCGTTCGCTGCCCGGCGCTGCCTGCATCGTCGTTGACGCGCACGGCCTTGCTCCAATTTTGCCCATTGTCCGTCGATCTGGCGACATAGATGTCGGCGTCACCATTGCGCCAGTCCGCCCACGCCAGGTAAAGCGTGTTGCTACCGTCCACGACCAGAGCCGGATTTTCCTGTACCACCGCCAATTGCTCTTCTGGCGTGACCGGGACACTGTCACCAAACCAGCGCTGCCCCAGCCGCAGCGTGCCGGAGACGGTAGCGGCGTCCAGGTTCGACAGCGTTCCTTGCTCCCACTCGGCACGTGAGTCCAGCGTCCAGGTGTAGGTGTCCCCGGCCTGGGCGGCCACGTCGGCGGCGAGAACGCGGTCAAAGGCGATACCTCCGCCATCCGGGCCGGGCGTCGGCGTGGGCGGAGGCTGCGCCGCCTGCGCCGACCAACCGTTCAACAGCGCCAGCCCGCCCAGGGTCAGCAGAATGACCGTACTCGAGGTTAGAATTGCGCGTTTCATCTTTGCTCCTTTGCTAAATATCAATTATGCCGAGACCACCCCGGCAAAATCGGCTCAACGCACACGGGTGCGGCGCACGTACTGGCGTGCGTCGCACCCGGCAATCCCCAGACCGCACCGCGTTCCCTCCCACATGCAAAAACGATCTGCTAGAGATAATCACGTTCAGTGCATATTATACACCCTCCTGATACCAGACACAAACTGCCGGTGGGAAAAAACGCCGCCGTAAACAGGCCCAAGAACCATTTCGCCCAATTTTCCGCGCCGGCCGACAGATTGTGGGTCAACTTGGGGAGGTCTGAGTGAGCGTAGCCTTCCAGCCGATGGTCGTAGAGAGTGCGCTTCAGAAAACATTGGCAATCCCCTTGGAGCAAAAGCCCTACGGACGCCCAACCCATTTGCGCGTCTGGGGCGGGGGAGTTAGCGTGTGGTCACAACACACTCGACAATGCGGTCTAGCCCGGCGTAATCTGGATGCACCGCGATCCGTGCGTTGGGAAAAACCCGCGCCGCCCATGTCGAAACAGCCGCGCCTTGCTGCGCGCCGATTTCGACCAAAACGACGCCTTGGGCGGCGAGGTGCGCGCGCGCCTGACTAAACAGCGTGCGAATGGCTTTCAGCCCATCGTCGCCGGCGATCAATGCGCGGCGCGGTTCATACAGGCGAATGTTCGGTGGCAGCGCGGCGTACTCGCGTTCGCCAACATAGGGCAAATTGGCGACAATGATCTCGACCGGCGTGGTGAGCGGCGCGAGCAGATCGCCTTTCAAAAAAGTGATCCGCTCCGCCACGCGCTGCCGTCGCGCGTTTGCGCGGGCGACGCTCAGCGCGTCTGCCGACGCATCGGTGGCAAAAATGACCGCCTGGGGCAAATGCACGGCCAGGCTGACGGCGATCGCGCCGCTGCCGGTACCCACATCGATGATGCGGAGCGGCCCGTTTTGCGCGGCCGGTTTGGCCGTGGCGATGGCGCACTCGACCAGCAGCTCGGTTTCCGGTCTGGGGATCAACACTCGTTCATCGACGAGCAAGTCCAGGCCAAAAAATTCGCGGTGGCCGATCAGATAGGCCACCGGTTCGTGTCTGGCCCGCCGGCAGATGAGACGGCGATACTCGGCCCATTGTTCGGGCGTCAGGGCGCGTTCTGGATGAACGAACAAGTCTGTGGTTGAGCATGCCAAAGCGTGCGCCAGCAGTAGCCGGGCCGCCAGCCGTGGTTCGGCGGTGCTTTCGAGTTGGCCGGCAGCCCAGCGCAGCGCGTCCTGCACGCGCCGGGTTGGCGCCGGGGCGGGTGTGGTCATCATTCACCCAAAGATTGCAGGCGTTCGGCTTCTTCGGTGGTCGCCAGCTCGTCGATAAATACGTCCAACG
>CAYZYE010000275.1:0-3992 GCA_964481205.1 uncultured Anaerolineae bacterium | reverse complement strand
TAAACGAAAGAACAAAAAACATAAATCTGAAAATCGAAAGAGAGTTACAGATCTTATCCAACCCTGTCTATGTTTCTCTCGAGTCTGACCCCGAGTCCGCTCAACAGACTCGAGATTTCATTCACGGGTATTGCCCCTAGATCGCTTCAAGCTGTTTAGAGTCGACAATGATCAAATCGCGCCCAATCGAACGCGTCACCCGGAACGGGACACGCTTCGATTGGGCAACCGGGCCTTCGATAAAAACCTTGGACAGATCGTATCCGACGATCTTGCCATCATCGTCGATCAAGATGTCGTTCAAAATGCCCACCTTGACGCCCTTTTCGGTGGCGATCGGCCGCCCTTTCATTTGCCTGACCACCGCCAACAAACTGGCGACGCTGTGCAGCGTATTGTCGCGCACCATCGCCTCGTTGCTTTTGACCAAAATGACATCGCGGCCAAAAACGTGAATGACGGTACGCGGCACCACCAAACTCTCTTTGCTAAACATCTTGCTGGGCGGCAAGACAAGCGCCGAAACGCGAAACATGGTTGGATCGATCAATACATCTTTGACTTTGCCAATGATCTCTCCATGATTCATCGTCACAATCGGCTTGCCGATCAGGTCTTGCGTCTTGATCATCGTTCCCTCCTCGCCTTCCGGGGCCAACCGCCTCATCCACGACGGCGCCTGGTGAATTGCTCCCACCATATACGCAATATCATACCGACTGGGTTTCAATTCCACCCAACCAGATCGACGAGCCAACTTGGCATTGGAATCACAGATGCAAACATTCGCGGTTTTTCAGACTTGATGATTGTATTGTACGCCAGAGTGGTGACATCGAGAGGACACAAATGGGGTAAGGCTTTTCCAGTTTTTACAATGTCCCAAAACTTGCAAAGCCTGTTGACAAAAGGGGCCATCGACAATACCCGGTCGATGCCCCCCCAAATGACAGCTTACAAAACGTTCAGCGCGCGACGGAAACGACGGACAACCTCTTGCAAAACCGAGATCGCCACATCGGCATCCTGGCGCATTTCGCCAAACAGTTCCCACTGAGACAAAACCAGACACTTGGTGTCTTGCGTCGCCACCACCGACGCGGTACGCGGTTCATCGTCCAGCAATGCCATCTCGCCAAAAAAGTCGGTCGCGCCAAAAGTGTTGACCACAACCTTGGCCCCGTCCGAACGAACGCGAATGGCCTCGGCTGCGCCAGAAGTGATAATGAACAGCCCGGCGCCGCCTTTGCCCTGAGTTACAATGTCTTGCCCCGCCTGATAAGAACGCGGGACAAACCGCCCGGCCAGACGCTCTAGTTGGCGCTGTTTGAGACCCTGAAACAGAGGAACCCGGGACAAAAATCCAACAGTTTCTTTTAGATCTGGCATAATTTCCTCCCTTTTGCCAATAAACAAGTTGAGGCTTTCAGTTTTTACAACGTCCCAAAACCTGCAAGCACTGACCCGTTGATAAAGTTACCTGTGAAACAAACTGGAAAAAGTTTGAGCAATTCCATAAATTTGCTTATTTTATGCTAACCTTATTCTATGGTCTATGCTAAACAATTATCTCTTGGAATTGCCCAGACAGAGTGTATCACAATGACGCCATTTCGTCAAAGTTGAACGACCGCGTTCTGCCGGGCCGAATCGACAATGGCGCACACCACCCTGGTTTGCACCAGCCCATCCAACCCGGTCGGCAGCGGCCCGTACCCCGTCCACGACGACGGCGTCAGCGTACCTTCTACAACGGCGTCGACAAAGCCACGCGCCACGCGCCACCAATCTTGCGGCAAGTCAAACGCCTCTAGCCCCCGTTTGAGCGCCCCGCCGCCGGCCTTGAGCGCGCCGGCCGTCGGATCGGGGCGGTGCAGCAGTGCGCGCACATTGACGCCCTGTTCCAACAACCTGGCTTGATGAGCCAACACTTGCTCCGTCGTCAGCCGGTCGCCGACATTGGCCCGCCAGCCTTCAACGGCCCCAAAACCGGGGCGTTTGATATAGGTGAGCGTCCCTTCGGCGCCAGAGAACGACAACCCAAACTCGACCAGCCCATCGATATGCTTGATCCACTCGGCCTTGACGCGAAACCTGGCCCCGCAGTCAAAAGTCAAATAGGCGTCATAGAGGTCGGGCGTATAACCCAACACCTTTTGCTGCGAAATGGCATAGACCTCGGTAATCCGCGCCGGCGACATCACCCAGTGCAAAAAATCGACGACGTGACTGAGCAAAAAATGCGCCGTCGACGACCCGGCAACCCATTCCCGGGTGCGCGCGCCCCACATCCGCGTTGGCACCGAAATGTTGTCATCCAGATGCACCTGCCCGTACACAACCTCGCCCAGCAAGCCCTGCTGAATCACATAGTACGTCGCCCGGTCGAACGCCGAACCACGGTTGGCAAAGTTGATGAAAATACGCGCGCCGGCCTGTTCTGCGGCGTCGATCATCTCTTCCGCTTCGGCGACGGTGGTGGCCAGCGGCTTCTCTTGAATGATCGTCGGCGCGCCGGCGCGAATCGCCGCCATCACCGGCGCTTTGTGCAGCGGGTCCGGCGTGGCCACGACGACAACATCCAGGCGATGCGCCTTGAACATCTCGGCATAATCCGTATACGCCTGCGCCCCCACCTCGCCGCCAACCGCCTGCGCGCGCTCGGCGATCACGTCGGACACAGCAACCACGTCCAATTCGGGCTGAGCCTGCCAAAAGCGAGCGTGCTGGCTGCCCAAAATGCCCAAACCAATCACCCCCACCTTGAATTTTTGTCCCACCAACCTCCCCCTTTCAGATCGCGCTGGCCGCGCGCCCCAGGCGACTGTCCGCTGCCGCGATCAGGCAAAAACCGGCTTGGCCTTGCCCTTGGGCAGCAACGCGACGACCTGTTCGACCACCGGTTTGAATGTCTGCGCCGGATAATCTTCGATCTGCCCGGCGTCGCACAACCCCGAAAAATCAGGATCGACCGGCAGCCGTCCCAACAAGGGAATGCCGATCTCGATCGCGTTTTCCAGTGCCTGGCTGCGGCCAAACATCTCGATGCGCTCGCCACACTTGGGGCAAAGCACGTAACTCATATTCTCGACCAGCCCCAAAATGGGGATCTGGAGCTGCTTGGCCATCTGCGACGCTTTGCGCACAACCATCCCGGCCAAATCCTGCGGCGACGTGACCATCAGCACGCCGCTCACCGGGATCGATTGCAGCACCGTCAACGACGCATCCGACGTGCCCGGCGGCAGATCGATGATCAGGTAATCCAGGTCGCGCCAAAACACCTCGCTCCAAAACTGTCGAATCGCGCCGGCAATGAGCGGGCCTCGCCAAATCACCGCCTGATCCTCGCTTTGCAGCATCAAATTGATCGACATGATCTTGATCCCGGTTTTGGTCTCCGGCGGCAAAATACCCATCGGGCTGCCGATCGGCGTCTGGCGCAAACCAAACATCTTGGGAATACTCGGCCCGGTAATGTCGGCATCGAGCACGCCCACCCGTTTGCCCTGCCGGCGCAAAGCAACGGCCAATTGGGCCGCCACCGAAGATTTGCCCACCCCACCCTTGCCGCTCATCACGGCGATCACGTGCGCAATATCGTTCATCCGCTCGGCCAGCGGCTTTTCCGGGTCGCCGGGCGAACGCGCCAACAACTGTTGTTTCTCCTCGTCGCTCATTTCAGTGCGCTGCACGCTGACGCTCAAGCCACTGTCCAGGCCAGAAATTGCCTTCTGCGCATCCTGAACCATCGTATCTTGCAATGGACAGGCCAACGTCGTCAACGCCAGCGTAAATTTGACCTGCTTGCCCTGTACCTCTATGTCGCGCACCATGCCCAAATCGACAATGCTGCGTCCCAATTCTGGATCCATCACCGTATCCAGCGCTTTGCGAACCTGCTCAACTGTAATCAATGTTCCTCCCTATATAGTCATATTCTCAGTGGCTATGCATTATAACACAGCGCACATTGGCTGTCAAAGAGATCC
>CAYZYE010000274.1:0-4092 GCA_964481205.1 uncultured Anaerolineae bacterium | reverse complement strand
ATGCGATTGCCCTACACCCCAATCTCGTTTGACAAAATCTCGATTTCATAGGATAATGAGTCACATCAATGTGGAAACATAAAAGCAATGACGGAGAACATTTGCGGGTTGGTCGTCCCCAAGAGGGGCGATCGCCGGAATCCGACAGGGAGGCAGGGTCCTGGACTGGAAGCCTTGCCCGGAGAAAAACGCAGGATTCGCTCCCGAGCTGACAGGTGAAAGTTTTGCTTGGCCCAAGTGTCGATTTTTCGACGAGAACGTTGTCAATGCCGTAGCCTGCTCCGCAAGCCCAGCGTTAACGGGGCAGCCGATGAACGGGGTTCAAACCCGCGTCGGCGCCAAGTGGGTCGGCGTTGTCGATCAACAAGGGTGGTACCACGGGAGAAATGCGCTCTCGTCCCTTTTGGGATGAGGGCTTTTTTGTTATTAGAGGAGGAGAACATGTTGGAACAACTGCAAACATTGGCCTCGAACGCGCTGGCAGAACTGAAAGCCGTGACCAGCAGCGACGCACTGCGCGCCTGGAACCAACAATACCTGGGCAAAAAAGGGGCGCTTGCGCCTTTTTTACGCGGCATGGGCCGGCTGTCTGCCGAGGAACGTCCCCAGGTCGGGCGCGCCGTCAACGAGGTCAAAAAAACGTTGAGCCGCGCTTTTGAGGCCAAAGAAGCAGCGATCAAAGAGCTTGAATTGGCGACGCTGCTGACCGCCGACGCCATCGACGTGACCCTGCCGGGGCGGCCGGTTTCGGCGGGCAAATTGCACATCACCACCCAATGCCTGCGCGATTATTACGCCATTTTTGCCCAGATGGGCTTCCAGGTTTACGAATCGCCCGATGTCGAAACCGACGAGTACAACTTTGGCTTGCTCAACATCCCGCCGTATCATCCGGCGCGAGACATGTGGGATACCTTTTGGGTCGAAAGCGAGCACGATGTCGTGCTGCGCACGCACACCTCGCCGGGGCAAATCCGCTCGATGCGCGAGTACCACCCCCAGCCGGTCCGCGTCATCCTGCCCGGCAAATGCTACCGTTACGAGCAGATCACCGCCCGCGCCGAGCACCAGTTCTACCAACTGGAAGGGCTGGCCATTGGGCGCAAAATCACTATGGCCGACCTGATCGGCACGCTGACCGAGTTTGCCCGTCAGATGTACGGGCCGGAGCGTAAAATCCGCATTCGCGGCTCTTATTTCCCATTCACCGAACCCAGCGTCGAGGCCGATATGGACTGCATCCTCTGCCGGAGCAAGGGCTGCCGGGTGTGCAAGTACACCGGCTGGCTCGAAATCGCCGGGGCCGGGATGGTGCATCCGGTGGTTTTGCGCAACGGCGGCTATGACCCCGACCAGTGGAGCGGATTTGCCTTTGGCATGGGCGTCGAACGCCCGGCGATGCTGAAATACGGCATCAATGACATTCGCCATTTCTATGCCAACGACCTGCGTTTCTTGAGGCAGTTCTAAAACCCAAGTCTACTGAAAAAAAAAGGGCTTGGGCGACAAAATGAGCAAATCACTCGATACACCAAATATCTTGGAGCTTTGCCAACCGCGCTATTTCCATCACTTTTGCATTTGAAAGGAACAAACGATGCGTGTACCGCTTTCGTGGCTAAAAGACTATATAGATATAGACATTCCGGTCGATGAATTGACCACACGCCTGACCCTGGCCGGGTTGGAAGTGGATGCCGTGGAACAGATCGGCGCCGATTGGAGCCGCGAGCACATTTTCGTCGCTGAAATCCTGGATGTCAAACCACACCCCAACGCTGACCGGCTTTGTCTGGCCGTGGTCGAGTATGGGGCCGAGTCGCCGCTGACCGTCGTCACCGGCGCGCCCAATGTCAAACAATACGAGGCTGGAATGCCGGCGCACAAACTCAAAGTGGCGTTCGCCACCGTCGGCGCGACGCTGATCGACGGGCACAAAAATGACGGCCGCCGGGCGCGCCTCAAAGCCGGCAAAATCCGGGGCATCCGCTCCGAGGGGATGGTCTGTTCGGAAAAAGAGTTGGGGTTGAGCGACGAGCACACCGGCATCCTCTATTTGCCGCCCGACGCCCCCGTGGGCCGCCCGCTGGTCGATTATTTGGGCGATGTGGTGATCGATTTCGACATCAAGGGCGCGTTTGGGCACTTGCAGGCCGTGGTCGGCATTGCCCGCGAGACGGCAGCGATCTATGGCCTGCCGTTCAAACGCGATGTGTTAAACGTAGCGGAGAAATATAACGTCCAATTATCGCCCAACGCCGATTTCGTCGAACTAGAGATCGCTGCGCCCGAATTGTGCGGTCGCTACACGGCGGCGATGATTCGCGGCGTCAAGATCGGCCCATCGCCGTTCTGGATGCAGCAAAGGCTGCTCAAGGCCGGCATGCGCCCGATCAACAATGTGGTCGATGTCACCAACTATGTGATGCTCGAGCTGGGGCAGCCTTTGCACGCCTTTGATTACGACAAGCTGCGCGCGCGTCCCGGCGGCAGCCGGCCGGCGATCATTATGCGCCGCGCGCACCCGGATGAAAAACTGGCCACGCTCGACGGCCAGGTGCGCGACCTGGACGCCGAAATGTTAATGATCACCGACGGCGGCGGGTCGATCGCCATCGGCGGGGTGATGGGTGGGCAGGAGAGCGAGGTGAGCGCAGAGACGACCGACATTTTGCTCGAATCGGCCAACTTTGATTTTTTGAACAACCGGCGCACGTCGCAAAAGCTCAAACTGGTCACAGAAGCCAGCATGCGCTTTGGCAAGCGCGTTGCGCCCGAGCTGACGGTCAAGGCGGCGGCGCGCGCGGCCTGGCTGATCGCCGAGTTGGGCGGCGGCATAGTCGAGCGGGTGTTCGGCGACCTGTACCCGGGCCGGCAGCCGTCCAAGACAATCGCTCTGCCGTTGGGCCTGGTGCAGCGCATCCTGGGCCTCGACATTGCCACAGACGAGATCGTCGGCATCTTGAACTCGCTCGAATTTCAGGTCGAGGTTTCCGACGACGCCTTGCTCGTCACCACGCCCGGCTATCGACTGGACATCGACGTCCCGGTCGATCTGGTCGAAGAGATCGGGCGTATCTATGGCTATGACCGTTTTCCCTGCACGCTGATCGCCGACGAGATGCCGCCGCAGCGGCGCAACATTCGCCTGGAGGGCAAGACGCGCGTGCAAGACCTGTTGGCGCGCTGCGGGCTGGATGAGGTGATCACGTACTCGATGGTGGACATTGGCGACGACGCCAAACTCTGGCCGCAAGGTCAGGGCATCGACGCCGGGGCGTATGTCGCCATTCGCAACCCGTTGAGCAGCGACCGGGGGTATCTGCGTCGCATGTTGCTGCCCAGCCTGCTCAACACGGCGCGCAACAACTTGCGCTTCCTGGATCGCATCGCCATCTACGAGATCGGCGGCGTGTATTTGCCGCACCAGGGCCGGGTTTTGCCCGATGAACCGCGCCACCTGGGTATCGTGATCACCGGCCCGCGCGAGGCGTCGAGTTGGCTGGCGGGTCAGGATCGTCAGTTGGTCGATTTTTACGATCTCAAGGGGGTGGTCGAGATGTTGTGCCGGGGGTTGGAACTGCACAATGTCGCCTGGACGCGCGGCGAACACCCGGCCTACCACCCTGGCCGCTGCGCGCAGGTGAGCATTGGCGGCAAGGTCGTTGGCGTGGCCGGCGAGCTGCATCCCGCCGTGCGCGAGGCGTTTAGTCTGCCCGCACAGCCATTGTGCGCGCTCGAATTTGACCTCGACGTATTGCTGGCCGGCCGGGGGACGGTCAGTGAAGCGGTTGTGCCGTCGGTACATCCCCCGGTGTACGAGGACCTGGCCGTGGTCGTCGACGAGGCGACGCCGGCCGTGGCCGTGCGCGATCTGATCGTTCAGGCCGGCGGTTCGACCCTGCGCGCCGTCTCTTTGTTCGATGTCTATCGCGGCGAACAGATCGGCGCGGGTAAAAAGAGCCTGGCTTATGCTCTGACCTATCAGGCCGATGACAAAACGCTGACCGACAAAGCAGTGTCCAAATTGCGAAACAAGATCGTCAAGCAACTTGGGCGCAAACTCGGCGCGACGCTGCGGGCCTGAAAGCG
>CAYZYE010000273.1:0-4205 GCA_964481205.1 uncultured Anaerolineae bacterium | reverse complement strand
CGCACGACGTTTTTACCGAATGGGCGGCCAAGACGGCCCCCGCGCAAACACATCATCACAGCCGGGGATACAAAAAAAGCGGCGACTGAGCCTGGTTATCCACAAATCCTGGCTCAAGCTGTGGATAACTGTGGAAAAATGTGGAAAAGAGTTACAGTTTTGCAACTTTGTGTTCGCTCCTCGCGGCGCGGCGGCGCAGCGCATCTACAATGACCGCCGCCTCGGGCGAGCGGAGCAGCCAGGCGGCGGCAAAAAACACGGCCACGCCGGCGCCGATCCCGCCAATGCCCAGCAGCCAGACGTTCCACCCCGAAGCCGTTTTCAAAAAAATGAGCAGCGCCACCCCCATTGCCCCGGCGCCCAGCAACGTGCGCCACGTCGAGGCCCATAAACGCCGTCCTTCTAAACCATCGAGCCGCCGCCGCAGCAACCAGGTCAGCGTCAGCGTCTCCAGACCGGTCGCCAGCGAGTTGGCCAGGGCCAACCCGCCAAGCGGCATCCAGGGCTGGTAGCGGCCGGCAAAAAAAGTCATTCCCAACCGGGCAAACAGCCGGCTGAACAAGAGGCTGAACGCAATGTTCAACGCCATCGCTGCCCCGCCGACCCAAACCGGCGTCGCCGTGTCATACAAGGCGTAAAAAGCGCGGGTGACGATCTCTAGCCCCGAATGGGCGACCAGCCCCACGGCGTACCAGGCCAACGCCCAGGACACCATCGATGCCGCGCCAACGTCAAACTCGCCGCGCATAAACAGCATTTCAACGAGCGGGCGGCGCAGCATGATCAAGCCCACGGTGGCCGGCAAAGTCAGGAACAACACCAGGCTCAACACCGACGCAATCGCCGCGCGCAGTGCGCGTCGATCCTGCCGTGCCGCTTGCGCCGAAAACGATGGAAAAGCCACCGTCGCCGTCGCCTGCGCGAAAATGCCCTGCGGCAGCAGCATCAGCGCCCACCCCAACGACAATGTCGCCACCACCCCCTCGACGCCAATGCGCGAGCCAAGGTTGGTGTTGACCCAAAAGTGAAGCTGGGTGATCGCCAGCCCCAGCACGCGCGGGCCCATCAATCGCCCCACCTCGCGCACGCCGGCGAGATGCAGCCCCAACGCCGGCGAATAGCGCCAGTCCAGTTTGCGCAGCGCCGGAAGCTGCACGACCAAATGCAACAGCGCCCCAATCACCACGCCAACGGCGACGCCGTGAATGCCCCACCAGCGCGCCAACACCAGCACGCCAAAAATAATGCCCAGGTTGTACATGCTTGGCGCGAGTGCCGGGGCGATAAAGCGATCGTTGGCGTTCAGGATGCCCATCAACAAACCGCTGACGCCAAAAATCACCGTCGATAGGAGCATCCAGCGCAGCAGCGAAACGGTCAATCGCTGCGTCTCGGCCGGGTATCCGGGCGCGAGCACGGTCGAAACCAGCAGCGGCGCAATCGCCAGAGTGACCAGCGATGCGATCAGGGTCGTCACAAAAACCAGGTTGACGACCGCGCTGGCGACTTGCCACGCCTCTTTACGCGCGCTGCGCACCAAATAGGTGGTAAATGTCGGGATAAAAGCCGAAGCCAGCGCGCCGCCGGCGGTCAAAATGTACAATGTCTCGGTCACGCGAGAGGCTGCGCGGAACGCATCCATCTCGGCGCTGGCGCTGAACGCGCTGCCCAGCAAGGACTCGCGCCACAGCCCCAACAAGCGGCTTGACGCCACGGCGACCATGACCATGCTCGCCGCGTCGATAAATGGCCGGCGATGGGGCGGCGCCGATCCGGATTCAACATTTGCATCCACAATGAGCCATCCTTGAAACGATCTGTGTATATTATACGATGCACAGCATAGAAACGCGGCTGAAAACCGCGCCGACAAAAGTACTTGGAAACCAGCGGGATTGTAGCACGTTGTTTGAAAAAAACAAAGCGAATGTCTGTCTTGACCCCGCGCCTGTGGTGTGGTATGATGTTGTTGCGATGCGTGCGGCGTGTCGAGCAGAAAGAGAGGTCAGCGATGAAAGCAAATCCAGAATGGCTTGCGCGGTTGGAGGAAACGCCCCAGGCGCAAGCGACAGTGATCATTCACACCAAAGACGATCCCAGGCAACATACCGCATCACTAGAGGCGCATGGGCTGACGGTGACATTTGCCTTTCGCCTGACCAAGACCATCGCTGCCAAGGGCGCCGCATATCGTATTCTGGATTTACTTCAAGAACCGTGGATTGTCAAAATAGAGCCGGATCAAAAGATTACCACAATGAAATGAGGGGAAACAATGGATAAAAGAAAACTCGCACCCAACCTGGTGGCCGAGTTGGAAAGGCCGCATGCCCTGGAGGCAGAACCCACGCCGATTCCGGTCATTATCAAGTACAAGCAAGATGTGATCCGTTCGCAAACCGTTGGCGAGGGCGTCGAGGCCCGTTTCGTCTTTAAACTCACGCCCACGGTCGCCGCAGCGACGTCGGGTGCAAATATTGCCGGCCTGACCGACGATGAAACGATCGAGTACATTTGGCTGGACGAAGAAATCCACACTTGTCTCGATCAGTCCGTGCCGCACATTGGCGTGCCGCCGATTTGGAACGCCGGTTATCGCGGCGCGGGCGTCAAGGTGGCGATCGTCGACACCGGCGTCGATCCCGAACACCCCGATTTGCGCGGGCGCATTGTCGCCGGAACGAGTTTTGTCGGCGGCAATTACGGCGATGAAAACGGCCACGGCACACACGTCGCCGGCATTTTGGCCGGCAATGGCGACGCGCTGGGCGGCAAATATCGCGGCGTCGCGCCAGAGGCGCAGTTGTATATCGCCCGCTCGCTCGACAAATACGGCGGCGGGTCAATGAGCACGGTGATGGCCGGCATCGAATGGGCCGTCGATCAGGGCGTAGACGTGATCAATATGTCTCTGGGCGGCGCGGGCAGCAGCGACGGCAGCGACGCGCTGTCGATGACTTGCAATGCCGCCGTCGCCCAAGGCATTGTCGTCTGTGTGGCCGCTGGCAACGCCGGGCCGGGCGCAAAAACCATCGGTTCACCGGGCGCAGCCGCCAATGTGATCACCATTGGCGCCACCGATCGCGTCGACGGGATTGCCCGCTTTTCCGGGCGCGGCCCCACCGCCGACAATCGCACCAAGCCCGATCTTTGTTTCCCCGGCGCCGATATTGTCTCGGCGCGCGCGGCCGGCACCAGCCTGGGCCGCCCGCTGGACGATCGCTACACTGCCGCGTCGGGCACCAGCATGGCCACCCCTCACGCATCGGGATTGGCCGCGCTGCTGTTGCAGGCGAAACCAGGCCTCACGCCGGCCGAAATCAAGCAAATTTTGACGAGCACTGCGCTCAATCTGGGCCAAGATGCGAACGCGCAGGGTGCGGGGCGGGCGCAGGCCGAACAGGCCTACAATGCGCTTCGGACGGGTGCGCCGGTCGAGCCAACGCCCAAGCCCAAGCCCGAAGAGCCGCAGCCGGGCGAGCACCCAACCACTCCATCGGGCTGTTTGCCCAATTTCCTCATCCCGTTGCTTGGGCGCTAAACCGCCGAGTCGTCACTCTATTTTTTTCAATCAGGAGGTCGTATATATGGTTAGTCAAGAACTGTTGGATATTTTGCGCTGTCCCAACTGCGTGCGCGATGGCCCCCAAGCCGGCATGTTGGTCAACAAGGGCAACTGGCTCATTTGCGCCGACTGCGACCGCAAATACCCCATCCGCGATGACATCCCGGTGATGTTGATCCAGGAGGGCACGCGGTTTCAGAGTATTCCCGTCGAAGAGCTGCCGGAAACGCCGCCGCCGGAAAAGCGGCTTCCGCTGCCCGCAGCGCCGGACATCCCATCTGTGCTGGATGACCGGCAAAAGTTGATCGTTGCCCTGGTCGGCGCTGCGCTTGGCGTGGGGTTGATCGTGTTCATTATGGCGTGGCTGAAAAAGAAAAAATCTCGCTGACATTTTTTCTCCCAGGCCCAGAATTCGCCCCGCTATGGGTATTTTTGTGCGGTTTGCCAGGAGCGGCCGTCGTGTCCTTGGCGCTGGATTTGACAGGGACAATGCTTTACAGTATAATTTCGTCTGTTGTGGCGCATTCGTCTAGCGGCCTAGGATGCCACCCTCTCAAGGTGGAGATCGCGGGTTCGAATCCCGCATGCGCTACACATGGGAACGGAACTGGCCGTTGACTGAAAACGAAGGTTTGAGGTT
>CAYZYE010000272.1:0-4207 GCA_964481205.1 uncultured Anaerolineae bacterium | reverse complement strand
ACAAACTTTATGTCAAATTAGAGCCAGGAGATTCCTCGCTACGCTCGGAATGACAGTCCCAGGAAAGTCTTGCTGTAGCACTAGACAGGCTCAAACATCGAGTTCTTGGATAGAATGAGTTGCTTTTTGATGTATTTCAGGTGCAAAACGCCTTCCATGACTCGAACCGTGTAACTCTTGACGATAATCTCGATGTTCTGCAAATTTTTGTCTGATGTTGGGTTCACAACAGGAGGTGTGTGATGAAGGACATTGGTGTAAAAGAAGCGTTTCGCGGCATTTGTCTGGGCGTGCCGGGACAAAAGGACTGGGGAGTGTTCAAGCGGCTGATCGCCCAGGTGCTGCCCAAGTATGGATGCAACACCCTGGTGTTGCGGGTCAGTTACCAGTATCAATTTTCGAGCCACCCCCAGGTCGCCGATGCCGGAGCGATCTCGCCGGAGCAGGCGGCCGAGATTGCCACGCTGTGTCGAGAGAACGGCATTCGCATTATCCCCAAGATGAACTTGTTGGGGCATCAATCGGGCAAAAATGCGGGGACAGAACTGGGTTTGTTACGCGCCTATCCGACGTTCGATGAAACACCAGATATGCCGACGGTGCGTTACTGCCGGAGTTTGTGCCCGCGCCATCCGCAGGTCAAGGACATTGTGTTCGATCTGATCGATGAACTGGTCGATGCGTTTCAGGCCGACGCCATTCATGTTGGCCTGGACGAGGTGTTCGAGATCGGCCATTGCCCGCGCTGCCAGGGTACGCCGAATGCTGAATTGTTTGCCGACTGGGTCAATGCCTTGCACGGACACATTGTGGGCAAGCGCAAAATCGAAATGTTGATGTGGGGCGACCGTTTGCTCGATGCCGAGGCGACGGGCTATGGCGAATGGGAGGCGTCGGCCAACCATACCTGGGAGATGATCGAGCGCATTCCCAGGGACATTGTCATCTGCGATTGGCATTATGAGGAACGGGACGATGGTTATCCATCGATCCCCTTTTTCACCGGTCACGGCTTTAGGGTGGTGGTTTGCCCATGGAGAAATCTCCGAGCCGCCGAGTTGTTGCTCGCGTCGGCCAGAGCAGACCGCGCCGCGCCGGTCTGGGGGGTATTGGCGACCAGCTGGCGTGATTCTGGCGAGGTGGCGCGCTATTTGTGTGACAACGACGACAGCGTTAGCGAGACGGCGAAACAAGTGGGCGAGGTATTCAAGGCGATCTGGGGAACTGGACACCGGGGCGCATCTGTGTTATATTCATATTGACCAGTGCGTTGGGTGTTGATCTGAACCCGATCTCTTGCGCGTTCAGGTGGGGGGACAACGTAGCAGCCAGGGTCTGAGGTATTGATTGACCCAGACCCCACTTGGCAAACGGAGATAAATGATGGCAAAACTTTTAATCGTCGATGACAATCCCCTGACCATGGAACTTTTGACTACCTTGTTCGAGTTAGAAGGCTTTCAAGTCGCCAGTGTGCGGGACGGTTCAAGCGTGCTGCCGGCGATCGCGGAGCAAGCTCCGGCTTTGGTGTTGATGGATTTTTATTTGGGCAAGATCGAGGCCACAGATTTGGTGCGAGAAATTCGCGGCGCGCCGGTGATGGCCGACATTCCGATTGTGGTTGTCTCTGGCGCGGACAAGGCCTATGAAGTTTTGTCGGTGGGAGCAAACCGGTTTTTGCAAAAGCCCTTCGAGCCGGCACGATTGCTCGAAATCGTGTCCGAGCTGGTTTAATAACGTCCGCGTGGATGTGTCTCATTTGCTTTATGCCAGCGCCGTCCGTTTACGGACGGCGCTGGACTGGCTCGCTGACGGGGATTTGGCAATCCCCTCGGAGCACCGTCCACGGGAGGATATGCTACGGACGCCCAAACCATTTGAAAAACATTCGTCAGTCAAAATCCGTCGGCCATTCGGGGTGTCGATGGTGCTCGAAAAAACGATGCAGCTGCGTTTCTGTCGTCCGTGGCGTCGACAATGGCGGCAGCGCGGTTTCGGCAAAAAACTCGGCGCCGTCGGTCTCGATGCTCGTGGTCGCACAGCCGCCGACCAATTGGCACAGGAAAAAAACCTTGTAAATGTGCATCAATGAGGGCGGGTGATCGTGCCGGTTGCGGTCGTACAGCGCCAACACTTTGGTCGCCTGCACCTTGTACCCCGACTCTTCGTACACCTCGCGCTCGGTCGCCAAACTTGGCGGCTCACCGACATCGCACCAACCGCCGGGCAGCGTCCACCGCCCATCGCAGAGTTCCTTGACCAGCAAAACCTTGCCGTCTTGAAACACCACCCCGCGCACGTCTAGTTTGGGCGTTGCGTATCCTCTTTGTCCTTTGAACACCGCTTCAATCTGTGGCGCATCCAGGTCAGAATGTGCGGCCGCGATCTCGGCGGCGATTTCGCGCACCTGTTCGTAACGCTCTATTTCAAAGGGATTCCTGGTAAAGGTCAGGCCGCTTTGGGCAATTGCTTGCAACCGCTGTGACCAGTCTAGCCATTTCGGATTCAATATGCACTCCTTTCACAATCATCCACGCGCTCAATGTGCGCGCCAAGCGATTTCAATTTGGCCTCGATGCGTTCATATCCCCGGTCGATCTGGCGAATATTGCTGATCCGGCTGGCGCCCCGAGCGCACAGCGCAGCAATCAACATAGCCATCCCGGCGCGAATGTCGGGGCTGAACAACGGGCTGCCGTGCAGGCTGGATGGCCCCACGACGACGGCGCGATGGGGGTCGCAGAGCACGATCCGCGCGCCCATGCCGATCAGCCGGTCGACAAAAAAGAGACGTCCCTCAAACATTTTTTCCCAGATCAACACCGTGCCCTGAGACTGGGTCGCCACCACCAGCGCAATGCTCATCATATCGGCGGGAAAATGCGGCCACGGCCCATCGTCGATCTTGGGGATCGCGCCGCCCAGATCGGGGCAAATGCGCAAGTCCTGGCCGCCCGGCACAATCACATCATTGCCCTCGACCTTGATCTGCACCCCCAAACGCTTTAACATCAACCGGGTCATGTGCAAATACTGCACACCCGCGTCTTTGATCCGCAGTTCGCCGCCGGTCACGGCCGCCAGACCGATGAAACTGCCAACCTCGATATGATCGGGGCCAACCGTCCACTCGGCGGCGTGCAAACGATCGACGCCGTGAATGGTCAACTTGTTGCTGCCCACCCCTTTGATCTGCGCCCCCATCAGGTTCATAAAGTGGGCTAGTTCTTGCACGTGCGGCTCGCTGGCCGCATTGCAGATCACGGTTGTGCCCTCGGCCATCGACGCCGCCATCAAGGCATTTTCGGTGCCGGTGACGCTGGCTTCATCGAGAAAAATAAACTGTCCGCGCAACGCGCCGGCGCGAATGTCATACCCGCCATTGATATCGATCGTCGCGCCCAACGCCTCAAAGGCGTGCAAGTGCGTGTCGATCCGCCGCCGCCCGATCACGTCACCGCCCGGCGGGGGAAGCAACACCCGGTGACAGCGCGCCAGCATTGGCCCGGCAAACAAGATCGACGCCCTGATCTCGCCGCACAGGTTGGGGGCCAACCGGGTGCGCGCAATGTTTTTGGCCCTCAACGCGATGCTGTGATCGGGACGCCGTTCAACCTCGACCCCAATGTCCTGCAAAATATCGAGCATCGTCTCGACATCGCGAATTTGAGGCACATTGTGCAAAACAATGCGCTCGTCGGTCAGCAGACAAGCGGCCAACAGCGGCAGCGCGGCGTTCTTGTTACCAATCGGCGTAACCACGCCGCTGAGGGGATGCCCGCCCTCGATGATCAATTCAGCCATCATTCACTCCTGCGTGATTGGCTCCGGCGGCCAGGTGGGATTGGTTCACTCTGGCAGAGTGAACCAATCTTGCGAATATTGCGTAAACTGCCTTGATTGTACAATAGGCGCAAGATGAGGTCAAGAAAATAACGACTGTTTTACCCTCCATTTGGGCAACGTTTGGCCGTCGATTTCACTACGCAACCGCACAAGCCCCATCTTGAGGGCAGTTGCATCTTGACTGGCTGGTCGCATTTAACTTGTTCGGCTGCCGGATCTGACGATCCGGCAGGAGCAGATGGAATGGCCGGACGCTCAAACCATTTGAAACGCAGCCCAATAATTTAGATGCGCTTGCCCTGCCCATCTTTTGATGGTTTGCACATCCTGGTGTATAATGTCTATATTGTGGCTGTGTATC
>CAYZYE010000271.1:0-4231 GCA_964481205.1 uncultured Anaerolineae bacterium | reverse complement strand
CGCGGGGAATTCATCCCCGCGCGGGCGGTGCTGGCGAAAAACGAATGACAGTAACCAAAATCCAGAGTATGTTTCATTTCTGCCCGCGCAATTTGCCCACGAGGGGCCATGTCACGGGGGCAGAGGAAAAAAGGAGTGAACAATGTCCGCAACAATGGTAATTCCTGCGCAAAAACTGGAACGTTTCATGATCGATGTGTTTACGGGGTTGGGCGTTCCCCAGGCCGACGCCGAGATCAGCGCCCAAGTGTTGATCACCTCGGATTTGCGCGGCATCGACTCGCATGGCGTGGGACGCCTCAAATATTATTACGACCGTCTCGTGCGCGGCCAACATCAGACCAAGACCAATATGGAGATCGTCCAAGAGTCCGAGACAACCGTGTTGGTCGATGGACACCACGGCATGGGGCATGTGGTCGCCCATCGCTGTATGGAAATGGTTATCGACAAAGCGCGACGTTATGGTATGGGGTCGGCTGCGGTGAGAAACGGCACGCATTTTGGCATCGCCGGGTATTACCCCTTGATGGCCGCCCGCGCCGGCATGATCGGCTTGACCGTGACCAACGCCCGTCCGTCTATTGCGCCGACGTTCAGCACCGAGCCGATGTTGGGCACCAACCCAATCGCCTTTGCCGCGCCGTCGGACATGCCCTACCCGTTTTGTCTGGACATGGCCACGTCGATCATTCAGCGCGGCAAGGTCGAAGTGGCCGATCGCGCGGAAAAGATGCTCGCCAAAGGGCTGGTGGTCGGTGTCGACAACCAACCGTTGACCGACCCGGCGCAGATTCTCCAAGAGTTGGGTCAGGCGGCGGCGGCGTTGCTGCCCCTGGGCGGGGAGGGGGAAGACTATGCCGGGTACAAGGGCTATGGTCTGGCCGCGATGGTCGAGATTTTGTCCGCGTCGCTGGCCGGCGGCAAATTTATGAAGGATTTGTCCGGCGTCGAGGCCGACGGCTCGTACCGTCCTTTCCAACTGGGGCATTTTTTCCTGGCTATTGACATAGAGCACTTTATTCCACTGGAAACATTCAAGCAGGTCACGGGCGGCATTATGCGCGCGCTGCAAAATGCGCGCCGGGCGCCCGGCCATGATCGCATCTATGTGGCCGGTGAAAAAGAGTTTGAAAAACGCCAGGAGCGTTTGGCGCAAGGCATTCCGCTCAACAAGAACCTGCGCGCCGAACTGCAATTCATGCGCGACGAGTTGCAGATCAAAGGGTACCAGGAATATTTTTAGGCGTGTATCAAGCTCCAGCGCCGACGTAAACAGAGTGCGCTGGAGCTTGACTTTTGCCGCCGAATATGGTAGTATGGACTTGTGGTCTGACCAGTAAACCTCGTGTGCGTTGTGCGGCGAAACAGCGCGTGTGGAACCAGAATTGGGAAGGTTGGGCACTCGTGGGCGACATGTTTGAATTTTCTTTGCAGCGCGACAATCTCTACAAACAGGTGGCCGATCGCATTCAAGAGTTGATCGTCTCCGAGTCGCTCAAGCCCGGCGACAAGTTGCCCGGCGAACGCGAACTGGCCGAACAGATGGGAATCAGCCGCACCGTCGTCCGCGAGGCGATCCGCGTGTTGAGTGTGCGGGGGTTGGTCAAAACCAAGTCGGGGTGTGGTACCTATGTGCGCGAGTTGGACCCCAGCGATGTTTCGGCGCCGATGGCGCTCTTTTTCAAGCTCAAACAGTCGGCGACGCTGCTGCGCGATGTATACGAAATGCGCCGGATGATCGAGGTCGAGGCTGCCGGATTGGCGGCAGAACGCGCGACGGAGGATGATCTGGATGCGATTCGGGAAACCATCGACGCGCTGTCTGACGTTGCGCAGAACCCGGAGCAGTTGGCCCACCTTGACCTCGACTTTCATCTGGCTCTGGCGGCGGCGACGCACAATGATCTCTTGGTCATGCTGCTGCATCCGATCACCAACTTTTGGCACCAGGTGATCCGCATCTCGTACCAGGCTCCCAACGCCGTTCAGGACGCCATCTTTTATCACCGCAATATCTTTGAGCAGCTTTGCGCGCGAGATGTCGCCTCGGCGCGGCAGGCGATGCTAGAGCACATTCGCCACTCGCAAGAGATGGCCGAGTTGGTGCATAGTCAAGCATAAGGAGTTTTTACGATGGAAAAACGACGGTTGGGCAAGACCGGCGCAATGTTGTCGGTGATTGGCTTTGGCGGGATCATTGTGACGAACGAGACGCCCGACAAGGCTGACGAGTACGTGCGGCGGGCGATTGTGCGCGGGATCAACTATTTCGATGTCGCGCCCACCTATGGCAACGCCGAAGAGATGCTCGGCCCGGCACTCGAGCCGTATCGACGGGACGTGTTTTTGGCCTGCAAGACGGCCAAGCGTCACGCCGGCGAGGCGCGGGCCGAGTTGGAGCAGTCGCTCAAGCGGTTGCGCACCGATCATTTTGACCTCTATCAACTTCACGGGGTCAAAACGGACGAGGAGGTCAAGACGATTTTGGCGCCGGGTGGGGCGCTGGAAACCCTGGTCCGGGCGCGCGACGAGGGGCTGGTGCGTTACCTCGGCTTTTCCGCGCACTCGGAAGAGGCGGCGATTGCCTTGATGTCGGCTTTTGATTTCGACACGATCCTCGCGCCGTTCAACTGGGTTTGCTGGCTCGAGGGTGGCTTTGGCTCCAAGATGCTCGCCGAGGCCACAAAGCGCGATATGGGGATTCTGGCGCTCAAAATGTTGGCCAAGCGCAAGTGGCAAGAGGGCAAAGAACGTCGCTGGAGCAAAGCCTGGTATTCGCCCGTCGATACCTACCAGGAGGCGCGGCTGGCGGTGCGCTTTACCCTTTCCCAGCCGATCACCGCTGCGGTCAGCCCCGGTCATCCCGAGCTGCTCTGGTGGGCCTGCGACGCCGCCGAGGAATTTCAGCCGCTCACGCCAGAGGAAGAAGCGACGTTGAAACAGTGGGCCGCGGGGCTGGAATACATTTTTCCCCAGGAGCAGAGCCGTTGACGAGATGTCCGGCTGAGCTGTTGAATTTGTCAGTCAATTAGAAGAAGGGAGTTTGATGATGCAATATATCCCATTTGGCCGTACCGGGATCGATATATCTGTGCTGGGTTTTGGCGCGATGCGCCTGCCGCAGCGCGAGGACAAGACGTGCGATTATGAGCAGAGCGTTCCCTTGCTGCGGCGCGGTCTCGATTTGGGCATCACCTATATCGACACCGCCTATGTCTACATCAACGGCACCAGCGAGGTGGCCGTCGGCAAAGCGATCAAGAGCTATGATCGCGACAAGCTCTATTTGGCGACCAAAATTCCGGTCGGTGAAGAAAAGGATGCGACTGCTGCGGTCTGGCGCGGCAAGCTCGAAGAATGTCTACGCCGTTTTGACACGCCGTATATCGATTTTATGCACTTTCACGGCCTGACCTGGGAGGCGTTCACCACCTGGGTGTCGAAACCCGGCATGGCCCTGGCCGCGGCGCGCGCCGCGCAGGCCGAGGGGTTGATCAAGCACATTAGCTTTTCCAGCCACGACAATGAAAACAATATCATCAAACTGGTCGACACGGACGAGTTTGCCTCGATGCTGGTGCAGTACAATTTCCTCGATCGCCACAACGAGCCGGCGATTGCCCGCGCGCACGAACGCGGGATGGGAGTGGTGATCATGGGCCCGGTCGCCGGCGGCCGGCTGGCGATGCCGCAGGGCGTGGTGATCGATCACGAAGGCACGCTTGAGGTCAAAACGCCCGAACTCGCGCTGCGTTTTGTGTGGAACAATCCCAATGTCCACGTCGCCCTGTCGGGGATGAACGCGATGGCGCAGATTGAGGAAAATGTCGCTGCGGCCAACCACGCGGCCGGAATGACCGAGTCGGAAAATGCGCAGGTCCTGCAATTGATCGAAAAGAACCAAAAACTAGCCGATCTGTACTGCACCGGCTGTTCTTATTGCATGCCTTGTCCAAACGGAGTCAACATCCCCGAAAATTTCCGCTATATGAACTGGTACCGCGTGTGGGGGATGGAAAAGGAAGCGAAAAAGGCCTATGCCAACCTCAGCGAAAAAGGGACATGGACGCCGTGGGCGGGAAATATCAAAGGACTCAACGCCGAGGCATGCGTGCAGTGCGGCGAGTGTGAGCCGAAATGCCCGCAAAACATCCCGATCATCGAGCAATTGCAACAGGTTGCCGAGACGCTGGGCGGCTAGAGCGGCGGATTGGATTTGAAACTCGTG
>CAYZYE010000270.1:0-4242 GCA_964481205.1 uncultured Anaerolineae bacterium | reverse complement strand
TGGTTAGTGTATCAACCATTGCGTGATCATTGCAAAAAATACCGACATTGGCTCAAGCAGCAGCTGCGCCGCCAGCACCCCGCCCAGCCGGCCGCCGATCTGCCAGACCGTGAACACGATCACATCTCCATCCGGGCGTTCGCCGCGCAAAGCCTGATCCATCACTTGCGCGGTGATCGGATCGACCAGAAACACGATCAAAATCAGCCCCAGCCCCGTAAAGAACGTGGGCAGGGTCAATGATGTGCGCGTGCCCTGAGCGGCGGTCACGCTGGCGATCTGCGCCGCCGGGCCGGCGACGGCGTTCAGGGCAGCGACCAGCAGCGTGATCGCGATCCATCCTTTTCCGGGGCGGTTTTGCCGGGCGTAGTGAATGGCGCTCGCGCGCGGCCGGCGGAGCAGGTTCCACATCTGGGGCAGTCCTTCGATGCTCAGACCGTGCAGGATCACGCGCGGCATCGAGCCGCGCCGTTCCCAGGATCGCGTACCTCGAACCAGGATGCGGGTAAAGGTGGGGAGCAGCGTCGCGCCGGCGACAATGCCGGCGGCAGCGGCGAGCAAAAGCAGGCGCAATGTCGCGGTCAGGTCAATGACCGCGCTTGCTTCGGCGCGGTCCACCAGGCCGGCGAGCAGCGTCGCCTGGATGGCAAAAGCCGCACGCGCCGACAGCGCCAGCAGGTTGTAGAGCGAATTGGCCTGCGCCGGGCGGCGCGTGCGGATACCTGCGATCCGCGCGGCATAAGCCAGGATGTTGACCGCATAGATGAGGATGTTTAGAACCAGAACAGATATGAGTCTGGGGGACATCGAGGTGAATATCGGTCAGGACTCGGTCTTGAGCGGCAAATTGGCGCTGCAATACGCGCAATTGGCCGCGTGCGCGCCGCGCCACTTGACCTCGTTGGCGTTGACCGGCGCGTTGCATTGCGGGCACACCGCCGGCAACCGGTCGGCGCGGAACTCGACCGGCGATCGGTTGAGCGCCTGGGATGGATCGATCTCTTGGTCGTCGGGGGGCGGCATGGACGCGCTTTTGCTCCCCGGCCCGGTGGACTCGGGTACCAACATCTGGATCAGCGCCTCGACGAGGGTGCTGACCGCCACCAGGACCAAAATGCCGGGCCACCACCAGCCCTGCCAGGCCAAAATTGCCAATCCAATCAACCACACCGCGCCGTGAATTGCCCGCCACGGCCCAACCAATTCTTGTTTTTTGCTCATGATGCTCCTTGATTCATCTTGAATTATTGACTTTGGCGCCCCCGATTTTTTACCGCATCGCCTTGCCTTCGTTGTATCCCCGCGTGAGCGCCTTGAGGTTCATTTCTTCCGTTCCCCTGGGGGTTCGCGCCAAAATGGCTTTTTGCAGGGCGTCTTGGGAAACCAGTTGTGTCAATCCGGTCAAAAAGCCCAGTGCGACCACGTTGGCGGTGATCTCGCGGTTGGTTTCTTCAAAGGCCCACGGCGTCAGGTTGGCTCTGACGGCGTGGAAACGGGGCGTGCGCCGGACGCGAGAGGCGTCGACGATGAGCAGGCCGTTTCTTTTCAGGTGTCGGGCATAGGTGTCGTAGGCTTCCTGGCTCATGCACAGCAAAATGTCGGCCTGAAGGACTTCGGGATAGTCAATGGCGCCGTTGGCGATGATGATTTCAGAGCGGCTGGCCCCGCCGCGCGCTTCCGGGCCATAGCTTTGGGTTTGCACCGCGTTTTTCCCGTCTCGAATCGCGGCATCGGCGAGAATGATGCCCGCGAGAATCATCCCTTGCCCGCCTGTGCCGGCGAGACGGATTTCGTATCGATCCACGATTATCTGCCTCCTGCTTGAGCGGCCAATTTTTCCTGTGCTGTCGTAATGACCTGATCGTACAGTTGGGTGTACTCGGGCGCGTCGTGCTCGTGCAAGACGCCGCGAACGATCTTGGATTTGCGCTCGGCCGGTGAGAGTTTTTCCGCTTGTTTGATCGTGATCGCATTGTCCTTGAGGTAGCGCATCATTTCGGTGGGCAGACGCATCTTGTTGCGTCGTCCAAAGGTGGTGTGGCAATAGCTCACCGCTTCGACCACCGAAAACCCTTCTTTGGCAATGGCCCGGCCCAAAATTTTGGTCAATTCCTGGGCGTGGTAGACTGTGCTTCGCGCCACCAGCGATGCGCCCGACGCCTGCGCCAACTCGGTGATCGGAAAGGGCGGTTCGATGTGGCCGTAAGGCGACGTGGTGGACATTGCATTGATCGGCGTGGTAGGCGAGTATTGGCCGCCGGTCATGCCATAGATGTTGTTGTTGATCACGATCGCCGTCAGGCCAATGTTTCGCCGCGCCGCGTGAATAAAGTGGTTGCCGCCAATGGCCAGCGCGTCGCCGTCGCCCATCACCACCAGCACCTTCATCCATGGGCGCACCATTTTAAGCCCGGTGGCAAAAGCCAGCGCGCGGCCATGCGTCGTGTGCATGGTGTTAAAATCGACATAGACGGGCATCCGTCCGCTGCAACCAATGCCCGAGATCATGGCCACCTGGTTTTTGTCCAGCCCCAGGTTGTCGACCGCGCGCACGATGGCTTGCATGACGATGCCAATGCCGCAGCCGGCGCACCATACATTGGGAAATTTTTTGCTGTGGCGCAAATAGCGTTCGTGTACCCAGGATTCGGATTGCCTGACAATGTGTTTGCTCATCGGTATCCTCTTTCGGCGCAGCGTCGTTCGATGGCTTGCGCAATTTCTTCCGGCGGCACCATTTCACCGTTGGCGCGGTTGACGCGCGTCACTTTTTTGCGCCCCACGATGCGTTCGATTTCCAGGGCCAGTTGTCCCAGGTTCATTTCCGGCACGACGATGCAGTGAATTTTCTCGCCGATGCTTTCCACCAACGCTTCGGGAAAGGGCCAGAGGGTTTGCAGTTTGAGCAGGCTGACCCGGAGGCCTTGCTTTCGGGCTAATTTGACGGCTCGCTGCGCCGATCTTGCTGTTGCACCGTAGGCAATGACGACGACTTGGGCCTGGTCGAGTTCGTCATCCGTTTCGTATAGCAGGATGTCGCTTCCGGCCCGTTCGATTTTGCCAAAGACGCGCTCTAGCCAGGGGTCGATCTCGTCGAGGCGCGCGGTTGGATAGCCTCGTTCGTCGTGGATCAGGCCGGTGATGTGGTAGCGATAGCCTTCGCCAAAGGGTTGGAGCGCCGGGACATCGCTGGACACGTTTTTGAACGGCATGTACCATTCGGGGGGCACGTCTGTTTCGGGGCGGTTCCAAATTTCGATCTCGTCTGCTGTTGGCAGATCGACGCGCTCGCGCATATGGGCGATCAGTTCATCCATCAGCAAGATGACCGGGGTTCGATATCGTTCCGAGAGGTTGAAAGAGGTGATCGTCAGGTCGAAAACCTGTTTGACCGAGGATGGGCAGAGGACGATGATCGGGTGATCGCCGTGTGTGCCCCAACGAGCTTGCATGACATCGCCTTGCGAGGGTTTGGTCGGGAGGCCCGTGCTGGGGCCGGTGCGTTGTACGTTGACGATGACGCATGGTATCTCGGCGTTGGCCGCATAGCCAATGTTTTCCTGCATCAGCGAAAAGCCCGGCCCGCTGGTCGCGGTCAGAGATTTGGCGCCGCCGACAGAGGCGCCAATGATCGCTGCGATGCTGGCGATCTCGTCTTCCATTTGGATGAATTTGCCTCCTACCTGGGGAAGGCGACGCGCCATCCATTCGGCGATGTCGGTGGCCGGGGTGATGGGATAGCCGGCAAAAAAGCTGCATCCGGCGGCGATGGCCCCCTCTGCGCATGCTTCGTTGCCCTGCATCAGGCGGGATTTCATTCTGTGGCCTCCTGTGGTTCTAGATCGATGTCGGTGATAAAAATGGCAAAATCGGGGCAGTGGAACTCGCACCAGCGGCAGGCGATACATTGTTCCGGGTAGATCGGCAGTGGACGTCCTTCGGTGCCCAGTGCAAGGACGTGAGCGGGACAAAATTCGACGCACAGTCCACAGCCTTTGCACCAGTTTTCAAAAATGTGAACCTCGCCCCTCGGCAGGCGCCGTTTTTTGGGGCGAGGTTTGACAACCTCAGGCGAGGTTGGGGGTGGCTCTTGGGTCATTTATGTTCCTCCTCGAACATTGATGATTTCGGCTTAATGATACACTAGGTAGTGCGGGTTGTCAAGCTGTGCCGCTGCCGCCGCGTGAGAGTATTTCACTTTTGGGGCGAAACCGGGCCTCGGAATAGGGATTCCGAGGCTGC
>CAYZYE010000269.1:0-4267 GCA_964481205.1 uncultured Anaerolineae bacterium | reverse complement strand
GGAATCCTTATTCCGAGGCCAACCGGCCGGCAAGCGCCGGCGCGTCTTATAAAAGTGCGGTCGATTGCCAGGCGCGGCGCAGGTCGTCGATGGCGGTCTCGATGACGGCGCGACCATTCAGGCCAACGATGCGCAGTTGTTCGTCGTTGGTGACGCGCCCCAGCCGGGCCAGCGGGCGTCCGGCCAACGCCTGCTCGAACGCTGCGCCCTGTTCTGGCGCGACTTCGACCAAAAAGCGGGCGCTGCTCTCGGCATAGAGCGCGGCCGCAGCGCCCACGTCATCGCTGCGGGGCAGCGAACGCAGATCGAGGTCAAGCCCTTTGCGCCCGGCGATCGCCATTTCGGCGGCAGCGACGGCCAGGCCGCCCTCCGAGAGATCGTGGCCGGCGCAAAGCAGACCGCGCCTGATCGCCCGGTGCATTGCGCGCATCGTGTCGAGGGCGTTGGGGACGGGCTGTGGCGCGATGCCCGCTTGCACGCCGGCCAGTCGATGGTACAGCGACGCGCCCAGTTCGTCTCTTGTTTGACCGACAATATAGATGAAATTGCCTGCTTTTTTCAAATCCATAGTCAGGCATTGGCGCACGTCGGGGACGATGCCCAGCGAGGAGATCAGCAGTGTGGGCGGGATGGCGCGTTTGACGCCTTGCGGATCGACATACTCGTTGTTCAGGCTGTCTTTGCCGGAAATAAATGGCGCGCCATAAGCCAGCGCGGCGTCGTGGCAGCCCTGCGCCGCGCGCACGAGGCCGCCCATCCGGTCTGGCAGGGACGGGTTGCCCCAGCAGAAATTGTCGAGCAGGGCGATGCGCGCCGGGTCGGCGCCGACGGCGACGATGTTGCGCACTGCCTCGTCGATGACCGCCCAGGCCATGGCATACGGATCGACGCGGCCATAATGGGGCGAGATGCCGCAGCCGAGGGCCAGCCCTCGCCAACCTCTTGTCGCCAGCGGCTTGATCACGGCGGCGTCTGACGGGCCGTCATTTTGAACGCCAACCAGCGGTTTGACCACCGTGCCGCCCTGGACTTCGTGGTCGTAGCGGCGAATGACCGCTTCTTTGCTGGCGACATCGGGGTGGGCGAGCATGCGCAGCAGGGTGGCCTGGTGGTTGGTGGTTGGAGCGCCGGCTGGTTGGTTGTTTTGTTGGGGCGCCGGCGACCACGTGGCCTCGAGTTTGGGCTGCGGCCAGCCGTCGTGCAGGAAATCCATATCCAGGTCGGCGGCGAGTTTGCCGTCATATTGAACGCGCAGCCGTCCATGGCCGGTAAAGCGACCGATCACGGTCCATTCGACATCCAGGTTATCGCAGATTTGCTTTAATCGATCCAGATTGCGCGGTGGAACGGCGATTACCATGCGTTCTTGGGCCTCAGAGAGCCAGATTTCCCACGGGCGCAGGCCGGGATATTTGAGCCGCACGTCTTCTAGTTCGACCTCGACGCCGACCTGGCGGCCCATTTCACCGACGGCGGAAGAAAAGCCGCCCGCGCCGCAGTCGGTGATCGCGGTGTACAGTCCCTCGTCGCGGGCCAGGATCACCGCTTCTTGCACCGTCTTTTCGGTGATCGGATCGCCGATCTGGACGACGGCGCCGACGGTGGCGCCCGTTTCGTGGGTCAGTTCGGCGGAGGAAAAAGTGGCCCCGTGCAGGCCGTCGCGCCCGGTGCGCCCGCCGAGGGCCACACAGAGGTCGCCGGGCTGTGGATTGCTGCGATGGGTGCCTTTGGGGGCGATGCCGACGCAGCCGCAGTAGACGAGCGGGTTGGCGGCATAGCCGGGGTCGTAGAGCAGCGCGCCGGAGAGAGTGGGGATGCCCATCTTGTTGCCGTAATCCTCCACGCCGGCGACCACGCCGCGCGCCACCCGTCGGGGATGCAAGATGCCGTCGGGCATACGGTCGCGGGGCATGTCGAGCGGGCCGAAACAGAGTACGTCGGTGTTGGCGATGGGGCGCGCCGAGACGCCCAAAATGTCGCGGATCACGCCGCCGATGCCGGTGTTGGCGCCGCCGAACGGTTCCAGCGCCGAGGGGTGGTTGTGTGTCTCGACCTTGAACGAGACCTCGAACTCGTCGTCAAAGTCGATGATGCCGGCGTTGTCGACAAAGGCAGAGCGCACCCAATCTGGCGCGATCCGCTCGGTGGCGGCGCGAAGATAGGTGCGTAACAGACCGTTGATTTGCTCATTTTGTGGTGAATTGTGCTTGCCGGTGGGCAAGATGCGGGTTGTGCCCTCGGCGCAAGAAAAAGTGACCTGGGATTTGAATGCTTTGTGCTGGCAGTGCTCCGACCAGGTTTGGGCCAGCGTTTCCAGTTCCACGTCCGTCGGGTCGCGATCGAGGCGGCGGAATTCGGCTTGAACGGCGCGCATTTCGGCCAATGACATGAACAGGATGCGATCGCGGCTCATTTTGGCGAGGGCGTCGTCGTCGAGATCGCGGATGGGAATGGTCTCGATTTGGTCAGAGGGAGCGGCGTGGGGGACAAATGCGGGCTGCAATAGGCCGATGGCATAGCTTTGAATGACCTGGTTGCACAGTACGCCCTGGGCGATGCGGTGGAGGTCTTGGGCGGACAGATCGCCCTCAAAGAGGTAGCGTTTGCCGGTTGCCGCTGCCTGGACCTCGAGGCCGAGCAGTTGGGCGCGGCGCAGCAGCCGCCGGGCAACGAGGTCGGTGACGCCGGGGTGAAACCCGACTTCGACCGTCAATCCGGGCGCGGCTTGATCATCCTGAATGGGCTGGCACTCGTATCCCTCGACCACCGGGTCGGCGAGGAGTTCGCTGGCCAGCCGTTCCAGTTTGCCGGGGGCGAGGTTTCCGCGAACAAAGTACAGATCGCTCACCCGGACTCGCTGCACGCGGTCGATGCCCAGTTGAGCGATCTGGTTCAGCAGGCCGGCGGCTCTTCCATCGGGCAATGCCCATTGGTTGGGCGCCGCTGCCCGCCAGAATACATTGATTCGATAGTCCACAAATTGCCTCACTTGACGAATGTTATCATGAGGATCGAGTTTTGTCAAAAGTCCGGTTATTCCGTCCGGCGAGGGCGGGGATCAGAGTTTGACCGCCGTCGATACCGAGTGTTCTCTGATTTCTTGGGCTGAGACCTGGCGTCCCAATTTTTCCGAGAGATAGATGCCTTGCGAGATCAACATGGTGTTCAGTGCCAACTCGGCGGTGGGCAGCAGATCGACGCGCCCTTGCAGCGCGGCGATCCAGTGGTGCTGCGGGCTGTCGTACTCGTCGCCGATGCCTTGCACGTTGTGCTGGCGATACATAAAGGCGTCGAGGTTGGCCGTGCCGTTCATGTCCAGGTCGCCGATGCTGTGGAAATAGCCAAAGGGGTTCAGGCGCACGCCGCCTTTTGAGCCGATCACCGCAGACCCTTCCAGGCCGTCGAGCAAAATGGCCCAGGCCTCGATGATGTCTAGCGAGATGTTGTTTTGGAAACACACAAAGCCCAATCCCAGTTCTTCGACATTGTAGCCGCTGAATTCCTTGCGGCCCTCGTTCATCGCCACTTGTTGGTATGTTTTTCCGGTCACGTGTTCGACTTGGGGGTTGCCGAGCAGGTATAGCATTTGGGCGATGTGGTAGACGCCCATGTCGTACAGCGCGCCGCCGGCCGAGTTGTTTTTCTGCACAAAGGCCGGGCTGCCATAGCCGTCGACAAAGGGGCGGCCGCGGCGGCGAAAGCCGGTCGAGCGGGCGTGGTAGACGTGGCCCAGGTATCCGTTGTCGATCAGCCACCTGGCGGCTTTGGTTTCCGGCAGGTACAGCGTGTTCAGCTGGATCGACAGTTTGCGGCGCAGTTTGTTGGCCGTGGTGAGCATCCGTTCCGCGTCGATATAGGCCCCGGCCATCGGTTTTTCACAGTACACGTCTTTGCCCGCTTCGAGCGCGGCGACGGTCATGGGCATGTGAAAGTTGTTGTGCAGGCAGACATCGACGGCCTGGATGTCGTCGCGTTTGAGCAGCTCGGCAAAGTCGGTGTAGACGTTGGCGATGCCGAATTCCTGTGATACGCGCTGTCCTTCGGCCTCGTTGATGTCGGCCAGGGCGACCACCTCGACCGCGTCGATCCTGGCATAGTTGCGCAAGTGGTGCTTGCCGATCTGCCCGACGCCAATGATCCCGATACGAATTTTGTTTTCGGTTGACATTTGTTGTTCTCCTTTTTCAATTGAATGTGGATGAACGATTGGACGGCCGCCCGCAAGTGGCGATGCTGGCCGGTCATTTGAAACGTTTCCGAATGATTT
>CAYZYE010000268.1:0-4323 GCA_964481205.1 uncultured Anaerolineae bacterium | reverse complement strand
CGTTGCTCTCGTTGGATTGCCAGGTCTGGCGAATTTCGGGACAAAAGGCTTGGATTTGACAATCCAGGCCAGGAAGGCTGTGATGATTTAACTTTTGGAACTCGCTTGGCGCCGCCAGAAAAGCAACCAAAAAGCGGGACTGGAAAATCCAGTCCCGCTTTTGTTCTCCTTTGACCAACCCGCCTACAGATCCAACTCGCCTTCGGCCGGCGGGGCAGCGTCCTCGCCCGCTTTGTTCCGCGTGACCAATTCAATCGTCATGCGATCGAAAAAGCTGTTGGGGGGCAGCTCGTCGGCGCCGTATATCGCTTCTGTCACCATCGCGTCGATGCGCAAGGTGAGGGTTTCCAGGGTGATCAGCTGATTGGGCTGCGCCAGCACCGGCTCGCCTTTGGTTGCCAACCGCGCGCGCAGCTCTTGATCGTTGAAAGCGTGTTCGCTCATCAACACCTTGGTGACTGTGCGAATATCGTTTTTGTCAAACAGCCACACTTCAAACGCCGTGACCTTGTCCGGATCGCCCACGCCAATGGTTTCGGAAATGCCCACGCCGCACTCGCCCAAAAAGTCTCCCGCCGGCGTTTCGATGCTAAAGGACTCGTCGTACACATCGTTGCCGAGAGCATAGCTGGTCACAAAGTGCCCCAGCGGTGGGGACTGTGGTTCTTCCCCTTCCGGGTGCATCGTCGCTGCCCATTCGGGCATCTCTTCCGGCGGCGCGGCGGCCGGCGCTTTCGACTTGTTTCGCAGCCGAATGATCAAAAAAATGACAATGATCCCAAAAGCCGCCACCAGCAGCAAGCCCAAAGCCAGCTTGGTCAGCGACCCGCCGATGGACGGTTTTTTGTCCGGCGCTGTAACAGGCGGGGTTGTCCCCGGCGCCGTCGCCCCGCCGCCCACAACCCGCTCTCGCAGCGACATCATTACCATTTTCATCTCGTCGCTTGACTCGACATAGGCGTAATCGTCCAACGCGGCCTTGAGCTTGGCTTCATCGTCCCACGTGCCCAGTTGCTTTTTAGCCAGTTCCACGTCGCCATGTTTTTCATAGGACTCGGCCACCAGCTCCCAGTAATGCGCCGCGTAATCCTGACGCAAATCCTGCGGGCCGGCGTTCGTCCACTCGACCGGGGCAATGCCATACCCAAACCACAAGCCCAAACCCAGTCCCAGTACCACCCCCACCACCAGTCCGATGATGAGCCGCAACATTCCACCGTTTTGCTGATTCATACTCCCCACCTCGCTCTCAGGTTCAACATAATGGGAATTACTTGACATATTGTTGGTTCTATTTTACCATAAAAACGAGTATAGGTAAAGTACGAATATGGTGATTTTGTGATGATTTGCCAACGCACAAAATCGCCCCTCACTCAGGGCTGTTCAATTCTACAATCCAGCGGTTGAAACCGCGTTGGGTGAGCCGTTGGCTGGTCGTCCCCCTACGGCGACGAGTCCTCACCAGCGGTGGCGTCCACGCAGGTGGGACGCCCGGCCTTGACCCGCCAGCGGTGACTTGGTCACAAATTAGAATTGAACAGCCCTGGCCCCTCACTCGTCTTCGAGCCGCAGCACGGTCATAAAAGCGTCCTGCGGGATCGACACGCGGCCGATCTTTTTGAGCCGTTTTTTGCCTGCTTTTTGCTTTTCCAGCAACTTGCGCTTGCGCGTCACATCGCCGCCATAGCACTTGGCCAGCACGTCTTTGCGCACCGCCTTGACGTTGGCCCGCGAGATCACCTTTTTCCCAATCGCCGCCTGGATCGGCACCTGGAATTGCTGGCGCGGGATCACCCGCTTGAGCTTGGACACCAAACGCTGCCCCTTGGAAAAGGCCTGCGTGCGATGGACAATGATCGACAGCGCGTCGACCAACTGGTCGTTGACCAGCACATCCAGTTTGACCAGATCGGCCGGCTCGTAGCGCAAAAAGCGATAATCCATCGAGGCGTAACCGCGCGTCGACGACTTGAGCTTGTCAAAGTAATCGACCAGAATCTCGATCAAGGGGATGTGAAACGAGATCAATACCCGTTTCGTGTCCAGATACTCCATCGTCTGAAAAATGCCCCGCCGCCGTGTCGTCAGTTCCATCACCTGCCCGATATAGTCTGAGGGCGTGAAAACGCTCAATTCCATCCACGGCTCGGCAATTTCGGCAATCTCGGTCTCGGGCGGCAGGTCGGCCGGGTTGGAGACGATCAATTGCTCGCCATTTGTCTTGAGAATATGATGCTCGACGCTGGGCGCGGTCGCCACCAGGTCCAAATCGTACTCGCGCTCCAAGCGCTCCTGGATGATCTCCATGTGAAACAAGCCCAAAAACCCGCAGCGAAAGCCAAAACCCAGCGCAGGCGAGGTTTCCGGTTCGTAAAACAATGCGGCGTCATTCAGCCCCAATTTTTCCAGCGCCTCGCCGAGCAGTTCATAGTCCTGGCCTTCGGCCGGATAAAACCCGGCAAAGACCATCGACTTGGCCGGGCGATAACCGGGCAGCGGCTCGTCGGCCGGGCGATCGCGCGTGGTAAACGTGTCGCCAACCGTACATTCTTGCAACGTCTTTAGCCCCGTCGCCACGTACCCCACCTCGCCGGCGCCGAGTTCGGCCACGGCGCGCATTTGGGGAACAAAGACGCCGACCTCGATCGGATCGACCGGGACCGAGTTGGACATCAATTGCAAAGGGGTGCGCGCGTCCAGGCGGCCATCGACCACCCGAATGTAGGCCACCACACCCTTGTACGCATCATAGTGCGAATCAAAGATCAAAGCCCGCAGCGGTTGGGTTGGGTCGCCCGGCGGCGGCGGGACATGTTCGACGATCGCGTGCAGCGCCTGTTCGACGTTGGTGCCCTCTTTGGCCGACACGCGCACAATATCCTCCGGCAAAAAGCCAAACAGATCGCCCAACTCTTGCTCAATCTCGTCCGGGCGCGCCGATGTCAGATCGATCTTGTTGATCACCGGAATGATGGTCAAATCCTGGTCGAGGGCCAGGTACAAATTGGCAAGCGTCTGCGCCTCGATGCCCTGCGAGGCGTCGACCACCAACAGCGCGCCTTCGCAGGCATTGAGTGAACGAGAAACTTCATAGTTAAAGTCAACGTGTCCAGGAGTATCGATCAAATTCAGCTCATAGGTTGCCCCATCGGGGGCGGTGTAGGACATTCGCACCGCCGAAGCCTTGATCGTCACCCCTTTTTCGCGCTCCAAATCCATCGTGTCCAGCACCTGGGCTTTCATCTCGCGGGACGAAAGTGTGCCGGTCAGCTCGAGCAAGCGATCGGCCAACGTGGACTTGCCGTGGTCAATGTGGGCAATGATGCAAAAATTCCGAATCCGCTCTTGTTCCGTCATCTGGCGTCATCTCGAACAAATTTCAAACGGTAAATGGTCTCACCTCGATCCATATAATACGTTTCCTCGCGCGTGCGAATGCCGGTCGTGCTCGCGGCGCAAAACTGCCCCGCGCCGCAGGCATTGGCAAACCCGCCGTGCGCCTCGAACAGGGTCAGCATTTCGGCGCCCACCGGCTGCTTGTCGGTCATCAGGTGAACCTCGCCGCCCGGCTTGAGCAGACGGTACAGGGTCGATACCAGACCGGCGTCGACCATCCGCCGTTTGTGGTGCTTTTTGCGGTTTGTCCACGGGTCGGGAAAATGAATGTACACCCGGCTCAACGTCCCCTCGTCGAACAAAACCGGCAGGTGCTGCTTGACGTTGGCCAGGGCCAGGTAAATGTTGGCGCGAGGTTCGCGGCGCATCCAGTCCTGCATTTTTTCAAGCAAATAAGGGCGGATTTCGACGCCGACGCATTGCGTCTCCGGCGCCTGGCGCGAGCGCGCCATCAAAAACTCGCCGCGGCCAAACCCCAGATCGACCTCGATCGGCCTGGTCTCGCCGTCGAGCGCGGCGGCCCAATTTGGCCGCTGCACTTCGGCGCGAAAGCGAAAAGGATTAAAACTTTTGCGGTGTCTGATCCGCGCCACTCTGTCCCTCGATCAAACTAGTCGCCCGCAAGGGGCGATGCTACGAACACTCGAACCATTTGAAACACAACCAATTGAAATGTCGAAATTCAACGCAGAGCCGCCGAGTCGCAGAGCAGCTAGATCTGGAAAACAGTATCTCTGCGCCTTTGCGTCTCTGCGTTAAACCAATTTCCGGGGGTCGTAGGATGTGCGGCATTCCCTACACAAGATTTTGCGCCGCCATGAACAGATCGCCCGCAAGGGGCGATGCTACGAACACTCGAACCATTTGAAATATATCCAATCAAAATAGGGGCACATTGCAATGCGCCCCTATGTTCCGTCGAGT
>CAYZYE010000267.1:0-4367 GCA_964481205.1 uncultured Anaerolineae bacterium | reverse complement strand
GTTTGGCGAGCCGTTGGCTGGTCGTCCCTCTACAGCGACGAGTCCCCACCAGCGGTGACTTTAGTCACAAATTAGAATTGAACAGCCCTAATCAGATGAACGAGCCAAATATGCCAGACAAGCGATACAAAGAAAATGCTCAAGCGGCGCTGTTGTTGACGCTGTTGATCCTCCTCTTTTTAGGGCCGGCCCTGGTCGGTGGACGAGTCCTGCTGCCCACAGACTTGATCTTTGAGATCGACCCGCTGTGGCGTCCACTGGCGCCCGCCGGATTTACGCAGGCGAGCAATCGCGTCCTTTCCGATCAAGTTTATATGTATTTTCCCTGGAAAACGTTGACCCGGCGTTCCTTTGCCCAGGGCGACATTCCCCTTTGGAACCCCCACGTCAACGGCGGGCAGCCCTTTGTCGGCAACAACCAATCGGCGCTGTTCAGCCCCTTTAACCTGATCGGCGATCTATTTCCACATTACGCTTCATACGTTGTGACCGCTATGCTTAGACTGTTTGTCGCCGGCTGGTTTACCTTTGTCTTTGCCCGCGAGATCGGCATAACCAAGACGGGCGCGCTGTTGTCAATGATCGCCTTTACCTTTAGCGGCCCGATGGTGGGCTGGCTGGGATACCCCTTGTCGCCGGTCATCGTCTGGCTGCCGGTGATGCTCTTGACCATCGAAAGGGCGCTCGTCCGTTCGAGCGCGCCGTACACCATTGCCTGCGGGCTGACCATCGGCGCGCAGTGGTTTGGCGGTCATCCCGAGACCTCGTTTTGGGTGATCTTGATCTGGGGCTTGTACGCCCTGTACCGCATCCTGTCCCTGGCCGGATGGCGCGTTTCAAAAGCCTGGCGGCGATGCGCGACGCCCTTGATCGCCGCGCTGATCGGCGTGCTGCTCAGCGCCGTACAACTGTGCCCCTTTATCGAAGCGCTGGCCCACAGCGCCATCCGCTCTGCCCGGTCAGGCTCCGCCGCACAGACAACGCCACTCCTGGCCCGCCTCTTTGCAGAATGGCAACACTGGCCGACCGCGATCACTATGCTTTTACCCAACTATTTTGGCTCGCCTCTCGACCAAAGTTATTGGTTTCCGTTCAGCAATTACGTGGAACAAAATGCCTATGCCGGCATCTTGCCGCTGGCGCTGGCGCTCACCATGGCGCTCCATTTGCTGGCCCACCGTCGCGCCGTGGGCCGGCCGCACACCCTGTTTTTCGCCCTGGGGGCGGCGATCAGCCTGGGCGTCGCCGTCCGCGCGCCATTGTTGAACGCGATCAACCACCTGCCCCTGTTCAACCTGATCGCCAAAGGACGCCTGCGCCTGATCTATGCCCTGCTCGTCGCCATCCTGGCCGGCATGGCGCTCGACGAGATCGACAGGTTCAAGGTTCTTTTTTTGCGCGTATGTGCAGCTTTGGGTGCGGGCGTCCTGGCGATCAATGGCTTGTCGCTGGTGGGTCTCAGACTGTTTCAAAACGAGTTCATCGAGCAGGGGCGGGCCTGGGCCAGGGCGAATTGGGGCGCGCCCTATTTCACCCAACCCCTATCGCACTATGATCGCCTGATCGATGAACGGTACGCCAAAGCGGTCGCCAACTTGAGCCTCAACAGCGCATCGCTGATGTATCTCCCCATCCTGCTGGTCGTCCTGGCGCTGCTCTGGCACTGGCTGACCCGGAAAACGAGCGCCCGGGGCCAGCTATGGCGCGGCGGCGTCATCGCCCTGACCATGTTTGATCTGTTCCTGACCGGCCGGTCGTTCAACCCGACCACTGCGCCGCAAGATATTTTTCCCAAGCCGGGGGCGATTCAATTCATCGAGCAAGATACCTCGGTCTTTCGGATCAACGCCACCGACCTGATCCTGTATCCCAACGCCAGCATGGTCTTTGGCCTCGACGATGTGCGCGGATATGAGGCCGTCGTCCCGCGCCGCTATATCGATCTGGTCGACAAAATTCCCGGCCATTCTCAACAGCGCACCAGTTCGTTGTTTGTGCATCTTGACTCACCGTTGTTAGACCTGCTTAATGTCAAATATGCTCTTACCGATCGGCCATTGGCGGGACGCTGGGTGTTGGTTTACGACGATGGAACGCCGGTTCGAGTGTATCGCAACCCCGACGCGCTGCCCCGCGCGTTTGTGGTCCATCGCGCCGAAATTGTGGCCGGCGCGGAGCAATCGCTGGCGCGCGTCACCGGCGCAGCTTTCGACCCCAGACGCGCCGTCGTGTTGGAGGAACAACCCGACGGGTGGCAAAATCCGGCCGGCGCGATCGATGCGCCGGCGGCGCAAGAGGTACGTGACTTGACCCGACTGGGGCCAAACCAAATCGCGTTCACGGTCGAGACGGATCGCGACGGCCTGGTGGTTTTGACCGACACCTATATGCCGGGTTGGCAAGCAAGCGTGGATGGCCGGAAGGTCAGGATATATATTGCCGACCATGCTTTCCGGGCGATCGTGGTGCCCCGGGGCGTGCATCGCGTGACCTTTGCCTACCGCCCGTTGAGTTTTTGGGGCGGAGCGGCAGTCAGCTTGCTCACGATCATTGTGTGCGGGATCGGTTTATTCATCATCAAGCGTACTACAAGTTCCAGCGCACCCGCCAATCGCAGAGAATGCCGAGATCGACAAGAGACAAAACACCGCGGAACTGCGTAGCGCGTTCTTGCTATGCCCCAGGATGCGCGATTCATACGCCGCCGATCCACCCAAAAACGTGGCGACGGAACTTTTGTTCCAACGCCCCCATCATTTGATAAACTTGATGTATCCGAACCCTTGCCATTTCTGACGAGTAGTAGTAAGGCGATCTATCTGATCTGGCGGAAGCAAAAACACCTGACCGAGTACGTCTTGCAAGGACATAGACGATGAATAGTAGGTGACGCTTGTGATCTTGGCATTCCTTGAAAGGAGTACCATTCCGTTGTTTACGTCTTCGGGGGCGACCCGCATATGTCCATCAATTGTCAAGCCTACAGAGAAATAATCACAAATAATCGAATACCAAGACTGGTGTACTGGATGGCGAGCAACGTAAATAGTATCCGGCGGACCATACTTGTCTACAATGTCGCCAAGCGTCAAGTCATAATCTAATGCTATTTCAATTCGCAGCACGCGGCCGTCTCGAAGATATACTCTGTTATACAACTTGCCTCGAGCCTTCCATACAAACATATTCAGCCGGATACCCCATTGCTCAGTCTGTACATAGTTCAAAGTTCCTGCTTTGACAAAAGGGCAGTTCTCTAATCGAGTGCGCACAGTGCTTTCAGTAGATATTCCAGGTACGATATTGTTCCAGCACGGGGCAGCACAAGGATCGTCAGTGATCAGACTGGTGTCCACTTTAGCCTTGGAAGCGCATCCATTGGCCGCGATCAGTATACCCACCAAGCAGACACATAGACAATATGCCTTTGTTCTGACCGTTTCTCTAAAGAACTGGGTTTTCCACATTACCAATAACCTCCTCACTCAGACCAGGAAAGCGAGCCATCCACCATCAACTCCACAAATCGTTGATGCCGAATTCCCAAAGAACGTCCCTCGCCAGCGGCATAGTCCGGGTATACCCACTTTGCTACTGTCTCCGGCCACCATTCTACTCCCAACGGGTTATCATCCGCAAAACCCGTTGGCCGCTGCTCCCCTGCTGTAAACGACTCGATCTTGGCAGATGCCAGCCCCCAAGTGTGTAGATCCCATGCATGGGCAATTTCATGTACGATTGTCCCTTTGATCTCGACTTCCTCCTGATCGAAAACCTCGTCATATAACCTCAAAGTACCAAAGAGCGAGATGGCTATAGGTTCCACTCCAAACGCTCCGTAAATTCCTCGAATCTCATCCTTCCCATGTATCCTGCGTATCCTGATTTTGCCTACTGTTTCGCTAAATTTTCGTGCAGGGTCATTGCAAGTACCTTCGACCATTTTTTCAGCAAGATCGTGAACTGCTGTTTGAACCATCTCCAATTCGGATAGGTTCCAAGCTCCCGGCATCCATACTTTACCCTGGATCGCCTCGCCGGGAGCTGGATGAGTAATGGGAACCAGTTGCCATCCAAAATCTACCCCGATGCGAACACCATATCCTTGTAAATCCTTGATGATATCCAATGCTCTGTTTTGCTCATCTTGTCCAATATGTCCACTAGTATCTGTGTATCTAAGAGGGCTTCCAGATACATATAGATACCTATTTATCGCTGTACTTCCTACCCCCGGCACAATGCTATCCGGCGAAATGAACCGCCCCAACCTCGCCGAATACCACCTGGCGTGATAATCGATCAGCCCAAACGCCGCCTCCCCCCGCTGCCCGGTGAAGGTAAAGTCGGTCGGCAAGGCCCCACCG
>CAYZYE010000266.1:0-4402 GCA_964481205.1 uncultured Anaerolineae bacterium | reverse complement strand
CTAGTATTAGAAAGACCCAAACATCGAGTTCTTGGATAGAACGAGTTGCTTTTTGATGTATTTCAGGCGCAAAACGCCCTCCATGACTCGAACAGCGTAACTCCTGATTGGCGTCAATTCACCGATCACTGCTTTACCACCAGCCTCAGGCTCGAGCAAGAAATCGGGCTTTGCGAAAAAAGCCCGATTTCTAGCAGCCTTGTCGAACCGTTAAATAGGCGGCGTCGGCTTTTCAGGCGCGTCCAAAAATGTAGCGACGGAATCCCCATTCCGTCGCTGCTGCCGCAAAAAGAAACGCGAGAAAGACTCAATCTTAAAGATTGAGCCTTTCTGTTGTCCGGCGTTTGCAATTTTCCAACTTGCGCGGAAGCACAGCCCACGGGAGACGATGCCACAGCCGTCCAAACCATTTGAAACACACCCCTTTTTTATTTTTGACACCGTGGGCAAAAATGCGTGCCGCGCCCGCCCACCACCACCCGCTCGATCGGCGATCCACAGCGCACACAGGGCAGACCATGCCGTCCGTACACGCGCAGCCCCTCTTGCTGACGTCCCCGCTCACCCTGCGGGCGGACAAACACGTGATCGAACGACGTTCCGTGATGAGCCAACGCCTGCCGCAGCGTCGACCGAATCGCGCTGTGCAGCCGAACAATGTCCGTCCGGGTCAACGTATTGACCTGACGCCGCGGCCCAAGCCCCGCCCGAAACAACGACTCATCGACATAAATATTGCCCAACCCGGCGATGAACCGTTGATTGAGCAGCAGCGGCTTGAGCATCCCCCGCCGCCGGCGCATCATCTCGACAAAAACATCCGGCGTCAACCCGGTGGACAACGGCTCCGGCCCCAGACCGCCCAGCACCGGATCGAGATCGCCAACCAGCCAGACCCGCCCGAACTTGCGCGGGTTGTAAAAATAAAGCGCCGCGCCGCCGGCAAAACCAAGTTGAACGCGCAAATGCCGGGCATCCTCGGCCCTGGGCTTGAGCAGCAATCGCCCGCTCATCCGCAAATGAACGATCAGATACATCGCGCTATCAAGATGAATGACGATAAACTTGGCCCGGCGCGTGACATCCGTAATTTGCCGGCCAACAATGCGCGCGACAAACTGCTCAATGTCCCGCGCCGGCTCGGCAATCGTCTTGGCCCAATCGACGTGCGCCGAGACGACCGTGCGCTGCACCAGATGAGGGTGCAATTCTCGGACAATGGTTTCGACTTCGGGCAGCTCGGGCATTATCCTGCTTTCTCTTGATCGTTCATGCGGTGCGAGATCACACACGAGGCGCCGTCGGCATTCATCGAGACGCCATACACAATATCGGCCGCCTCGATGGTGTAACGATTGTGAGTAATGACCACAAATTGCGTGTTTTCGGCCAGCGTCTTGAGCACGGCGCGAAACCGCCCCACGTTCGCCTCATCGAGCGCCGCATCCACCTCGTCCAGAATGCAAAACGGCGTGGGGCTGACGCTGAGAATGGCAAACACCAGCGCCGCGGCAGTCAGCGCCCGTTCGCCGCCGGAGAGCAGCGCCAAACCCTGCTGCCGTTTACCCGGCGGCCGGGCAACAATGTCGATGCCGGTGGTCATCAGATCATCGGGATTGGTCAATTGCAAACGCGCCGACCCGCCATTGAACAACTGGGCAAAATAGGCCTTGAACTCGTGCGCAATGGCATTGAACGTGCGCTTGAACTCGCGCTCCATCACCTCATCCAACTCGGCAATCACCTGACCAAGCTGGGTGATGGCCTGCTCCAGGTCGGCCGCCTGCGAAGCGAGAAACGTATGCCGCTCATCGACCTCCTTGTACTCGGCGGGCGCATTGGGATTGATCGCCCCCAAACGACGCATCCGCCGCCGCAGCGCGCGCATTTGCTCTTCCAACCCCTCCGGCAGCACCTCGACCTTGGGCAGCGAAGAGATGAGCGCCCCCAACGGCAAGAGCGGCTGCCCCGACAAATCCTCGCCCATCTCTAGATCGACCAATCCCAGGTCATCCTCGATCTGCCGCCGCAAACTCTTGAGATGCTCCTCCTGGCGGGAAACCTCGAGCGCGGTACGCCCATGCCTCGACTCCATATCCTGCCAGCGCGTCCGCGCCTGACGCTCGTCGGCCTCCAACTCGCGCTGCTGGCGTTCCAGCGTCTCGAGTTTGCGCTCGGCCGGCTCGATCCGGGCGGCATAGTCCTGTATCTGCGCGCTCAACGCACCCTCTTGGCGACGCGCCTGCGCCAGTTTTTGCCCGGTCTGGGCCAACTGCGCCGACAGCCCGTTCAACCGGTTTTTCCTGACCAGCGCGCGCTGCCCAATTTGCCGCCCGCCCTGCTGATAGCCGCGCAACTCGACCTGCTTGCCGGCCTGTCGCTGTCTGGTGATCGCCGCCTCGGCGCGGCGCTCGGCCAACTTTTCTTGCCACTGATCGTCGTCTGCCTGCTCGATCTGCGCCCGCAAGCCGGCCAATTGCGCCTCGACCGCCGCGCTCTGTTGGCGCAAATCGGCCAACTGCCGCTGCAACCCCGAACCTTGGGCCTCCAACGCGGCGTTTTCCTGCTGCACATCATCGAGGCGAGAGGCGTGCCAGACGTGCTCGCGCCCGGCCTGCTCGATCTGGCGCTGAATTTGCTCTTGCTGCCGAACGTGGGCCTGCCGCTTTGCCTGCGCCTGACTCGACCCGGACAGCAACCCGGCCATAGCCTCGCGCAGCGCCTCCTCCTGCCGCGCCGCCTGCGCAAGCGTATCGATCACCGCCTCCCGCTCCCGGTTCAGCACAGCGATCTGATCGGGCAACTCGCGCCATTCGCGTTCACGGGACAAAATGCCGCCCCGCCGGTTGCGCTTGCCGGCGCCGCCCGTCACCGCCCCGCCAGAACGCACGATCTCGCCTTCGAGGGTGACGATCTGGTAGCGTCCCTTGACCGCGTCCAGCACACGCCGCGCGGCGTTCAAATCCCGGCACACCAACGTCCGCCCCAGCAGATATTCGACCACCGGGCGAAAACGCGGCTCGGTTTCGACCAACTCGCTGCCCAGGCCAACCAGCCCCGGCATAGGTTGGGCATGCAGTGGGCGGCCCGGACGCAGCGTGTCCAACGGCAAAAACGTGGCGCGACCGCCGCGCGTGCGCTTTAAATAGTCGATCGCCGCCTGGGCATGCTGCCAGGTCTGGACAACCACGTCTTGTAGCTGCCCGCCCAACGCCACCTCGATGGCAACTTCGAGTTCTTGCGGCACGTGAACCAACTCGGCCACCGCGCCGACGATCCCCTCGAGCCGGTGCGCGCGCTGCCTGGCGCTCGCCTGCAAGACATGGCGCACGCCGTCATACAAACCCGCGCCTTCCTCGCGCATTCGCGTCAAGAGATCATGGCGCTCGCGCAGACGACCCAGGCGCTGTTCCAATTCATTGATCTGCCCCCGAAGCGACTGCTGCCGCTGCTGGCTTTGCGCAATATCGCCCTCTTTGTCAACGATCTGCTCCGCAAAGCTTTGTATCGCAGCATCGAATTTGCCCAAATCGCCATCCAGGCCCGCGAGCCGGGCGCGCAGCGCATCCATCCTGGCTTGCAACGACCGGCAAGCGTCCTCGTGGGTGGCGTACTCGCCTTGCAGCGTTCGCCGGCGCTCTTGCAGTTGGGTGAGGCGGCTGCTCTGATCGGCGATCTGGGTGCGCAGGGTGAACATTTGCTCCTGGGTCTCGGTTTGACGGGCAAGCAGCGCGTCGATCTCGGAGCGGCGTTGAGCCAACTCGCGTTCTGCCTGTTCGACCTGAGCTTGCTGCGCCGCGACCTGGGCCGCGAGTCCCACCAACTGCGCCTCGGCCTGAGCGATCCGCTCGGCTTGGGCCGCACGTTCCGTTTCCAGGGCGGCAATTTCAGAGCAGAGCTGGTCGCGTTGTTCGATCAAGATTCGCCGCCGCTCATCGGCCACGGCAATGTCGCGCTGCTGCGCTTCCGATTTGGCGTGCAGCGCGCTGCTCTCGCGGTGCCACGCGCTCAGCTGCCGGCGCAGTTCGCTCTGCTCGTCGCGGATCCGCGACAAACGGGCGTTCAACGTTTGCAACAGCGTATGTTGGGTTTCCAGACGCTCGCGTTGATGCTGCGCCATTGTGCGCGTGCGTTGCAGCTCGTCTAACCCGCGCCGCCACTGATAGCTGTACCAGATGCCAAGCGCCCTGGTCAGTTCGAGGTCGAGTTGGGCATGCTCTTGCGCCCGTTCTGCCTGGCGGCGCAATCTGGCAAGGCGCGGCGATATCTCGGCGATCAGGTCATGGACGCGCAAAATGTTGCGCCGGGTTTCGTCGAGTTTGTTCAGGGTATCGACGCGGCGCGACCGGTACAGCGTGAGGCCGGCCGCTTCTTCGATCAGCGCGCGGCGCTCTTGCGGGCG
>CAYZYE010000265.1:0-4442 GCA_964481205.1 uncultured Anaerolineae bacterium | reverse complement strand
GCGTAGCCCCTCAACGGGGTTCGGCAAGGGGCTGGCCCCTTGCCAGAAAAACCCGCTTGTGTAGGTTGCCGAACAAAACTGTAGGGTGGCTAGTCAACAATGACTTGACGCGCCGGCCGATTAGAGTTACACTCTGGGTAGTGGCCGGCCCGCTGGGGGGCGGCGTCGATCTTTAATGTCAGGAGCAGGCCGTTGGAAAAGAAATTAAAAGAATTAAAGACCAGGTTGGTCGAGATCAATGATTTGAACGCGGCCGCGGCCGTGTTGAACTGGGATCAAACCACTTATATGCCGCCCGGCGGCGCCGAGGCGCGCGGGCGACAGTTGGCTACACTCGGTCGGGTGGCGCATGAAAAATTTACCGACCCGGCGATCGGGCGATTGCTGGATGATTTGCAGCCCTATCAAGAGCAATTGCCCTATGACTCGGACGAGGCCAGCCTGATCCGCGTGACCCGTCGCGAGTACGAGCGCGCGACCCAGGTTCCGGCGGCGTTTGTGGCCCGGCTGGCCGGTCATCAGGCGCAATTGTACGGCGTGTGGGCCAAAGCGCGCCCCGAAAATGACTTTGCCGCCGTGCGACCAATGCTTGAAAAGACGTTGGATCTGAGCCGGGAATTGGCCAATTTTTTCTTGCAGACGGATACGGCGGGGCGTTATCAGCACATTGCCGACCCGTTGATCGATTTCTCGGATTACGGGATGAAGGCGCTGTCGGTGCGCGCTATTTTCGACGAGTTGCGTGCGCAATTGTCGCCGCTGGCGCAGGCGATCACGTCCCAGCCGGCAGCCGACGATCGCTGCCTGCGCCAGGCATTTCCTCAAGCGCAGCAAGAGGCGTTTTTTACCGGGGTGATCCGTGATTTTGGCTATGATTTTAGCCGCGGCCGCTGCGATGTCAGCGCGCATCCGTTCACGATCAATTTTTCAATTGGCGATGTGCGGATCACGGTGCGCTATGACGAGACCGATCTGAGCGAGTCGTTGTTTAGCGCGCTGCATGAATCGGGGCACGCAATGTACGAGCAAGGGATCGATGCGCGCCACGAGGGTACGCTGCTGGCCAGCGGCACATCGGCGGGGGTTCATGAAAGCCAGTCGCGGCTGTGGGAAAATCTGGTTGGACGGAGCCGGGGTTTTTGGACGCACTATTATCCCCGTTTGCAAGAAACGTTTCCAGATCAACTGCGCCATGTCTCGCTCGACACTTTTTACCGGGCGATCAACCGGGTCCGGCGCTCATTCATTCGCACCGACGCCGACGAGGTGACCTATAATTTGCACGTGATGTTGCGTTTTGACCTGGAACTCGACTTGTTGACGGCCAAGTTGGCCGTGCGCGATCTGCCGGAGGCCTGGCGCGCGCGTTTCAAGGCCGACATTGGCATCGAGCCGCCGGACGATCGCGATGGGGTGATGCAGGACGTACACTGGTATGGCGGCGTGATCGGCGGCGTGTTTCAGGGCTACACTCTGGGCAACATTCTCAGCGCCCAGTTTTACAATGCGGCGTTGGCGGCGCACCCCGAAATACCGGCCGAAATTGAACGGGGAAAATTTGACACGCTGCATCGCTGGCTGGTCGAACATATCTATAAACATGGCTCCAAGTACACCGCGCCAGAACTGATTGAACGTGTGACCGGCGGCCCGCTGCGCGTCGAACCGTACATTTCCTACCTCAAGGCCAAATACGGCGAGTTGTACCGGCTATAGGAGGCCGTCTGACCAGCGCCGTCTATTTACGACGGCGCATCCTGGTCGATCTCGGTCACGACGATTTTGGCATGGTAATGGTTGTGCGCGCCCCCGAATGTGCGCAAAAACGCCAGCAGATCAAAACGCACACCCACGTTCAACGCGGCCCGAAACTCGTCTTGCCCCAACTCGAAATGTCCACCGTAGAGCACTTTTCTTTTCAATCCTTTTTTAGGAATATCAAAGACATATCCGCCGTCTTGCCGTCGCAGCGAGTAGGGCAGATGCTCGCCGCGCAAGTAACGTTCCAAATGTTCGCGCGGGCGGCCAAAATGCGCCGTGGGCAAACGCATTTCCAGCTTGAGGCGAGTATAGACGCCCGGCTCGAAATGGGGGGCCAGCCCCAGCAGCGCGAATTCGGCCTGTTCCCACGGCGCCGTCGCCTCGATCTCGCGGCGAATGGATTCGCGCTCCCACGCCTTGAGCGCAAACACCGTTTGCCCGCCGATCATCGTCGGCAAGAATTTGTTGTTGTTGGGTTTGACCATGAACAGGCTTTCACGCACCGAGAGCAGGCGGTCGATCCACGCCGGATAGCGCGCCAGCAGCCCTTTGAACAGCATGGCCTCGACCCATTCGCGTTTGCCGCCGGCCAGCGCCGGTTTGAGCGCGACGCGCAGGTACAGCGGCTTTAGCGCTCGCTTGTCGAGGGCGGTGCGTTTCAGCTGCGCCAGGTACGCGCCTCCTTGGGGCCGGCGGACGCGCTGTTTGGTGATCGCCTTGCGCTGCGCGGCGTCGACGCAAGCGCCGCAGCCCAGGCAGGTTGCGCCCAGGCAATAGCCGTCGTCGACGCCGGACTGCGCGGCGCGGAACTGCTGATACAGGAACGCCGCCGGGATGTTCGAGTGGACAAAGTCCAGCGCAAAAGCATAATCGGGGCCTTTTTCGCCCAACAAGGCGTCGTTCCAGCGTCCGGCGCGCTGGATCAAGCTTTGCAATTTGGGCCAATACGCCTCCGGCAGCGTGGCGTCGAAGCAATAGCCCGCTTGCGCCAGCGCGACGATCGGCTCGATCAGCCAGTATCCACCCAGGACGAGAACCTGGGTGACGCAATAAGCGGCCCAGTCGAAAGCGAGGCGAAACTCCAAGCCGTTGGTTTCGCACGCCGATTTGGCCTGGCCGATCAACAGTTTCCACTCTGCTTCGTCGAGGATCAGCCGGTCGTAGCGCAGCGGGGTAAACGGCATACGGATCAACAGCCCAAAGCTACAGATCACGCGCGTGCCCCGCGCCTGACGGCGCATCGTTTTCAGCGTGCGCAAGAACGCGCGAAACTCGGCCATATCGTCGTCCGTCTCGTGGCCGGTGAGGATGTAAAACAATTTGATCTCGCGCACTTTGAGGTCGAACAGCCGTTGCAGCAGCGCCGAAATGTCGGCGTTGGGCAGGCTTTTGTGCAGCCAGAGGCGCTGCCGCGCGCTGATCCCCTCGATGCCTAGCGTAAAACTGCGCTTTCCGGTTTGCACCTCGGCCTCTAGCAGCGGCTCGATGTGGCGCAGCAGGTCGATGCGCTGGCTCTTGAGGCTGACTCGCTCGAACAGGCGGTCCAGCCCGGCGATCAGCGCCAAAATGTCGCGGTGCGCGTTGGCGTTAAAGCTATAGAGGTTGATCGTCGCTGCACCTTGTGCGCGTTTGATCTGCCTGGCTGCGTCGATCAACCCGGCGTAGGGCAGCTCGCGGTACGGTTTGCGATCATAGCCCTCAAAACAAAAGGCGCAAAACGCCGGGCAGCCGTAATCGATTTGCAGGTTGGCCGTGCGCGCCTCGGCGCTGTTCAAGAGCGGCGCCTGGGTCAACAAAAACTGGGCTTGCGGCTTTTGGAGCACGGCCTTGTTCACCGTGGAAAACGCGCCCGTCACCCAGAGGCCTGGATTTCGTGTAGCGAAATCGGCCAAAGTCTGACGCTGCTCCGTTTTGCGTCGCCGGGCCAGGCAGCCAACCAGCTCGGCCACCAGTCCCTCGCCTTCGCCGAAAAAAATGCCATCGACCAGGCTGTCACCATGCCGGTCAATGATCGCCTGCGCGGCCAGGGCGTTCGATCCACCCAGAAGCAGGAGCGGCCATTCGACTCCGCGCTGGCTGGCCCGGAGCGGGGCGTTGGAGTGCAGCAGCAGGTAGGGCAGGTTGATCAATTCCAGCGTATAGGCGTTCGAGATCAATGCGAGGTCAAAGGCGGCCAGCGCGCGCATCGACTGCGTGCCGATGAGAAAAGGAACGTCGTTTTGGGCAAACAACTCTCGTTCTGCCTGGGGCGGAAAAAAGGCCAGGTCGATGAATGCCTGCGGCAGCGCGCGCTGCACTTGTTGAAACAAAAACAGGTGCGGGGTCGAGCGATCCACGTCGCGGAACGGCGATAGACGCACGATCAGCACGCGATAGGTCGCTTGATCGAACGGCGGGTTGCCAAATGACGGATTGTCAAAGGGCAAAAAGGCTTCTGGTTGCTGAAAGCGGTGGATATTTTGTTGGATGAATGATTGCCAAAGATTCACGTTATTTTCACGTCAAAATATTCAAAATTGTGCTATAATCTAGTTAGTACAAAATCCTTTCTCTCCTCCTTTCGTTAAAGAGCCAGTGTTGCCGGACACTGGCTCTTTGTATTTTCCCCCCTTGAGCAGCTGACCGGGCGAATCAGGTCGCCGGCCAGAACCGGTGTGCTCATTCCCAGGGCTGTTCAATTA
>CAYZYE010000264.1:0-4485 GCA_964481205.1 uncultured Anaerolineae bacterium | reverse complement strand
TGCGGGGCAGCCTCCCGCCGCGCTACGAGGTGGCCGAGGTGTTGAATCTGCAAGCGGTGCGCGACGAGGCGCGGAGGCATAGAAGCCTTGCGCCGCAATAGCCGGAATGGTGATTCCATCGCAACATTGTGAATTGCTCCAATCCGCAGCCTCGGAATCCCCATTCCGAGGCTCTGGAAAAAACCCCTCGTTCCCACGCCGGAACGCGAGAACGAGGGGGAACAACAGGCTCACCGCCAAAACTCGTCAGCGCGGCCAGCAGAGGCAGATTCTTACTCGCCTCACTTGCCGCCGCGTATGACCAATGGAAGAAAGATAAACTGGGTGCTATCAACCAATACGCCTTCGTATGTAACTTCATCCAGCGGTTCATCGCTGATCGGATCCGGCTCCCCTGGAGCCGACATGTCGCTTGTATCCGACGTTCTGACGTATGGTCGCCCTGTGATCAGCCAGCCTCCTCCCCAGGCAGCGTTATAGTCATAGAACACCCACCTTCCCTTAGTGCTGTTGGGAGATTTGCTGTTGCGGTTATACCGTCCAAATGACCCACGCCACCGCCCATACGGATCATACACGATGATCTTGCGGCTCGATCCTTTTTCGCGATATCCCACCACGACGAAAAAATGTCCTCCGGTGGTTTTTCTACTCAACAGCATTACGGGACGTCCGGCGTCGATCTCGGATTTGATCGTTTTCCATCCCTGTTTTGCCGATTTGTATTTTTCTCTTGCATTGAGCCCGCGAGCACGCATTTCGGACGTGATCCGGTACACCCAGATTCTCCCATTTTTGATCGTTTTGGGATATATTGCGTTGGCCGTGTTCCGCAGCGAGTTGTAACTACGACCGATCAGCCCATTCATCGCCAACATCATCGCGGCGCTGGCAGCCCCACACTTGGAGCCACCATGTGGGCCGAGGGAACGTTGGTTCAAATAGGCGCGGCGCCTCGCCGGCACCCAGTTCTCCTTGACTCCTCCCCCCTGCGATTCGATGAAATTGACGGTCCGCACGCCGCCGGGGTCGATGGCCGTGTTTTCCGCATTGTCCGTCACGTGGATAGCCAGCTTGAGCTTTTGAGAGTGCAAATTTCCGGGTGTGTTCCAGGTTGCCTCGTATGGGCTGCCGACGTCGGTCGCTACCAGATGCCACGCGCCATCATACATTATATAGAACTCGACCTGTTTGACGCCACTGCCGCCCGAGTTGTCCCATGCATCTGCCTTGATCTTCAAGCTACCCGGCTTGACCGTTGACCCGTCATTTGGCAAAGTGATCTGGCCATCCGGCGACGTCGTATCAGGCGTCGCTTCCTGGTACTCGATCCGCAGCCGGGGATGAATCTGCCCCTGGCATTGGCTGGACGTGCCGGACCGCGAGCAAAAAACACCGCCGCGGTCGTTCTCTTTTTTCATCCGGATTGTGATTCCATAGTTGGAACGAGTTCCGTCGTACCATTGACGCACCAGGTCGGTGATGTCGATCTCTTTGGTGCCGTCATGGGTGCTAAAAGTGGCGCTGCCGACCGTTTCCGCCCTGCCCGGCTGGTGATTCCAGGTCAGTGAACTCTCACTCCAATTGCTGGTCACCCGGTACGCTTTGACCCGATAACTGCTACTCGCCTCAGCCGCGTATTGCCCAAGCTGCACCTTGGCAGAGGTGATGGTTGCGCCTCCCAGGTCAGGCAAGTTGAACTTGACATAGATGCGGGTGCGTTTCTTATTAAACCAGTGGTCCTTGCCAACATACATGTTACGTTGGCTGGAACCGGTATGGGTATTTGGAAAGCCCTCTTGGGCGTATGTGGCCTGACTGGCCGATACTTTTTTGACAGTTGCTGCATAGTTCCGGGATGGATATCCGGGTTGAGCAACCGATCCCTGAACGACAGAGGAATGAGACCCCAGAGTGATCATGACCACACTAAAAACCAACATCACGTACACCAGTTTTGTTTTCATCGCTAACCCTCCGTTTGCTCGAATAAATCCGCCTGCCCACCGATTCTTCATCTATCCATCCCCACCTCCCCCAACGCTCCAAGTGTCAAGTCGGCGACTTGACATCCAACCATAACTATAATATCATAAGAAACGATTCTTCATCGGACAAGTTCCGGTCACGATCCGGCGCAACGTCTGCCAAAACAAAACTATGGACATCAAAGCGCTGACCCCAGCACTCATTCAACAGACACTCTTGGCCTGGAGCAATGCCAAGCCCACGCCGCCGGCATTGCTTGCCTTTTACGCTACCGGGCAACAGAACAGCGCTTCCACCTCGGCGCAAGAACAAACCCTGAAACACAAGTTCCGCGCCCTGGTGCAGCGTGAATTGTCAGCACAACGGCAAATGGAAGAAATTCCGGATCAATTCGAGTGCCCTATTCCATCCCGCCCGTCGCTCCTCGCCAACCTGACCAGAGATTTTCAGACCGGCAGCAAGCAGTTACAAAGTTGGAGTGCGCTCTATTTGCGCTATTTGGCTCCGATCTCGTTCTCATCGCACGAGTTGACTCGGGCAGCCGGCCTGACCGCGCGCAGCTTTCGTCGCCGCGTCTCGACGGGCGTCGCCCTGCTTGCCGAAGCGCTGCGCCAGCAAGAGATGCTCGAACAACAGCGCAACCACCTTTGCCATCTGACGCGCCACCTGCCCGCCCCCGACTATGTCGCACTCGTTGGAGTACAACGAGTCGTACAAGAGATCATTGCACAGCTTACTGCAGAAAACGGACCGCGCTTTGTCAGCCTGGAAGGGATCGGCGGCATTGGCAAGACGGCCCTGGCCCAGGAAATCACTCGCAAGCTGGTGGCGCACGACACCCTGGTCGACGTTGCCTGGATCAGCGCCCGCCAGGAGCGGTTAACCCCAGACGGAGAACTCGTCCCCATCCGCAACCCGGCCCATTCTTTGGAGGACGTCGTCGGCCGGCTCGCCGGTCAATTGGGCCAACGCCACCTGGCCGGATTGTCCGCCGGGGACAAGCTAAAGCGTTTGCGTCCGTTGCTCAAGACCACCCCTTGCCTCGTCGTCGTGGACAACCTGGAGACGCTCGATGACACGCAAGTCCTGTTGCCGGCCCTGGCCCCACTCGGTGGGGCGACCCGTTTCCTGCTGACCAGCCGTCAGAGCCTGTCCCGGTACGAGTTCACGTACACCTTGACACTCGCGCCGCTTTCGTTGGCAGACAGCCACAACCTGATCAATAAAGAACTGTGCCGCCGGAGACGTTTGGCAACGATAGGGGTAAAGCAGATGCAACTGTTATATGACCTCGTGGGCGGGCTGCCGCTGGCGCTCAAACTCGTCGCGGCGCAGTTGGCTTTTCTTCCACTCGCGCACGTTCTGGCCGGGTTGAAACAGGCCGACGCGCACACGCCGGAGGCTATGTACACGTACATCTATCGCCACAACTGGCTGCAACTGGATTCCTCAGCCCGCGACCTGTTGTTGATGATGTTAATGATCTCTCCTGATGGCGAGGATGCCGCGTGGATTTACCGGGAGAGCGGATTGCCCCGCCCGCGATTCGACCAGGCATTGGCGACATTGTTGGACCATTCCCTCCTGGAAGTGACCGGCGCGACCGGCAATCCAATCTACCGTCTGCACCGCCTCACGGCGACCTTTCTCCACACCGAGATTCTGCAGCATTGGAAATAGAGCAATGATCGCGTTGTCCCCTACCATATCGTGGACCAGCCAACGGAACGAGTGGACGGCACATTACGTCCGCATCCTGAAAAAACGGTTGATCTGGGCGGCCGGGTACGTACAGCGGCATCACCATACCGCTCACGATCTGCGCGCGCACCTGGACAGCCTGCTCACACTCGTGCGGCAAGGCTGGCGCTGGAAGGCCACCCAACCCCACGCAGTCCGTCTCACGGTGGCGCTGCTCCCCTGGCCGGAGCGATGGGGGGAATGGACAATGTGGGAAAACGTGCTGCGTGGCTCCATCGAGATCGCCCGGCGGATCGGTGACGCCGCTTCTCAAGCCCGCCTGCTCACCTCGCTGGGTTGGACGCTTTTTTACACCGGCCGGCTCGATGCGGCCAGGGAGACGGGACAAAAAGCGCTCGCGCTGGCCGTCCGTGAGGGATTGGCCCAGACGGTGGCCCGGTCGGGCGGAGTCGTCGTATCCGTCTATGTCAGTCAGGCCGACTATGAGACCGCCAGAACCACCTGGCATTACACTGCAGAAAAATTGGCTGCAATACGTGCCGCTGTGCAGCCAGAGGTTTATACCTATGCAAGTCTCCGCCTCCAACTCTATGCAGTGAACATTTTGCGGCGGCAGAATCGTTGGCGAGACGCCCTGACCCGGTCACGTGCGGCCGTCCGCCAGCTCGAATCCCTTCCCAACGCCGACCCCCACCTGCTGGCCAGCGCCAGAATGACCCAGGGCGTGATGTTGTGGGTGTTGAACGATTATCCAGAGGCCGCCGAGAGCACCCGGCGGGCCATAGCGGGGTTCTT
>CAYZYE010000263.1:0-4515 GCA_964481205.1 uncultured Anaerolineae bacterium | reverse complement strand
ACACACTTTGCACATCCTCCCTTCACACTCTGTTCACAATTGCCGGATATAATACAGGCAATCGAGTCACTTGTAAACCATTCAGAAAGGATATTCAGATGTCAAAGTGGTTCAAATTTGCAGGTATTTTTGTGGCCGTGGCCCTGGCCGTGATCGTATTCGCCGGCGTCGCGCTGGCGCAAGGCCCGGTCGATCAAGATGGCGACGGCGTTTGCGACGAGTGCGGCCGTCCGTCCAGTGGACAGGGACGCGGTTGGCGGTTCAACCAGGAAGGCAAACCCCAACCAGGGCGCGGGATGCGCGGCAGCGACGGGCACCCCGGCGACCAGAACTGTGACAATTTCGTCGATCAAGATGGCGACGGCGTTTGCGACAATTTCGTCGATCAAGACGGCGACGGCGTTTGCGACAACCACGATCAACAGTCCGATGGACAGGGACGCGGTTGGCGGTTCAACCAGGAAGGCAAACCCCAACCAGGGCGTGGGATGCGCGGCAGCGACGGGCATTCTTGCGACGAGCACAGCGACAATTTCGTCGATCAAGACGGCGACGGCGTTTGCGACAACCACACCCGACCAACCGGAGGTCAAGGCGGGCATCATGGCCGGGGCGCGCGAGGCGATTCCGCACCAGGCGACTAGAGACCACTGAAAACAAGATCGACCGCAAGAACGCCGAGGCTACCTCTCTCTCGGCGTTCTCTGTGGTTGACAGGTGTGCGCAAGTCTTGCAGCACGCTCCTGGTCGACAATTGACCCGCGCGCCATGGTGTGGTATAAAGACCAGAAATTCGAGGATGCAACATGAACACCATTTTGGTCGTCGATGATGAAAAAAAGATCGTTCGCCTGATCGGCGATTACCTGAAAAACGCCGGATTTCGCGTGGTCACGGCCCATGACGGCACAACCGCCCTGGCGCAATTCCGGTATGAACAACCCGACCTGATCATCCTCGACCTCAACCTGCCGGGCATCGACGGCATCGACGTGGCGCGAACCATTCGCCAATCGCCGGACACGCAAAGAAACACGCCAATCATCATGCTCACCGCCCGCGTCCAAGAAACAGACCGCATCGTCGGCCTGGAACTCGGCGCCGACGACTATGTGAGCAAGCCATTTTCGCCCCGCGAGTTGGTGGCCCGCGTGCGCGCCGTGCTGCGCCGAACGCACGGCAGCGAGCCGGCATCCACATTGATCCGCAACGGCCCGTTCGTGATCGACCTCGACAAACGAATGGTCACCAAAAAAGGGCGCCCCATCGACCTGACCACCACCGAATTCGACCTGCTTGTCGTCCTGACCCGCTCACCGGGGCGCGTCTTTGGGCGGATGGAATTGCTGGACCGCGTGCAGGGCGCCGCGTTCGAAGGCTATGAGCGCACCATCGACGTACACATTAAAAACCTGCGCAAAAAGATCGAGCCAGACCCCCGCCATCCCACATTTATTCTGACCGTGTACGGGGTCGGGTACCGGTTTGTAGAAAAGTGAGCCGCCATGCACAACCTGCGCGCCAAACTATCGATCGCCTTTGTGCTCGTGGCCCTCATCGGCGTCGGCGCGGTGGCCCTGGTCGCCAACCGCGTCACCGCACGAGAATTTACCCTCTATGTCAGCCTGGGCGGAAAAATGCGCGCCCAACGGATCGCCGCCGAAGCGGCGTATTACTATCAACAAACCGGTTCATGGCAAGACGTCGAGGCGGCGTTGCAACAAACAACCGCCGGCCGCGCGCCGGGGCATGGACACGGGCACGGCGCCGAGGTCGTCAACACACCCCAGGAGCGCATCCTGATCGTCGCCCCCGACGGGCGCGTCATCGTGGACACCGAACACGAACTGATCGGACGCCTGTTTGAAGACGATTACGAAAACAAAGGAGCGCCAATCGTCATAGGAACAACGACGATCGGCACCCTGCTGATCGCCACCCCCGACCTCGAACGATCGGGATTGGAACAACAATTTCTCCAGGCCGTCAACAAGGCCGTCCTTGTCGCCACACTGCTGGCGGCCACCGTCTCGATCATCGCCGCCGTACTCTTGGCGCAACAACTCGTCGCCCCACTCAAACAACTCACCACCGCCACCGAAGCGATGGCCGCCGGCGACCTCTCGCAGCGAGTCGACATCCTCACCAGAGACGAAATCGGCGAGCTGGGACTGGCCTTTAACAAAATGGCCGGCGACCTGCAAACCGCCGAAGCGCAACGCCAGCAAATGACCGCCGACATTGCCCACGAACTGCGCAACCCCCTGAGCGTGATTCGCGGCAACCTGGAAGCGCTGCTCGACGGCGTCTACCCGATCGATGAGGAGCATCTGGCGCCGATCTATGAGGAGACATTGCTGCTGCAACGACTGGTCGAAGACTTGAGACTGCTCTCACTGACCGACGCCGGGCAACTGGGACTGATCTTGACCCACGTCGATATACAAACACTGATCTCCGGCATTGCCGAAAGCGCCCGCGCCATCGCCGGCGAACGCGAGATCGCCCTGCAAGTCAGGCTGCCCCAGGCGCCGCTGACGCTGCAAGGCGACCTCGATCGACTGCGCCAGGTGATCGGCAACCTGGTCAACAATGCCCTTTTCTACACCCCCCCCGGCGGCGCGATCACGATCTCGGCCGAACAAACCGCGCGCCGCGTCCAAATCTCGGTCTCCGACACCGGGCCGGGGATCGCGCCCCAAGACCTGCCCCACATCTTTGACCGTTTTTACCGCGCCGACAGCGCGCGCGACCGCGCCTCCGGCGGCTCTGGTTTGGGACTGGCAATCACCCGCGCGCTGGTCCAGGCCCATCACGGCACAATCGACGTACACAGCGCACCGGGACAAGGCGCCACATTTACCATCTCGCTGCCGCAAACACCACCCCACCCCACGACTTGACACCATCTGCAAGTGGTGGTATAATTTAGTACATTAGCAGATACTAATATGCTGGGTGACAATGGACGAAATCGAGAAACTGGCACAATATTTCAAGGCCCTATCAGACCCCACACGCTTGAGATTGATCAAACTGCTTCAAGAACAGCAGGGAGCGCTTTGCGTCAACGCCCTGGCGCGCAAACTCGGCGTGACCCAATCGGCGGTTTCGCAGCACCTGCGCACACTCAAACAAATCGGGCTGGTACAGAGCGAGCGGCGCGGCAACCACGTGCATTATTTCCTCAACCCAAAAAAAGTGGATGCCTGTACAACCCTCGTCCTGGAAACACTCGATACAAAAACATGATTTTTTTGCCCGATATATTAGTAAATGCTTAGATTCTAATATGAAAGGAGGTGAAACAATGGGTTGCGAACACAAACACCACGGGCACAATTCGGGATGTGGTCAGTCCAAGCACCACCATCACGGCAAGCAATGCTGCCACGGTGAACATTTTGGCCCCAACATTTGGACCAAAGCCGAAAAGATTGCCTATCTTCAAGAACGTCTCCAGGCGCTGCAAGCAGAAGCCAATGCCGTTGCCGAGCGCATCGACGCCCTCGAAAAAGAATAGCCCCCAATAAAGAGACGACCCGGCGGGTCGTCTCTTTATTTTTCATCCCCGCAGTATAGAACAGAGCGCCGGCGAAGGCCATTTGTCCAAACGCGCGCTTGGGCTATAATTGGACCAGTCCTCCACCCCAATTCAAAAGGAGTCCTCTATGCCCAGATTCGGCGCCCACATGTCCATTTCCGGCGGCCTGCACAAGGCGGTCGAACGCGGCCAGACGATCGGCTGCCAGACGATCCAGGTCTTTACCCGCAACCAGGCGCGCTGGAAAAGTAAACAACGCACCGCCGAGGAACTGGCGCTCTATCGCCGGACGTTGGAAAACACCGACATTCACCCCGTCGTCGCCCACGCGATCTATTTGATCAACCTGGCCTCGCCCGACGACACCGTGCGCGCCAAGTCAAACGCTGCGTTCGTCGAAGAACTGGCCCGCTGCCGTCAGGCGGGCATCCCCTATCTGGTCATCCACCCCGGCTCGCACAAGAACACCGGCCTCGAACAAGGCATCGCCCGCATCGCCGAGGGAATCAACCGCGCCTACGAAACACATCCAGAATACGCGCCCACAGAGGCCGGCGGCGTGATCACATTGCTGGAAAACACCGCCGGACAAGGCGCAACCATTGGTCGATCGTTTCAAGAATTGGCGCAAATAGCAGAGCAAATTGATAATCCGAAATGCGTTGGGTACTGTTTTGACACCGCGCACGGCCTGGCTTCTGGCTATGAACTGCGCACCGCCGAGGGGTACGAATCCCTTTGGCAGCGCTTTGACCAACTCTTGGGCCTCGACAAACTCTATTGCATGCACCTCAACGATTCCAAATACGACCTGGGCGCCGGGCGAGATCGCCACCAGCACATTGGAGAAGGGTTCGTGGGGCTGGCGGCATTTCGGATGCTGGTCAACGACCGGCGCTTTGCCAATCTGCCCATGCTTTTGGAAACGCCCAAAGGGGCCGACATGCAAGAGGATGTCAAAAACCTGGCGC
>CAYZYE010000262.1:0-4545 GCA_964481205.1 uncultured Anaerolineae bacterium | reverse complement strand
TCAAGTCAGAAAATTGCAAACGCCGGACAACGGCAAGGCTCAATCTTGGAGCCTTGCTGCTCGTTTTGGGTTGGTCCAACCCGCAGCCTCGGAATCCCTATTCCGAGGCCGGCCGACCGGCTTGTCGAGAACGAGAGCACGGTTGAAAAAACAGTGCTTTTGCCGTGACCTGGCCTTAAAAACGGCATTTTCTCGGCCAAACACGGGTGATAAATCCGCTGCCATCAATGGCAATTGCCCTGCTGACCGGCAAACCAGATTGACGACGCGCCCAAGATATGATATATTGAGCGCATAACACAACATTCGCTTTGGCAGGAGGGGGTTATGGTTCGACGTATCGCGTTTATCGGCGGTCTCATTTTGGGCAGCGGCATTTGCGCGTTCACGCTGGGCGTCATCTTGACGTACTTGTTCACCGGTCAAGTCATTGCGATCACGGCAACCCGGGGGCAGGGCGTCAGCGTCAAATTGTTCGATATGAACAGTTTGCGTCAGGCGCCGGTGGGAGGAGCGGAATGAGAGATTATGATCCGACGTTGGCGCAGTGGCTGGCCGCCCCGCGCGACTTTGTGCATGGTTTCTTGGGTGGGCTGCTTGGGCCGGTGCTGGCCCTGGCCGGCTCGATTGGGCTGGTATACCTGGTCACCCGCAAACTGCCGGCGCTGAAAAAAGTCACTACGCCGGACGACGAAACGCAGCGTGCGGTTGTCCTGGCCTCACCGCTGGAAGCGCGAGCCTCGTGGGCGCGCCACAGTGGAGATTTGCGGGGCATGATGCTCGAGATCAAGGCGCGCGCGCAAAACCAAGCCGGGTCATAATGGCGCGCGATCAGGATGCGCCGGCCGCGCCGCGCTTGCTGGTCGATGCTATGTTGGGGCGCTTGTGCAAATGGCTGCGACTGTTGGGGTACGATGCGCTGTACGCCGCTTCGTGGAGCGACCACCAGATCGCCGCCCAGGCGCGCGCTCAGGGACGCATTGTGCTGACCCGCGACCAAGAGCTGATCAGGCGCAAAGGGCTTGATTGCCTGTTGGTTCACAGCCAGACGCTGGAAACGCAACTCGAACAAATAGTCGCGACGTTGGGCGCGCCCCCTCCATCGACGCGCCCGCGCTGCCCGCGCTGTAACACGGCGTTAGAATCGATCACGCCGGAACAAGCGCGTGTACACGTGCCCAAGTATGTGTTCGATACTCAACACATTTTTACGCGCTGCCGGACGTGCAGCCGCTATTATTGGCCGGGCAGCCATTGGCAAAACATCCACTCGACACTGGAACGGATTAAACGCAATGCAAACCAGACTCGCCAAACCGGCGGCGCCCACAAGTGAACCCGCGCCCAGGCGCCTGTGGCTCGACCGCTCGGCGCTGCTCCGGCGCGAACCGGCCGAACGCACGCTGACCTATTTGCGTTGGGTGATCATTGCCGGCGCGACATTGTACCTGATCTTTTCCGAAAACGTCCAGGACTGGCTGTTGGGCGCGGGGGCGCTGGTCATCGGCGTGCTGCTCAATGGAGTCTTTACTTATCTGGTCGAGCAACGCTCCTTTACGCCGGTCTGGAGCGTTGCGGCGCAGGCCATCGACATTTTGCTCTTTCAAATGTACACCGCCGCTTTGCACGGCGGGGTGGGGCGCTATGCGCCCCTGTACACGAGCCTGGTGGTCGTCGCCGCCGTTCGCTTTGGCGTCGTGGGGGCGATATGCAGCGGGCTGATCGGCCTGTTGATCCACATCGTCGCCGCCGGCGGCGTCGATTACAGCCCGCCCACGGCGGCGATCACGTTCGCGGCCATTTTGGCCGACGCGGCCGCGCTGGGCTATTTTGCCCACCTGGCGCGGCAGCAGCAACTCGCCAACGATCGCGCCAGAGCCGGCCTGAAAAACCAAATTTACGAGATCACTGTCTTGCACGAGGTCAGCAACATCGTTCACGACCTGAAATCTGAAGACGCGCTGCAAAACATTGTCGAGATCACTACGCAGGTGATGGGTTTTCAGCGCGCCGCGCTCTTTTTGACCAACCACGTCGGCGAAATGCTCGCCCAAGAGTATTACAGCCGCAGCCCTGAAGCGCAGCGCGCCAGACTGCCCAATCTGTTCATCGCCCCCGAATTGTACGACTCGCTGCTGGCCGAAAAAGACCCGGTGGTCATCGACGGATCGCAAGGATCGCCGGACATGCGCCGCGGGCCGATCCTCCAGGTGGCCGTGCCGCTTCACGGGCACGAATCGCCGATTGGCGTACTGATCGCCGATCGCAATGACCGGGGCGCGGTGGCGCAAACCGACAAAGAGATGCTTTCCAACCTGGCCAAATCGGCGGTGATGGCGATTGAAAACGCCAGCCTGCACCGTCAGGTCAAGCGCATGGCCAACCACGACGGCGTCACCGACCTGTTCAACCACCGCTACTTTCAAGAGGCGCTCCGCGCCGCCATCGACGAGTCGCAGGGCGCGTGGCCGATCTCTTTGCTGATGATCGAGATCGACAAATTCAAAAGATACAACGACACCTTTGGACACCGTCAGGGCGACATGGCGTTGATCAGTCTGGCGCGCGCGCTGGAAGAAGCGACGCAGCCCTGGGACGGCCTGGTGGCGCGGTACGGCGGCGACGAGTTTGTCGCCATTCTCTCACACATCGACCAACACGAGGGGCTGGCGATCGCCCGCCAGATCAAGGAACAGGCCTGCCTGCTGGCCGAAGAAAAACTGCGCGTTCACGATCTGCCCACGATCATGTTGAGCATTGGCGTCGCCACCTATCCGGGCGACGCCCTGACCGCCGCCGACTTGATCGAGGCCTCTGACCAGGCAATGTATGTCGTCAAACACAGCGGCGGAAACCAGGTTCACGCTTATTCGCAAGACTTTTTACAGAGGAGGATAAACTGAATACACAAGAATTTGCACATACCATCGTCGATATGCTAGAAGAACGTCAAGGCATGGATATTTTGCTGCTCGACGTTCAGGCAGTGACCATCCTGGCCGACTATTTTATCATCTGCACGGCCAACGGCGAACGCCATCTCAAGGCGTTGAGCGGCGATCTGGCAAAACAGCTCAAGGCCGACGCCGGCCGCCCTTTGGGGATCGAGGGCAAGGCGGAATCGGGATGGATGTTGATCGACTATGGCGATGTCGTCGTGCATCTCTTTTTGGCGGAAACGCGCGCCTTTTACGCGCTGGAAGAGCTGTGGCAAGACGCGCAAACGGTCGTTCATATTCAATGACGCGCTGGCCTGAAGAGCCAGCGCTGGTTTGCGCCGTAAACGGACGGCGCTGGACGGACGGCGCTGGACAGACGGCGCAACTCGGTGCGCAGATCGTGATGGGGCATTTTATCGCCATTTTTGCGCTCAGTATGCTCCAATTGACGGTGATGGTCGCCCAGGCGTTGTGGACCTCGGCGATTGGGCTGTTTATCGGCGTGGTTTCCAAATCTGACGAGCAGGTCACAATGTTTTCCATCATCCCGACCTTGTTGATGTAGCGATTGAAATCGCTGCCAAAGAGCCATGCGGTTGGCCGTCTGCCTGCGCGGACGGGGGTGGTCCATCCGCTGCCGGTGGGCCTCGGAATAGTGATTCCGAGGCTGCGGATTTGACAGTCCCGAAATGCGGCGCGAAATGTTTGACTCGACACAAGATGTATTGTATAATCGAACCACGATGCAAAAAGGACTGTCAGGTTCGAGATGAAAGATCGCCGGTACGTTCAAGACCTTACAATCGCCGAGTTGGAGCAGGCGCTCGTCATCCGCCGCCGCGAAGAGCGTATGGCGCGTCTGCGCCGGATGGGCAGAGCTACGGCCGGCCGGGCCATTTTGGTCGATGAGACGCGGGAGACGGCGCCGGCAGAGGGTCAAGAGCGGCCGCAAAGCGCCGCGCGTTCATGGCGAGACCGGCTCTTGCTCGGCGTGGAAATCGCGGCTTTGGCGGGGCTGGTGTTCATCATTATCAGTCTGGCCGTGAGCGTGCGCGGGTTGAATAAAGAGTGGAACGAAAAGCAGTTGGCCGAGGATCGCCCCACGCCGACGGCGACGCCGCTCATTCGCGTGGGCATTTTGCCGGGCGGGCACCGTCCGCCGACAGAGCAGGGCATCGAGCCGCAGCCGCTCAACCCGGTGCCGGCGATCAAGATTCCGACGCCGGGGCCGCAGTCGCCGACGCGCCTGGTGATCCCCAGCATCGAGATGGACGCGCCCGTTGTCGAAGGCGTGGACTGGGAACAGCTCAAAAAAGGCGCCGGGCATCTGATCGATTCGGCCAACCCCGGCGAGCGCGGAAACTGTTTTATCGCCGGTCACAATGATATTTACGGCGAAATTTTCCGCCATCTCCAGGACATTCAAATTGGGGACGAGATCATTGTCTACTCGAACCAACAGCCCTACAAGTATATTGTGCGGGCCACGCGCATTGTCGAGCCGGACGATGTCAGCATCATGTATCCAACCAGTTCACCGATTCTGACCTTGATGACGTGTTACCCGTACATGGTCGACACGCACCGGTTGGCGGTGATCGCGGAA
>CAYZYE010000261.1:0-4569 GCA_964481205.1 uncultured Anaerolineae bacterium | reverse complement strand
TGGATTTGGCAATCCAGGCCGAGCGCAAAGCGAGCGCCACCCCCTGACCCCCAATTTGTAGCATCTTTGTAGCATCAGGTCGCCCGCAAGGGGCGACGCTACGGACACCCAAACCATTTGCGCTGCCGTAAACAGACCGCTCCGGCCGCGCCCACAAAGGGCGATGCCGCCGCCCAAATTACTTGGGCGTGTTTCAAATGGTTTGAGCGTCCGGCCACTCCATCTGCTCCTGCCGCAACAAAAACGCGCCGACGGAGGATCGCCGGCGCGAGGAGACAAGACTACAGATTGGACAAGCCCAAACATTGACAAGCGCCCACTGGCAATGATATAATGCGCCACACCATTTTACGACCCAGGACACCAGGATTATCTCGATCTTGAGAATATCTACGGCGTCCCTTGATATTTTATCTCTTTGCGATCTCGGCGGTTGGCAGATGCGCCGGCGAGTTTTTCAGCCAAGTTGACAGAGGAATGCGACAATGCGCGACCACATCTTGTCCATCGATCACGGCACCCAAAGCGTGCGCGCCATGCTCTTTGACCTGCAAGGGAATCTGGTCAGCAAAGCCCAGGTACACATCGAGCCACCCAAGTCGCCCCGCCCCGGCTGGGCCGAACAAGACCCGGCCTACTATTGGCAAAGCCTGTGCGCCGCCTGCCAACAACTGTGGCAAGAAACCGAGGTACCCAAAAAAGCCATTGCCGGCGTCGCCTTGACGACAATGCGCAACACCCTGATCAACGTCGACCGCCAGGGCAAAGCCTTACGCCCGGCGATCGTCTGGATGGATCAGCGCCGCACCGAAGGCCTGAAACCGGTCGGCGGGCTTTGGGGCCTGTCCTTCAAACTGACCCAAATGTCCGAGACCGTCGCCTACCTGCAAGCCGAAGCCGAATGCAATTGGATTCAGCGGCACCAACCCCAAATCTGGGAAAAAACCCACAAATACCTCTACCTGTCCGGCTATTTGACCTTCAAACTGGTCAACCGTTTTGTCGACTCGGTAGCCTGCCAGGTGGGTTACGTACCTTTCGACTACAAAGCGTTACATTGGGCCGGGCCGCTCAACTGGAAGTGGCAGGCAGCCCCGATCGAAAAGGAAAAACTGGTCACACTGTTCCCACCTACACAGCGCCTGGGCGAGATCACGCCGCAAGCGGCGCAAGCAACCGGCATCCCCGTGGGACTGCCGCTCATCGCCGCCGCCGCCGACAAAGCCTGCGAAGTCTTGGGCGCCGGATGCGTTCAGCCACACCTGGGCTGCCTGAGTTACGGCACCGCAGCGACGATAAACACCACGCATCGAAAGTATATAGAAGTAATCCCCCTGATCCCGCCTTACCCAAGCGCGGTACCCGGCGCCTACAGCCTGGAAGTCCAAATTTACCGTGGTTTCTGGATGGTCAGTTGGTTCAAGCAGGAATTTGGGTTGAGGGAATGCCAGCGCGCGCTTGAACTGGGCGTCGAACCAGAATTCCTATTCGACAACCTGATCGCCCAGGTACCGCCGGGATCGATGGGGCTGATTTTGCAACCATACTGGTCGCCGGGACTCAAAGTGCCAGGACCAGAAGCCAAGGGGGCAATGATTGGCTTTGGCGACGTACACACACGCGCGCACGTCTACCGCGCCATCATCGAAGGGCTGGCCTATGCGCTGCGAGAGGGCGCCGAGCGCACGAGCAAACGAGCCAAAACGCCAATCACCGAAATTCGCGTGGCCGGAGGCGGATCGCAAAGCAACGCAGCGATGCAGATCACAGCCGACATCTTTGGCCTGCCCGTCGTCCGCCCGCACACCTACGAGGTATCGGGGCTGGGCGCAGCGATGGACGCCACAGTGGGACTTGGACTGTACCCGGACCTGGAAACCGCGGCCCAGGAAATGACCCGCCACCGCGAGGTGTTTGAACCCAACCCGCACACACGCGATATTTACGATGGTCTGTATCAACGGGTCTACAAACAAATGTACAAACGACTCAAACCGCTGTACCAGGAAATCCGCGACATCACCGGCTATCCGCCCACCTGACCCGGCAAAAATCCCGATCGGCTGACCAAACCCGGATTGAGCTATGGCCCCCACACCGGCCCATAGATATTGTTGTATTTTCCCCCCGAAATTTCGTGGTCTTCCAACACGTCGCCATAACTGGGACTCTCGCCGCCCGAATCCACCTGGGCATACACCTTGGTTCCAGACGCCAACGGCCAGGACACATCGCTGCGACCAGATCGATAATAGCGATCATTGACATTAAGCGTGATCCGCCCGCCCGGCCCCAACGCGCCAAGATCGCTGCGCGTCACCTCCCAGACCATCCCATGATCGCCCAAATCTTGCCACTGCTGATGCACGGCCGCAGGCGCAGCCCGTGGGTTGATATACACATCGATCCAAAACCAATTCGTTACCGGGCCGGCCCCTTGATTCTTGATCACCACCTGGATATTGTTCGCCGTGACGACGACTTTTTCCACCACCAAATCAGGCGCAAACACAGAATGTCCATTTTGAACAACAGGCATAAAAACACTATATAACATATTGTTACCCACCGTCCAGATCGACAGCGGTCTGATTTCATCGCGCGTGATCGTGTTAATGCCAAAACTGCTGACGTCGCAATCCCACTCGCCAGGGCCGTCGTCGTACCCGCAGACCCGGCTGCTGGCGTTGAGAAACGCCGCCGGCAGCGTCAGTCCGGCCACATAGTCATTCGCGTCCGCTTCAAGCATCCAAAACCTGGTGGCGACAAACCCCGGCAGCGCGTTTGGCGGCGAATCATCCCGGCGAACGACCGCCAAACTGGATAAACTGCCCAACGTCGTCACATCGACAGTCACGCCGGCCAGAGCAAAAACCAGCGTCCCCGCGCCGGGCACATTCTTGATCTCTCGAGTCGCCCCCCGATTGTCGAGCACACCGCTCAGACTGACCTCGGCGCGCGTGGTCAGCGTCACCCCATCGGCGACGCCAAGACTTGCCAGCTCGATCGTCGTCGCGTACAAATTTTGCTCGCCCGCACCGTTGAACAGCACCACACCCGTTCCGGGGTCAAACGCACCGCCCACATAGTGCATATCGCCGCCCAGCGACAAACTCGATGGCGCGACAAACGTCCCCGAAAGCACCACATTGCCGCCAATGCCGACCGCCCCCCCATCGCCGGCAAAAATGCCGCCCGTCTGTGTAAACGCGCCGGATACGGCCAACGCCCCGCTGGCAGCGACAAACTCTCCGCCGCCCAGTTCGAGTGTACCCAAAACCGCAATCGGACCAACGCCGGCCTCGAACACACCATTTGACAACACCACCCGGCCGCCAACCTGAAGCGATCCTTGAGGCGCTTCAAACACGCCGCCCGAAAGCGCCAAACTGCCGCCGATCTCGATCTTGGCCGCCCCACCTGCAAACACGCCACCCGACTGTTCCAGATCACCCGGCAAAACCAGCGAGTCGACCGGCGTGTTAAAGACGCCGCCGGCCAAAATCAGCGTACCGCCGATATCCAGCAGCCCCGTACTCCCTACAATACCCCCCCCCGCCTGGACAAAATCGCCGGAAACCGTCAACGCGCCGGCCGGCGTGTCCAGCGTACCACCCAGCAATTCCAACGCGCCATCAACGTCAATTCTACCGCTCCCACCCGCCAACAAGCCACCCGATTGTACCAGATCGCCGTTGACGGTCAGATCGCCGCCCTCTAGCGTCATCGTCACCTGCTTACCGGCAACGACCAGCCCGCCCACCGTGGCATTGGCCGGGATCGCCACCTTGAGCTTGGGCGCCGAATGATTGTTGAGCAACACCTTGTCCGCCGCCCCCGGCGCGCCGGGTGGAAACCAATTCACATCGTCAAACCAGGACCCCTGACTTGCACCCACCCATATCTTTTCCACCAACTCGAAAGCGCCAATGTCGCACTTGGCCCACCAACCATCAGGCCGATGCCGGCCGCGTTGATCGACCGCCTCGACGCAAAGACCCACGTTGCGCACCGGGCTGTTTTTGCCGATGGCCAAAGTCGGCGTCCACCCACCGTTATGGGCCAATGGCGCGAGATCAGGATCGACATTCAACGACACACCGGGACACCCGGCATTGCTCTTGACCAGATTGTGATCGCCGCTGTTGACGAGCGCACCGCCATTGATCTGATAGACGCGACAATCTGTGGCGTCATCGGTCGAATTGGCAATGATCGTGTTGCGCACACTCAGGTGCGCCGCCGCCCCGTCGCCCAGGCTGTAAACGCCGCCCCCGCCTTGCTTGGCCGTATTGCTGACAATGGTGCTGCTCGAAATGAACAGCGCGCCATTGCGGTTGAAAATTGCGCCCCCCACACCCTGACCACTGCCCGCGCCGGCGCCACCCGTGGCTTTGTTTTGGGTAAAAGTGCTGTTAGTCACATGCACCGTGCCGCCATGGTTGAAAATCGCGCCGCCAAAACCGCCGCCCCCGCCGCCCGCGCCACCGTCGCTGCCGCCATCGCCCGAGCCCAAACCGCCGTGCCCGCCGCCGCCGCCCTTAGCGCCGCCGCCCCCACCGCCGCCGC
>CAYZYE010000260.1:0-4664 GCA_964481205.1 uncultured Anaerolineae bacterium | reverse complement strand
GCCAGAAAAACCCGTTTGTGTAGGTTGCCGAACAAAACTGTAGGGTGACTAGAACTCGATTTGCGCGTTTGGACGTTTTGTGCTAGTATACCCATGTACCCTGCTGTGTTGGTGATGTGCTATTGTCGTTTTGAGCCAACACTTGATTTTTCGGGAATGCAGCTCTTTTAGGGAATGCGGCGCTCCTTTGCGGTCGCCGGTTCTACAGGCAAGTTCCCACCTGCGCAAGCAGGTTCAAAACCAGTTCACACACCACATGGCGGGGTGACCTGCTAACCACCAGGTTCGACCTGGTGGTTTTGTTTTGCCTGTTTGCGCCGGCCATGATACCCAGGGCAAAAAATCCTTGACACCGACTTGGGCTTGTGGTATCCTCAAGGGGGTAACGCGAGGGGGGAAGCGCCGGACCTCTTGAACCTGTGTTTTGCAAACAAAAATTCGGCCAGGCAAGCACCCCGTTTTGTTCCGGCCTGTCCGGACTGGGAGGAGCGTATGCTGCGCGAGCGAGTCGCAGAAGACATCTTTGTTTTCACCAGTGAAATGTACTTGCAGGTCACGGCAAGCGCAATCATTACCTCACAAGGCGCTGTAGTGATCGACACGCTGCCTTTTCCCCAAGAAACGCGGGAAATGAAGCGATTTATCGAACACCGCACCTCCAAGGGCATCCGCTATGTGATCCTGACCCACTACCAACCCGACCATGTGTATGGCGCCTACCTGCTGGGCGGCGAGGTGATCGCCCATGAACGCTGCCGGCGCATCCTGCTCAAAGATGGCGAGCGCATCCTCAAAGCCGACCAATCGCAAAATCCCGACTTGGCCCAGGTCAAGATCCGCCCGCCCCAGGTCGTCTTTGATCGCGGCCAGGTCTCGTTGCATGTCGGCAAAAAAACCATCACCCTGTTCCACACGCCGGGGCACACCAGCGACAGCATCTCGGTCTATGTCAAAGAAGACAAAGTTTTGCTGGCCGGCGATCTGATCATGCCCGTCCCGTACATTGTCGGTGGAGACCGCGACGAGATGCGCCAATCGCTGGAGAAAATTCGCCAGTTGGGGTTGGAAAACATTGTGCAGGGACACGGCGAAGTGCTCTTGCGCGGCGAAATTGCCGAAACGATCGAAAGCAGCCTCAAGTACCTCGACGCCATCGAACACAAAGTGCGGTTTCGGGTCAACAAAGGCATGCCCCCCAGCAGCTTGAAAAAAATTCACATCGAAAGCTGCTTCAAGTCGCGTATCCCGCTCAACGGTATGACCGAACAACTCCACCAAGCCAACCTGGAATATCTGTACCACCTTTTCGCCTCACAAAAACTCGAAAGCGATACGCGCGTATAAAACTGAAAGGCCGCACAGTGTCTCGGCTCGACTCACAAACGCAGTATTCTGTAACCCAAATCACGCAGCACATCAAAACGCGGTTCGAAAGCGATTTGTTGCTGCAAGACGTGTGGGTCAAGGGCGAAATCTCTAACTGGAATCGTTCCCGAACGGGACATTGCTATTTCACCCTCAAAGATGCCCGTGCATCGATCCGCGCCGTACTCTGGCGCTCGCTCGCCGAACGGCTGCCCTTTCGACCCCAAGATGGACAATCCGCGCTTGCCCACGGGCGTATATCGGTCTATGAACCGCAAGGACAATACCAACTCTATGTCGACGCGCTCCGGCCGCTGGGCCAGGGCGCGCTCTATTTGCAGTTCGAGGCGCTCAAAGCGCGCCTCGACGCCGAGGGACTGTTTGATCCCGGGCGCAAACGCCCGCTGCCCTGGATGCCAGGCGGCATCGGCATCGTCACTTCACCGACGGGCGCGGCGCTGCGCGACGTGCTCAACGTCCTGGCGCGACGTTGGCCGCTGGTCAAGGTCATCCTGGCGCCGACGTTGGTCCAGGGCGCGTCGGCCCCGCCGCAGATCGTCGCCGCCCTGCAAATGCTGTCCGCGCGCGACGACGTCGACCTGATCATCGTGACCCGAGGCGGCGGCTCGATCGAAGACCTGTGGGCCTTTAACGACGAGCGCGTGGCCCGCGCGATCGCCGCGTCGCCGGCGCCGGTGATCTCGGGCGTGGGTCACGAAACCGATTTCACCATCGCCGATTTTGTGGCCGACCTGCGCGCGCCAACGCCATCGGCCGCCGCCGAGCTTGCGACGCCCGATCAAAGTGAAATACGCGCCCAACTGGACGCCCTGGCGGATGCGCTGACCCAAACCATTGCCCAAAAAATCGCCGATATGCGCCGCGAACTGCGACTCAAACGCCAACAATTGGCCGCGCACTCTCCGGTGATGCACATTGAGCGCACGCGGCAGCGGATCGACGAACTGGCACACCGTCAAGACCAGGCCTGGCAGCACCGGCTCGCCTTGCGCCGGGCGCGGCTGACCAGCGCCATCGACCGCCTGGACGGGCTTGATCCCCTGGCGACGCTGGCGCGCGGCTATGCCATCGTCCGCGATCAGCGCGGGGCCGTCATCCGCCGCGCTGCGCAAACCAGCCCCGGTCAAACGCTCCACATCCATGTTTCGGATGGCGAGTTTGCGGCGCGCGTCGAATAAAAATATAGGTAAGGGCAACACGGTTTAGATAAACGTAGCATAGCCCCTTGTGGGCGTCATTGTGGGCGTCCAACTGAACCGTATCGAGATTAGGGGAACACGATGTCAGAGATACCGTTTGAAACCGCATTTCAAGAACTCGAACAGGTCGTCCAACAGCTAGAGGACGGCAAATTGACCCTCGAAGAAATGATCTCGCTTTACGAACGCGGCCAGACGTTGGCGGCCTTGTGCCAGACACAACTCGATCAAGCCGAACTGCGGGTTGCGCAGCTGCTCGATGATGCGCAGGAACCACAATGAAAGCCTTGTTTAGCAACCCGATATTCGTTTATTCGACCATCGCCTGGGTGCTGGCTCAGGGCACCAAAGTATTGATCTATTATTTCAAAGACAAACAATGGGATTGGCGCTGGTTGAGCGCAACAGGCGGGATGCCCAGTTCGCACTCGGCCTATGTGTGCGCGATGGCCACGGCGATCGCTTTTCGAGACGGCCTGAACTCGTCGCTTTTTGCCTTTGCGTTGGGCTTTGCCATTATCGTCATGACCGACGCCGCCGGACTGCGCCGGGCGGCGGGCAATCACGCCACCATCCTCAACCAGATCGTCGAAGAACTGTTTCAGGGTCATCCAATCAACGAGGAAAAACTCAAGGAACTGTTGGGACACACACCCACTCAGGTTTTCCTGGGCGCGCTGTTGGGCACGCTGTGTTCTTTGATTGGAATGTTGTGGATCTGGCGCGGCTGAGGGGTACACGATGTTGGGTTTGACCGGCCTGGCCCAAGTTTGTATACTCTGGGGAGCGATCTATGGCCTGACCTGCTGGCTGCACCGGCGCAGCGTGCTCCGCCGCGATCACCATCGAGACGTGTTGGCCGTCGGCGCGTTGGTATTGGCCACCATTGCCTTTTTTTGGCCGCTCTTTTTCACCACGACCTGGATCCCCAAAGGCGGCGGCGACCTGTCCTCTTTTATCTATCCCATTTACGCCTTTGCCGCGCGCTGGCTCAAACGTGGCCTGATACCGCTGTGGAACCCGCACCTCTATCTGGGCATGCCCTTTGCCGCCGACAATCAGTCGGGGTTGTTTTACCCGCTCAACTGGCTGTTTTTTTTCCTGACGCCAACGCTCACCTACCAGGCCGTCGAGCTGATGGCGGTGACGCACGTCTTTCTCGCCGGACTGTTCACCTACCTGCTCTTGCGCGATCTGCCCTCGGCAAGCCGGGCCGCGCCAATCGGGCGCATCGCCGCCGTCGCCGGCGCAGTCGCCTATATGTTCAGCGACCTGTTCATCGTCCACCTCGGCAACTTGAACATCATTGCCACGGCCGCATGGCTGCCCCTGGCGTTGCTCTGCTTTCGACGCGCGCTGCGAGAACGGGCCTGGGGCTGGGCGGGGTGGAGCGGCGTCGTATTGGGCGTCGCCGCGCTGGCCGGGCACGCCCAAATGTTCCTGTATGTGGGCATCTCGCTGGGGCTGTACACGCTGTTTTGCGTTTACGTCGATCGCCGGGCCGGCTGGAAAACCATCCTGACCCACCTGGGCAAACTGGCGATCACTGGCCTCATCGCCTTTGGACTGTCGGCGCTGGCGCTGATCCCGGCGTTCGACCTGCCCCAGTACACCGTCCGCGCCGAAATGACCTACCCTCAAGCCAGCGAGTTTGCCATTCCGCCGGCGGGGTTGCTGGGTTTGTTTGCGCCGGGCTTTTTTGGGCGCGGTACGGGGCCGTTTTGGGGGCCGTGGCTGCGTACCGAGATGGGTTATGTGGGCATTTTGCCGTTGATGTTGGCGGCAATCGCCGTCGCCGCGACCTGGCGCCGCCATACCGGCGCGCGCTTTTGGCCGATTTTGGGCGCGTTCGGCTTTTTGACGGCCATGGGGTCATACACGGCGCTGCACGGCTGGAGCTATGCCCTGTTCCCGTTTTTTAGGCAGCTGCGCGTGCCGGCGCGCGCCATCTTTATGTTCGATTTCGGCATCGCCATACTGGCCGCCACCGGCCTCGACTTGCTGCTGCGCCCGATGTCGCGCGATATGCGGCGTATACTGCGCTCATCATATCGTTGTTTTGTCTGGATTGGCGGCGTG
>CAYZYE010000259.1:0-4697 GCA_964481205.1 uncultured Anaerolineae bacterium | reverse complement strand
TGTCAAACGCCCCAGGCCGGGTTCCGGCCTGGGGCGTTTTTAGGGCTGTTCAATTCTAATTTGTGACTAAAGTCACCGCTGGCGGGCCAAGGCCGGGCGTCCCACCTGCGTGGACGCCACCGCTGGTGAGGACTCGTCGCCGTAGGGGGACGACCAGCCAACGGCTCACCCAACGCGGTTTCAACCGCTGGATTGTAGAATTGAACAGCCCTGGGGGCGTTTTGCCTTTACCTCTCCATATACCCCGGATACGCCGCGCCGGCGCGGTAGCAATAGATCGCCACGCGGGCCTGGCGTCGATGCCGATCCTCGAAAATGGGCGCGCCGTCCGGCCCTGCGAGTTCCTCCAACCGGAGCGCTACCCCGCCGCGAGATGGGGCGCCATTGGCCCGAATGTCCCGTTCCAGCGCATCCAGCAACAGAACGGTCGCGTCATAGGCCAGCGCCGCCCACGGGCCAGGCGAAATTGCGGCCCGTTCGCTATAGCCGGCGGTAAACGCGCTGCCGGGAGCAAGGTCGGCGAACAGCGGCGCGGTGATGGCATAGCAGGTCCCGGCGGCGGCGAGACCGGCAATCTGGGGCAGCGACGTGCGCGCCAGCGACGGCCCGCCCCAAAAGGGATCCGCTGCACCGATGGCGCGCAACTCGATGAGCAGCTCGGCCGCGGTCAGGGCGTCTCCATCGTACAGATAGAGATTGGGCGGGCGCATGCGCGACAAATACAAGTGCCGGGCCAGTTCTCGGATGTTCGTCTCGGCGGTCAAGTTGATGACACGCTGCGTTGACGCGCTCAAAACATCGCCAAACGTGCCAGATCGAGTGCGCAGACAAGCCGGATGCGCGCCGTCCGGCGCCCGTTCAAGCAGCGCGTGGGCCAGCGTGTCGCCTCCGGCGCCCAGACAAAAAGCGTGCGCGCTGTTGGCGTCGCAGGTTGCCGGGGTGATCAGGGGCAGCCCCAGGCGATCGTAGAGCGGCGCGGCGGCGGCCAGCGTGTCCGGGGAAAACGGGCCGATCACGCCAACCAGGTCGGCGTCGGCGGCAAATTTGCGCGCCTGAAACGCCGATTTTTCGGCCAGCGCCCCGTCATTGAGGGCCACCAATTCGATCATGTATCCCGCTGCGCCGCCGGCCTGGTTGCGCTGCCCCACCGCCCACTTGACGGCGTAAAGAACCTCATAGCCCAGCGCGCGGTCGCGGCCTTCAAAAGGGGCCACCAGCCCGATCTTGACGATGGGTTTGGTAGACCAGGGCGAAGCGCAGCCGCCGAGCAGCAAGCACAAGACCAGGATTCGATAAAACACGGTTCGTTTCATGCTGTTCCCAAAGCGGCGGAATGGGGATTCCGCCGCCACATTTCGGGTTTGTCCAATCCGCAGCCTCGTTGCTTTGTAGTCGCCCGCAAGGGGCGACGCTACGGACATCCAAATCATTTGAAACACACCCGTTTAAAATCAGAACGCTTGTACACCAAGTCTAATACTAGTCCAGATCATAGAGAACCAGATTGTCGAATATGACGTGCGCTTGCGGGCCTTCTTTGTACGTGCCGGTCGAGAGGCCGATCTGCCCCTGCTCAAAAGAAGCGTCTTGCGCCTCGATGACCAGAGTATCGTTGACGTAAAAGCGCAAACTGGGGCCTTTGCATTCCAGGCGGAGGCGGTTGACGACCTTTTCCCCCGTCTTGATCGCGTCCGATGTGATCCAATCGGCGAGCGTTGCCCAGCCATCGCTGTCGTGCTTGCGGATTTTGGCATAGCCGCTGCCGGTAATGACGGCCTGGTAATATGATTCGCTGTTTCTGCGGGCGACGATGCCATATTCGACGCCTTTTTCCGGCAGTTGAACGACCTGGGCATCGACCTGAACGACAAAATCGGTAAATTTGTCCTCTGATGCTTCATAGACCGAGTAGACGGTCCAACCGGCCTTTTTGACCAGGATATTGAGCCGGGCGTTCTCGTACCACTTGTGCGCAGTGTCGTTCTCGACAGTGCTCCAGCCGCTGGTTTCATCGCTGAAATCGTCTTCCAGGTCGGCGGGGCCGCCCAAAACCACGAATTTGGACACGGCCAACAGCATATTGTCGGCATAAACCTCGACGTCGTATACACCGGCCGGAAGGCCGTCCTCGGCAAAGCGCCGGAACCACGTTTTCCCGTCGTCCGAGTCGGGTAATTTCAGCGTGCCCGACAGGTCGTCCTGACCGTTCAGATAGAGTTTCACGTCATACTCGCGGATGTCGACAAAGTCCGCGTATTCGAAAACGCCGTAAACCTGGGTCGCGCCGGCCGGAAAGCTCCAGGCAATATCTTGGGGCATATTGTTGTCGCCGATGCTGGCGGCAAAGGTCAACGAGGTGATTTTTGGTTTTGTCTTGAACAGAACCACGGTCGCGGTCGCCGCTCTGGTCGGCGTGAATGTTGGGCGCGGGGTGGGCGTGGCGGTAGATGTGGCGGTGGCGGTCGCCGTTGGCAAAGGCGTGGGGGTAAAGGTTGGCGTGATCGTGGGCGTCGATGTGGGACGAGGGGTCGGGGTAAAGGTTGGCGTGGGCGTGCGCATAAAATAAACCGTCGCCGCGCCGCCGCCGCCGCAGACCACGCACAGCCCGATGGCAACCACGATGACGATCAGCCAGGGAAAGGCGCGTTTGGGCTTGGGCGCTGCCGTGGGTGCGACGGCGGCCGGTTGTTCAAACGCCGGCGGGACGGGCGTTTTTTGAGCGGCGACCGGTTTGCCACATTCGCCGCAAAAGAGGTCTCCTTCCGGTACAAAAGCGCCACAATGAGGACATTTCATTTTTCTCTCCTTTCTCAGTGAATGTTTTCCTGAACCCACTGCCGGGGATCGACTTGGACTCCCATGATACGCATTTCCCAGTGCAGATGCGCGCCGGTCGACAAGCCGGTGCTGCCGACCAGTCCCAGTACGTCGCCGGCGCTGACCTCCTGGCCGACGACGACATTGATCTGCGCCAGGTGCCAGTAACCGCTCATCACGCCCCGCCCGTGGTCAATGATCACGGCGTTGCCGCGCACCTGAAGCGCCTCGGCGAGGACGACACGGCCGGCGGCCGGGCTGTAGACGGGTGTGTTTTCCGGCACGCCATAATCGACGCCGCTGTGAAAACTGGTCGGCGGGCGGCCGGCGCCATAAGAGCGACGTATGCCAAACGGCGCGCTGACGACGGGATCGCCGGCCAGAGGGAGGGTGAACGCAGCCTGCCATTTTTGCGGCAACGTCGCCTGGGCGGTAACGTCCCACACCTTTTTCGCTTCTTGAGCGACAATGTCGGGGGCGAGAAGCTGCGCTTTTTCGCCGGAAAAGGTGAGGTATTGCACGCCGAAACGCCCCTCGACGACCTGGATCATGTTCCGCACCGAGACCACCTGATCGCCCTGCCGCGCTTTCAAGTCCAGGGGATATGGGCCGGGGCTGGCGAGCGCATAGATGCCGATCAGCGTGCGGTACTGACTGACATCGCCAACCTGGCTGGCGACGAAAAAGAGGGGATGGTCGTTGTACGCGCCGTCGAGTGTGACCTCGCCTTGCGTTTCGATGACCACCTGCACGGTTTGCCCCTGAACGGCGACCACCGGGATGATTTTGACCGACAAGAACGGCAGCGGCAAACTCGAATGCCCTTTGTCGGTGGGGATGAGCAAACGCTGTCCCACGTGGACGACGTTGGGGTTGTCGATCTCGTTGGCCTGGGCAATGTTCCACACGGTCAAACCATAGCGCGCGGCAATGTTGGCCAGGGTGTCGCCGGGCTGGACGACATAGACCTGACCCGTCGTTTGGGGTGGGGCCGGCGCCTGGGCAGCCGGCAGATAGAGTTTTTGCCCGACATAGATCAAGTTGGGGTTGGTCAGCAGATTCAACGTAGCCAGTTTATCGACGGTGGTCGCGTACCGTCTGGCAATCAGCGCCAGCGTGTCGCCGGGCTGCACGGTATAGACGGTGGTCGAGGCCGCAGCGCCGGCGGTGGGAATGATCAGCCGCTGCCCAACCTTGATCTGGTCGGGGTCGGACAGTTGATTGGCGCTCACGATGGCGTCGACGGTGACGCCGTATTGTTGAGCGATCAGGTGCAGCGTCTCACCGGCCTGGACAGTGTGAACCGTTTGGCCGCCTTGCGCCGCCGCCGGGATGGCGCCGACCAGGCCAATCATTGCCAGACACGCCATGCCGATCCAAAATGAGGTCGCTATTTTTTTAATCTTCACCTTGGTCCTCAAAATTTCAGCGTGTCGCCGATGTGGACGTTGGTCAGCAGTTCCGGCGCACATTCGACAAAATATTGTGCGCCCCGCCGGGGGGCATAGTAAGGCCGGAACGGTTTGGCGATGACGGTGTCGACGATGCGCTGTTGGGCGTCGAGCCACAGCACGGCGATGGGAAAAAAGACGAAAAACATGTGGATCGTGGTTTCGGCAACGCTCTCGCGATCGTAGACAAAAACGTATGCCTGATCGATGTCCAGTTTGCGGTGAAACATCAGACCTTTGAACTTGCGCCAAAAGGTGTCGCAGCGGGTGATGTGCGTGGCAAGCGTTTTTCCGGTGCTTTGGTTGATCAGCATGTCCACCTCGGAATGATCGGGTTGCGCGGTTGTCTCTATTATACCACAAACACGGGGTGACAACTAGGGCTGTTCAATTCTAATTTGTGACTAAAGTCACCGCTGGCGGGCCAAG
>CAYZYE010000258.1:0-4724 GCA_964481205.1 uncultured Anaerolineae bacterium | reverse complement strand
CCAATCCGCTTTTCTTGATCGCGTCCCAAAACTTGCCCGCCGAGTTTGATACTTCTATTGTAACTTGGCCTGTTTTGGCAACCTGTGACAACATTCGACGCATTTTGCACGATAGACCATAATAGCCATTCATTCGCCTGGAGTCAGGAATGAGTACATCAAAAATCGCTTTGCTTTCTTGCGCTTCACCTCCAAATGCCAGCGCCACAGCACGCTCAAAATCTCGCCAGCCAGGCACTGTCAACTTGTTCTTGAGCGGCGAAAGCCATTGCCCCATTCCGTCTTGATAAGTACTCAATATCAGACGAAGACGTTCGATCTCGACCGCAGTCGGAGACCGATCAACAAATACCGCCATCATATCTTTTCCTCTCCAAGGCGCTCGTATCATTTTCAATCCAATTCCAGCTCATCCTTCATTAACTGGTCTGTAGTTACGTCAAAAAAATACGCTGCCTTGAGAACCAACTCGGCAGTAGGTCTCTTTTGCCCCAACTCGATTGCAATGATATGACTATACGCCTTATAACCCAATTCGTTTGCCAGTTGCTTTAGTGTCATCCCTCGACTTGAGCGAAGTCGTCTCAATTTCTCCCCAAATCTTTGCATATTTGCTCCCCTGTACTATAATAATGGACACTGGCAACTTGACAACAAAAACATGATATGTTATAATGTCTCTAATAGAGACACACATGATAGTAAGGAGTCGATCTCCAAGTGGAACTAGAAAACCATCAATATAAACCCGTCAACAGTCCAATTCGCTGGGTGGGCGGCAAATCGCGCTTGAGAAAACAAATCATTGCCCTTTTACCGGAACATACATGTTACATCGAACCTTTCGCCGGCGCCGCCTGGGTATTGTTCGGCAAACCGCCAAGCGATGTCGAGGTTTTGAACGACATCGATCCCGAACTGGTCAATTTTTTTCAAGTCGTGAAACACAAACCGGAGGCATTGATCCAATCTTTTGAATGGGAATTTGTATCACGCGCCGAGTTCAACCGTTTAGCCGAATCAGACCCGACAAAACTCGACGATATACAGCGAGCACATCGCTTTTATTACCTCATTATGGCCGGCTGGGGCGGCGAACTGGATTACCCGCGTTTTCAGACCAGCGTCACCGATGGCGGACATGGAAATCGACTCATCGGGGCATTAAAAACACTCAAAAAACGCATTATGCCCGTCTACGAACGTCTCAGAACCGTCATCATTGAAGACCTGGATTGGCGCGAGTGCATTGATCGCTATGATCGCGCAACCACAGTAATGTATCTCGATCCCCCATATCCAAAAAACAAATGCAACTATGCCCACAATATGCGTACCTGGGAAGAACATCAAGAACTGGCAGAACGGATCGCTCACACCAAATGTAAATGGATACTATCCTCTTACGACCGTCCCCAAGTACGACAACTCTATTCCCAATATCATATCTTTGCCGTCACTTCATTTTCGGGAATGAAGAAAAAAAAGCTTGGCAACAAACGAGTCCTAAACCAAGAAGTGCTGATCACCAACTATGCCGCATCCGCGCAAAAAGCAAACCAAACCTCGCCTCGAACCCAACTGCGGTTAATGGAACCCACCGCGCCGTTTGACACAGCGTAAATCCATAGTCAATTCACCACAATCGGACTCAACAACACCTTGTCATCGAGCACCCGCCGGTCTTGACCCAACACCGGCAACCGCCCAAAATCCGCAAGGCGGTACAGCCCCACTTCGACCTGATACTCGCCCGGCGGCAGCCCGGCGGGCAGGGCAAAGGCATAGCGATCGACAACACGCTCGCCGCGCCGCCAACGTGTCGTCGGGTACGTCCCATCGACCGGCTCGTTGTCCTGCTGGGCGACCGGCAAACCATTGTGCCCCAACACGTGGACAAAAACCCGGTACGGCTCCGAAATCGCCCCCACCGCCTCCCACTCTAGCGTCAGGCGCAACATCCCGCCCGGATCGAGCGCGTCTTGCTCGTACCCATAACCGCGCAGCCGAATGATGTCGCCAAAATTGGCGACCGGCGGCGGAGCCTCGACCACGCGCAGCGGCAGTGCGTAACAATCATCGGCCAGACACACATTCACGCCGGGCAGCGCCGCATCGACCGCAAAGTGATATGACTGGCGCACCAGCGCGCCGGGCCGCCAATCTTGGTCCGGCTGCCTTTCGGCGACGGCAAGCGGGCGCTCATCTTGATCGAGACCCGCAGACGCCAACATCGGCCAATCGGCCGGCCGGCGCCGCACCAACCACAACAACGACACCGTCGCCTGCTCGCCAACGACGAGTTCACGCGGAGCGCAGCCAACCAACACCAGGTCTGCCCCCACCGCCTGGCGCATAGGCGTCTCTAGCCCGGCATAGGGCCAGCGCAGCGGCTTTTGCAACTCTAGCGCGCCCAGGTCAAACAAATCGCGCTCGCCCCCAAACGGCGCGCCGACCGTCGCCTGCAAGCGATAGACGCCCGAAGGCAAACAAGGCGGCAGCGCCAACTCGTAATAATCGGCGACCATTTGCCCCGCCTGCCACCTCGACGTGGGATAAGCGCCGCCAACCGGGTGTCGATTTTGCTTTTCCAACACCACCTTGCCCTCCGCGCCAAGCAAGCGCACGGCAACAGCGTGATCACCGGCAATCGTTTGCCCCGCTTCCCAGCGCAAAGTGAGATGCAGCGTGCTGCCGCCCCGGACAACCCCGCCGGCGAACGGCTCGGCCATCCCCTCGGCGCCCGGCGGCGTCGTCCAGAGATCGAACCCGCACAAACCGACGCCGGTTTTCGGGCCGGGCGGCTGCAAACGCGATCCATCCGGCGCGTTCTGCGGCGCGTCAAACACACGCACCAGCGGCCCGGCCGACCCCAGAGCGTACTGCCCGGCGGCATCCATCAACGGACGGGCCAAATAAACCGCACGCCCCTCACGCAAGCCCTGCTCGACATAGCCCGACCACTGCCCTTCCAACGAATCGACGGCAACGATCTGCGCCGTTGGCGCAAGCCCGTCCACCAACTGGACATACCACAACACCGTCGCCGGCCGCCAATCGCCGACGATCAACGCATTTGGCTCGACCGCGCGCAGCGCAATTTGCCCATAGGTATGGTCGAATGCCTCCCCGGCGTAAACCCGTCGTTGATCCATCCCCGGCAACCGCGCGACCAACAAACAAGCCGGCAGAAACGAGATCGCCAACAATCCCAGCAACGCGGCAGATCGACGGCCACGGCCGCAAAACGACCGGCGCACCCAGGCCGCCCCTTGCTCAACCGCGCCCCCAATGCACACGGCCATCCACACATAAACTGGCAAATAATAAACCAGCGTATTGGGCACATAATAATTGAGCGCCCAAAAGGCCTCGGCGGCGGCGCCGGCCAACAAAACCCAGGCCACGCGGCGTTTTCTAAACCACAGCGACGCCCAGCCCCCTGCCGCCAACAGCAACCCCAACGGCGTAAACTGGCGCCACAGCAACCGGCCAAACTCGACCAGACGCCCCGGCAATGCGGCAAACCCACCCCGAAAAAAACCGCTCTGGTACGTGCGCGCCAAAACCAGGTCAAAAAAAGCGCGCACCGAATCGACGCGGACATAGGCATATGGGGGATCGAACGCGCTAAACAAAGGCAAAACCAGGTACAATGACAACGGCAGCAAAGTCAGCAGCGCCAGCCGCCGTCCCACCCTGGAGCCGGGGTGCAAGATCGAGCGATCGGTAAACCAGAGCAGCAGCGCCCAGGCGGGCGCCAGCAAAACCATCGTCCGGTGATGGGTCAAACTGAGACCGCCGCACACGGCCCACAAGTACAACCACCCGGTCGAGCGCGTTTTACGCCACTCTAGCCCCAGCCAGAGCGTCGCGGCCACCCAAAAAGCGTTGAAAGCGTACTTGTCGGCAATGACCGCCTGGCTCCAAAATGTCTCCGAAACCATCAACATCGCCGCGCCAATCGTCGACGCCGCCCGCCCCAAATCCAACGCGCGCGACGCGCGATAAACGGCCCACACCGCGCCCGCCGCAGCCACGGCAGAAAACAGATTCAGCCGGTAGGCGACGCTGCCCCACGGAAGCCAGGTGAACAATTTGCCCACCAAAAGGTACAGCGGATAGCCCGTGGGGTGTGGAATGCCCAATATGGGCGTCACAAACTGAAATTCTCCACTGTCGCCGGGCAAGACAGATGGGGACAATGTGGCGATATAGAGTACAAGAGGAACAATAAATACAACAATATTCCACTGCCACTCGGCCGGCCGGCGCGCCCGCCACACGCCGCCAAGCCCAGCGATCAAGGCCGCCGCGCCCCACAGCGGTTCGACGCCCGGTTGAGCAAGATACAGCCCCGAAATCGCCAGCGGCCACCAACGGCCCAAGATCGCCCCTGGCTCACCTCGAACACACCCCCGGACTCTCAGACCGGCCAGAAACAGCAGCGCCCCCAGCGTCCCGCCGAGCGCCAACATGGCCGGTGATCGCCAGTCGATCAACCAGCGCGGCCACAACTCGGCCAGGACGCGAGCCAGCGTTGCAGACCACAAACCGCCCATCGCCGCCAATACAACAACCGCGCAAACAAACCACAAACGCCCGTCTGCACGGGCGCTTGGACGCTTGGCTTGAATCCAGTGGTTCATCATTCAACTCGAATCTAGCTACCCTACACATTTGACTTTGGCCGGCGCAAAATCAATTTAGGGGGCAACCATGCC
>CAYZYE010000257.1:0-4761 GCA_964481205.1 uncultured Anaerolineae bacterium | reverse complement strand
CGGACGCCCAACCCATTTGAAACATGCCCAAATAATTTAGATGCAATTGCCCTGGTTCACTTGTTGGTTGCTATCATTCCGAGTATAATATAGCTGAATCAAGAGTTGGTTCAATCATTATGGCATCATTTATCGACCGATGATCTGTATCGACCGATGATCTGTATCGACCGATGACTTGTATCGACCGATGACTTGAGGAGAAAGAAATGGAACATCTGCTTTGTCTGACTGATTTGAGTGACGACGAGATTTGGCAAATTTTGCACACGGCGCGCGATCTGAAAGCCGAGTGGAAAGCCGGGGGCAACAAACCGCTCCTCGCCGGCAAAACCCTGGCCATGATCTTTGAAAAACCCAGCCTGCGAACGCGCGTCTCTTTCGAAGTGGCGATGGTTCACCTGGGCGGGCACGCGCTTTACCTCTCGCCAGGCGAGATTGGGCTGGGCAAACGAGAAAGCGTGGCCGATGTCGCGCGGGTGCTGTCGGGATACGTGCAGGGCATCGAGGCGCGCGTCTATGCACACCGCAACATCGAATTGCTGGCCCGGTATGCGTCGGTGCCGGTTATCAATGGGCTGTCCGATTTCAGCCACCCATGCCAGGTCTTGGGCGACGTGCTCACCTTGTGGGAGAAAAGAGGCCAGGTGAAAGGCCAAAAACTGGCCTTTGTCGGCGACGGCTACAATATGGCCAACTCGCTGCTGTTCATCGGTGCCAAACTGGGCATCGACACGGTCATCGCATCGCCCAGGGGATACGAACCACATCCGGCCGTGGTCCGGCTGGCCAACGAAGCGGCCAAACAAAGCGGCGCAACCTTGACGATCGCCAACGACCCGGCGGCGGCAGTCGAGGACGCCGATGTCGTGTACACCGATGTCTGGGCCAGCATGGGGCAAGAGCAAGAGACCGAAAAACGCAAACGTGACTTTGCCGGGTTCCAGGTCAACAGCGAATTGATGGCGCACGCCAGGCCCGACGCGCTGTTTATGCACTGCCTGCCCGCACATCGCGGCGAAGAAGTGACCGACGAGGTCGCGGATTCGCCCAACTCGGTGATCTTTGAAGAAGCCGAAAACCGCTTGCATGCGCAAAAAGCCGTTTTGGCGATTTTGATGGGCTAGTATCGACATAACCACAGGCGAGGTTTTTTGTCAGGAGGTGTACAATGGCGGGCAACAGACGGGCCTATGATGTGGCGATGAAACGCGCCGCAAACCTGGCCTGGGAAACCAAGTGGCCCCGGGCCATTGAAGAATACGAAAAGGCGCTGGCCGAGTTCCCTCAAGATGTGGCCGGGCTGACCGGGCTGGGTTTGGCCTATGTCGAAACCAGGCAGCTGGCCAAAGCCCTGGACGTGTACAAAAAAGCGGCCAACCTGGCGCAAGAAAATCCCGAAGTCATTCAGCGCGTGGGCTATGTGTACGAACGCCTGGCGCAGCTGTCTGCGGCCGCGCGCGCGTATGTTCTGGCCGGCGAAGCGGCCGTCCGCGTGCGCGACATGACCCAGGCCATCGACTTGTGGCACAAAGCCGCCGTGCTGGCCCCCGAAAACCTCGACGCCCACCGCAACTTGATTCGGGCCTATCAAGATCAGGGTGAAAAACGCAAAGCCGCATGGCACTATTTGATTATGGCGCGCGTCCTGGCGCGGCAAAACCAATTCGACGAGGCCACCGACTGCGCGCAAGAAGCAACCCGGCTCGATCCCCGCAACGTCGAAGCCGACGAAATGTTCGAAGCCCTGAAACGTGGCCTGCCTCTGCCCGACGGCCCGACGGCGCGGTTACAACCCGACGCCGAAGGAAAACGATCTTTGGATAGCTTTGTCGTCTTTGAGGATATCGAGATCAAAGACGCAACCTTGTTGGACCAGGACGAACGTGTTTCACCGGCCGACCTCGTCCTGCGGCGATCGCTCGCGCAACTGGCCGAGGCACTCTTTGCCGACGACCTCGACCCCGGCCAAATGCAGACCTATATGCTGCTCGCCCAAGCCGCCGACTTGCAGACGCGCGGGCTGGTCGAGCAGGCGCTCAATGCGTACATGCGCGCGCTCGATATGGGCGCCGATACGCCGGCGATCCACTTTAACATGGGGCTTCTCTTTAGAGAACAACAAAACTTTGAACAAGCCATCGAGCTGTTGAGCAAAGTCATTTCCGAGCCTGATCTCGTCCTTGGCGCCAATTTTGCCGTCGGCGAGTGTTATTACAGTTGGGGCAAAGCGTCGAAAGCACTGCCGTACCTGCTGGAAACACTGCGCCTGGTAGATTCGCAAACCGTGCCTTCGAGCCAGACATCTGAATTGAACGCCGCGTATCGTCAACTACGTCAAGAGCATGCATCGCGGAACGGTTCGCCGGCCACGCAGCTCTTTGCGCGCTCGATTGTCGAGTTTTTGAGCGCCAAGGGATGGCGCGAGCGGATCGTGCGCGCGCGAGAACAGCTGGACAGCCTCTCCCAAGAAGGAGTCGTGGTGGCGTTGGGCGAAATGCTGACCGAGCCGGAAGCGCAGCCGGCCATGGAGGCGATGGTTCGGATTCAAGCGTATGCCACCCACAATTTGCTCTTTTCTGCCCTGGAAGAATGCCTGGGCGCGATCCGGCAGGCGCCCTACTATTTGCCGCTCCACATCTGTATGGCCGACTTGCTGGTCAAAGAAGATCGCCCCAAAGAAGCGGCGCAAAAATACGCGGTCATTGCCCAAACTTATCAAGTGCGCAATGACCTGCACCGTGCGATCAATGTGTACCGCAAGGCGCTCAACATTGCGCCTATGGACATCGAGATGCGTGAAAAATTGATCGGCATCTTGAAATCGGCCCGGCAATACGACCAGCTGATCGAACAATATATTGTCATGGCCGATGCGTATTATCAATTGGCGCAGGCGGACCGCGCAATCGAGCAATACAACCAGGCGCTAAAATACGCATCGCATGGCGACCCGGCGCGTCATTGGAACGTCAACATTTTACACCGCATCGGTGATATTTATGCGCAACGTGTAGACTGGCGACAGGCGCTGCGCATCTATCAACGGATCAAACAAGTCGAACCGGGGGACGAAAAAGCGCGCACCCTGCTGGCCGACCTGTATTTCAAATTGGGCCAGAACACCCAGGCGCTGCGCGAGGTCGATGAACTGGTTGAATTTTACAAAGCCAAACACGCGCCTGACAAACTCGTCGCGGCGATGAAAGACCTGGTTGCGGTGCATCCGCAAAACATCCCCCTGCGCATGCGCTTTGCCAAAGTCTATCTCGACATGCGAAACAATCACGGCGCCATCGCCGAGTTGGACGCCATTGCCCAACATCAAGTCGACGCCGGCAAAGCGGCAGACGCCGTGCGCACCGTGCAGGCGATCATCCGGTTGGGGCCGGACGATGTAAATCAATATAAACGACTGCTGGCTCAAATCAAGAACAAGTGACGACATGCCCGGCGCCGAGATGCAGGGTATATGGCAAACCGGCCATATATTCTGCATTTTGTCGTCCAAGGACGGCCTGGAAGCGTGTTGAAAAACCCCCAGCACACCTGCCAACCGCAGAAAACGCAAAGAAATAAAGCATCAATGCACACCGCAAATATTCGCAAACACAAGGCAATCTCTGCATCCAACGAAACACACCCAATGAGAACCGCTCGGATGGCGGCGTTCCAGGGAGGAAATAAAGGTTGTTTGACCTGAGTTGGTTTTTGCAGCGCCTGGGCGAAAACTGGTGGAACGTACTGGACATTTTGTTGGTCACGTTGATCATCTACTGGTTTTTGTATCTCATTCGCGGCACACAAGCGGTACAGCTGCTGCGCGGCACCGTAATCCTGGCAATTGTCACCGTATTGGTCGCCAACTTGCTGCCTTTTCGAGCCTTTGGCTGGTTGGTGAGCCAGGTTTTGCCCGCGCTATTGGTTGCAGTACCGGTGATCTTTCAACCCGAACTGCGGCGCGCGCTGGAACGCCTGGGACGAACCGGAGTCAGCCTGACGCCGCCGGGACGCGAGGTCTCTTATCAAGAGATCATCACAGAAATATGTCAGGCCTGCGCGCAGCTTGCCGAAAAACGCGACGGCGCCCTGATCGTGCTCGAGCTGGCAACCGGCCTGGAGGAATACATTGAGAGCGGCGTGCGCATCGATAGCCGCGTAACCCTGGAACTGCTGGCGACCATTTTTTTCAAAAACACCGCCCTGCACGACGGCGCAGTGATCATCCGCGACGGGCGCATTGTCGCCGCGGCCTGCGTGCTGCCCCTGGCCAAAGGAACCATTTCGGACCGGCAGATGGGACTGCGCCACCGGGCGGCGATCGGGGTGACCGAAGAAACAGACGCCATTGCAGTCGTCGTGTCCGAAGAAACGGGCACGATTTCGGTGGCCCGCTTTGGGCGCATCATTCGCCGGCTGGACATCAAACGGCTGCGCAACATCTTGCAGGCATCTTATCACGCCCCCGCGCCGCCCGATCTCGCGAGCATTGTCCGGCGAATGCGCAATCGCGTGAGCGCACTTTGGAGTCGATCGAAACAATCATAGCGGACAGACAACTAGCCACCCTACACATTTGACTTTGGCCGGCGCAAAATCAATTTAGGGGGCAACCATGCCCCCTAAAACCCCCGTCTGGGGGAATTGCGGTGCGGGCGGTGGAACACAACCGCACACCGCCTTCCCCCAGACGGCCCGGAAAAACCTGGTTTTGCTCGTTGCGAGTGCCCGGGGAAGCCAATCCGTGCAATGATTCGAGCA